>CAYRLE010000047.1:0-5145 GCA_964425105.1 uncultured Gammaproteobacteria bacterium | reverse complement strand
GGGTGCTGGCGCCTGCTGCCTACCACCGGCCCCTATATGCTCAAGGACACCTTTCCCCAGTTGCTGCGGGGTGAGGCGGCGCCCCAGGACCCTGCCGTTTGGGAACTGAGCCGCTTTGCGGTGCAGCCCAGGGATGGATCCTCCACGGCTCAGGCCAGCCTCAATGGTGTGACATTCTCCATGCTACGGGCAGCCTATGACTACGCGGTCCGCCACCACATCCGCAGCTATGTCACCGTCACCAGCGTGGCGTTGGAGCGCCTCATGATAAAGGCCGGCGTGCCCATCAAACGATTCGCCGACAAAAAGGCACAGCGCATCGGCAAGGTGCTGACAGTGGCCTGCTGGATCGATATCGATGAGCGGCTGCATGACGCACTCTACGAGGGGCGCACTGCCGCCAGGGTCCTGCAGGACGTGGCATGAACATACTCGTCGTTGGCAAAAGGCAAGGTTTGGCCGCATTGCTGCACGCCCTCAGCGAGAAGAGTTTTCAAGGTATCACCCATCTCGCGGACGGCGCCCAGGCGGTCGCCGAACTGAGCCAAGGAATCAGGCGCTACAACTGGGTCATTTTGGAAGACCAGGCGATCCAGGGAGGCGGTATGGACGCTGCCGCCGTCGTCCGTGCGATGGGTTCTTCTTCGGCGACGCCCCCCGGGGCGTCCATTCCCGGCACGCGGCACTGGGGCCATGCCGCCCAGCCGCGGCGTTGCGGGATCGAGTGGGACGGCAAGGGGGTGCTGCAGCTGCACTGCTGCCTGCAACAGACCCTCATGGAAGAACGTCCCGACCGGCTGCACGAGCAGACCTCCGGTTATATTTTCGAATATCACGCACCATGCCGCAAATAATCGCGGCGCAACACAATGCCCTTAAAGTAAGCGATCTTTGATGACCTATAGACCGATGCGAACATTAGTGTTGATCGATAATGAGCCGCTGGTCCTGCAGACCCTCATGGAACAGCTGCGAAACGAAGGCTATGAGATCCTGACTGCGGCGACCAGCCGCCAAGCCCTGAACATAGTCAAGCAAAAAGACGTGGGGGTAGTGGTCAGCGAGCAGGATATGCCCGACATCAGTGGCAGTGAACTGCTTGGTCAGATCAGGCAGGCACACCCCAATACCGTGCGCATCCTGCTCACTGCCTGCAGCGACGTCAAGGTACTAAGCCAAGCCATCAACGAAGGCGCGGCCTACAAGTATTTCATCAAACCCTGGGATGCCGAGGAACTGCGCCGCAACCTGCGCGAGGCCTTCCAGTTCCGCGACCTGCTGCTTGAGAAAGAACAACTCGAACAGGAAATCAGACACACCAATACCGAACTGCGTCAGATCAACGAGGCCTTGCAACAGCGGTTGACCCATCAAAGCAGACAGCTGATCAGGATCTCACAGTATGATGCGGTGACCGGTCTGCCCAACCGGCTGCTCTTCACCGACCGCCTGAAACAGTCCATTGTGCGTGCCCGCAGTGACAACACCCTGCTGGCCGTGGTGGTCATCGATCTGGATCGTTTCATGCTGATCAACGAGACCCTGGGGCAGGCGGCCGGCGATCAGCTATTGCATGCGGTGGCAACGCGCCTGGAATCCTGCGTCAGGGACAGCGACACGGTGGCCAGGTTCGGGGGCGATGAATACATCATGATGCTGACAGACCTGCGCTCGGCGGAAGAAGTCAATGCAGCGCTGGAGATCCTGAGGAATGCACTGGCCGAGCCATTCGCCATCGATCAGCAGGAGATTTTTATCTCCAGCGCCATTGGCATCTGCATGTATCCCTATGATGGCAGCAGCGATGAAGAACTCATCAAGCATGCCAATACCGCCATGCATCACGCCAAACAGTTGGGCGAGGGCAATTACAAATTCTATGCCGAAGAAATGAACCTGGCGGCAAGCGAATGGCTGAAACTGGAAAACGAGCTACGTCACGCCCTGAAGCGTGATGAGTTTGAACTGTATTACCAGCCCCAGTACACCATCGACGACAATCGCCTGGTGGGGGTGGAAGCCCTGATTCGCTGGCAGCATCCCCACAAGGGGCTCATCAGTCCAGCCAAGTTTCTTCCCATCCTGGAAAAAACCGGCCTTATCATCCCGGTAGGTGAATGGGTGTTTCGCCAAGCCTGCCAGCAATACCAGGAGTGGCGGGCTGCCGGGGTCGGCATCGATTCCGTGTCCATCAATCTTTCGGTACGCCAGTTCAGCAGCGACTATCTGCTCTCCATGATGGGAAACGTGTTGCGTGAGTTGGATCTGGACCCGCACAGCAACGAGATTCGTCTCGAAGTTACTGAGCACCTGGTCATCGAGGATTTCGAGACCACCATCGAACTGCTGCGGCAACTCAAAGAGATGGGGTTCCATATCGCCATCGACGACTTCGGCACCGGCTATGCCTCGCTCCACTACCTGACGCGCTTTCCTGTCAGTTCCCTGAAGATCGACCGCACCTTCATCAACCGCCTGGACAGTAAGGAAAGCGATGCCAGTCTCGTCAAGGCCATTATCGCCATGGCCCACAGCCTGGGGCTGAGCGTCACCGCAGAGGGGGTGGAAACCGGGCAGCAGCTGGATTTTCTGCGCCGCCACCAATGCGACGAGGCCCAAGGCTATCTACTCAGCAAGCCTTGTCCCGCCGATGAAATCAGCAGGACCTTCTGTCATCCCCGTGACCGGGTTCACCACCAGCGCTGAAAATATCGTGTTGCAGTTTGACTGGCAAGGAGACATGGTATATATCTTGGATAAAATCCACTGGGAGGAATTGTCCATGAGCCAGCATGTCTACAAGCTCATCGAGTTGACCGGTTCGTCACCCAACTCAATGGAAGAAGCCATTGAAAATGCCATCGAGCGTGCGGCGCAGAGTGTCCGCCACATGCGCTGGTTCGAGGTCATCAGCACCCGCGGCCACATCGAAGAAGGCAAGGTCGCCCACTGGCAGGTTACTGTCAAGGTCGGTTTCACCCTCGAGGACTGAACCCTCCCAGCAACTCTCGCCCTTCCTTCCCCAAAGGAGGAGGAGCTTTGCCGGGCAGGAAACAGCCCTTCTCAGCCTTTGCGGTTTCCCCCGGAGTTACCCGTCCCCATTGAATTGGCCTCCTATGCCGACCGACAACAAGCTCTAAGGTTTCCCCCCCAAATATCCGATATATCTCCCAGGAAGGGCCGAATACGTCCGGGGAGATCCCCTGCTGCTGCGGCAGTATCCCATCTGCCTTTGCATCCTGTTTTTCAGGATTGAAAAACGATACCTCACTTGCTCAGGGCATGAGCACCAGGTAATCGATGAGCCGGATACAGAAAAGCTATGAAAATCCCCCGCAAGCCTCTGGTTGATTTCAGCCACAAAAGATTTCTTGTCATCGATGATTTCGGGGACATGCGCAGCATGCTGCGCCACATGGTGGAATCCTATGGGGTGGGGCACATCGATACAGCGGCCAATGCCAAGGATGCCCTCAGGCTCATGGAGCGTGGGCACTACGACGTTATCCTCTGTGACTACAACCTGGGTGACGGCAAGGATGGCCAGCAGATCCTGGAAGAGGCCAAGCACAGGAATCTCATACAGTTTTCGACGGTCTTCATGATGCTGACCGCGGAGAACACCATGCAGATGGTCATGGGGGCGGTGGAATACTACCCCGATGACTATCTTTCCAAGCCTTTCAACAAAGATACCCTGCGGCAGCGCCTGGAGAAGGTCATGCTCAAAAAGAGCGACCTCAAGGAACTGGACGATCTGGTGCAGAAAGGCAAACTGGCGCAGGCCATCCGGGTCTGCGATGAACGCATCCGCAGCCAGCCCAAGAACATCCGGGAATTCCAGAAACTCAAAGGTGAACTGTGTCTGCAGCTGGGGCGCTACCAGGAGGCAGAGGCCCACTATGAAGAAATCATGGCCGGCCGCGGCACCCCCTGGGCCAGGCTGGGACTGGGCAAAGTCTATTATCATAGCGGACGTTTTGAGGAGGCGCGGCAGTGTTTCCAGGCCATCATCGAAGAAAACAAGCACAGCATGGAAGCCTACGACTGGCTGGCCAGGACACTGGTGGAACTCGGCGAGAGTGAAAAGGCCCAGGCATCTCTTCAGGCGGCAGTTCAACTCTCCCCCAAGGCGATTCTTCGCCAGATGGCATTGGGGGAACTGGCACTGAAACGCAATGATCACGAAACGGCTGCACGGGCCTTCAAGAAGGCGGTCAGGCTGGGCGAGCACTCGGTGTACAAAACGCCGGCCAATTATACGAATCAGGCCAGAGCCATGATTCATACCTCGGCCAAGAAAGATGCCCTACGGGTACTGGCAAAGCTGCGCAAGGATTTCCCCAACGACGAGCAGGCCGCTCTCCATGCCGCCCTGGCGGAAAACACGGTGTTCACCTGCCTCAATCGCGAAGAAGAGGCCAATCAGGCCTATCAGGCAGCCTGTCAGCTGTTCGAGAAGTCGGGGGGGCAGTTCTCCACGGACCTGGTGCTGGAAATGTCCAAGGCCTGTATGAGCAATGGCGACCCGGCCCGGGGCACCGAACTCATCAAGGACCTAGTGCGTAATCATCACGAAGATGAAGCGCTGTTGTGCCGGGTGCAGGAGACCTTTGCCGAAATGGGCATGGAGGAGGAGGGCCGCCAACTCATTTCCGACAGCCGCGACAAAGTGGTCAAACTCAACAACCGGGGCGTGCGCCTGGTCCAGGAGGGCAAGCTGGAAGAGGCCATCAGCCTTTTCGAAGAGGCCCTGCAGGATCTGCCGGCCAACAAGACCATCAATATGAACACCGCCATGGTACTGCTGAAATATATGGAGAAACACGGCCGCGACGAGCACCATGTGGGCCTGGTGCGCCGCTGTCTGGAGACGGTCAGGGAAAGCGTGCCCAGAGACACGGCACTGCAGCAGTTGCAGGAGCGCTTCGACAGGGTCATGAAATCCCATGCCGCTTGAAATGGCTTCGACACCACGAGAGATCAGCCTTGATTCAGGCCGAACTGTACAGTTCACCGACCTGCTGGCATCCACCATTCACGACATGAAGAATTCACTAGGCGTTGTGCTGAACTCTCTGGAGGAGATCAGTACTACGCCTGGTGACGGTGCAGAGCGGCGGCAATTGCGGATCCTGCAGTTCG
>CAYRLE010000046.1:0-19534 GCA_964425105.1 uncultured Gammaproteobacteria bacterium | reverse complement strand
CCGGACGCATTCATTGCCTGTGACCCGCCAGTGTCAGTTGCTGGATCTCAATCGCGCCACCGTGTATTACTAGCTGAAGGGTGTTTCTGCTGAAGAATGGCGGGTATCGAACAGCATGGACGCCGATCCTTGTGTAGAGGCGCTTGAGGAGGCTATCAGCCGCTATGGCACGCCCGAGATCTTCAATATGGATCAAGGCAGCCAATCACATTATTTGACATAATATACATTATGCGCACTAACAAATGCGTTTACCCCGTCAATACCCGTACTCTCTTTTACTCTCTTTGTCTCCCAAGCTTGCGGTACAACGTCCTTTCGCTGATGCCCAATGCCTGGGCCAGTGTGCGCTTGTCACCGCCAAAGCGCCCTATCAGTTGCTGTAGGTAACGTTGCTCTATTGCCTTCAGGCTCAGGACCGTCTGTTCGCCATCGAGCATCACGCACTCATCTGATGCTGATCCACTTTCATGGCGCTGCAGTTCGTGACGCACGTAGTCCGGCAGATGCTGCGGCCGGATCAGGCCATCGTCGGCCATGACACTGGCCCACTCCAGGATGTTTCTCAGCTCGCGGATATTTCCGTGAAACTCATAGCGTCTCAGCAGGCGCAGTGTCTCTGGGTGCAGGCGCAAGGGATGTTCGCTCTCCAGGCGCTTGAGCAAGGATTCCACCAGCAGCGGCAAATCCTCCATGCGCTCCCGCAGCGCCGGGATGCGAATGGGAAAGGTGTTGATGCGGTAATAGAGATCCTCGCGGAATTCCCCCGCGGCCACCATGGCCTTCAGGTCGCGGTGGGTGGCGCACACCAGGCGGAAGTCCGCGCGCATGGGTTCGGTGGAGCCGACCCGGCGGAAGGCGCCTGTTTCCAGGAGGCGCAGCAGTTTGACCTGGAGATTGAGGGGGATATCACCCACCTCGTCCAGGAACAGGGTGCCGCCGCAGGCGGCCTCGACGAGGCCGGTCTTGCGGCTGTGGGCGCCGGTGAAGGCGCCCTTTTCATGGCCGAACAGCTCGCTCTCGAAAAGCCCCTCCGACAAGCCTGAACACTCCACGGGCACCAGTGCGGCACCGGCAGCGGCCCGCCCGCTGGCCTCGTGGATGGCGCGCGCCGCCAGCTCCTTGCCGGTGCCCGACTCGCCCAGCAACAGCACCGAGGTGTTTCTCGGCGCCACGCGCTGCACCAGTTCCAGCATGCGGTTGAAGGCCGGCGAGCGCCCTACCAGCCCTTCGCTCAGAGGGCTGACGCTGGCCACGCGGCTGTGGCGCAGGACCTCCACGCAATAGAGGATATTGCCCTGCTGGTCATGGACGGGACGTGTCTCCACATCCACATGCTCCTGACCACTCGGCGTATGATGCAGATGCAGGACACGCTGCAGACCGCCACTTTCCAGGCAGTTCTTCAGTGGACAGCTTTCACCGGCCTGGTCACAGGGGACGGTATAGCGGTGTGAGACCTCGTAACAGCGGCTGCGGCCCACCTCGAAGCTGCCGCTGTAGATCTCGCGATACTTGCGGTTGGCCGCCAGAATCACATAATCGGTACTGAGGGCGATGGCGGGATGGTCGATACATTCCAGCAATTCACCCACCAGCCTGGGGTCGATCTTGCTCGCTTTGATTGGAGGGTTTGTCATCATAAAAAACTGCCATAAATGGCAGTCCATTTTAGCTATTTCTTTGAAAAATAGACAATCATGTCATACCGGGCAACACCTGAATGATGGCCGGCAAGCAGATACGATAGGAAATTTGTTATACATCAGCCACATACCCGACAAGCCAACTCAGGCATAGGGATTGGCACGACTCTCGCAATATCAATGCCTTGTGATAGCCGCCAATGTGGAAGATGATTGGCACAATATACCTTCAGATTCAGATCGGGAGAAAAACAGATGGCGCATGTGGTGATACTCGGAGCGGGGACGGGCGGGATGCCCGCGGCCTATGAAATGAAAGCGGTCCTGGGCAAACAGCACCAGGTGACATTGATCAACGGCAGTGAACATTTCCAGTTCGTACCCTCCAATCCCTGGGTGGCGGTGGGCTGGCGCGACCGGGACGCCATTTCCATTCCCATCCGCCGTTATGTGGAGAAAAAAGGCATCAATTTCATCGCCCAGATGGTGAGCAAGATCGACCCCGAACACAACTGCCTGCAGCTGGCCAATGGCGAGAGCGTGGACTACGACTATCTGGTCATCACCACCGGCCCCAAGCTGGCCTTCGAAGAAATCGAAGGGCTCGGCCCCACCACGGGTTTCACCAAATCCATCTGTACCACCGACCATGCCGAGGACGCCTGGCATGACTACCAGGAGTTTCTCAAGAATCCCGGTCCTGTGGTGATCGGCGCGGCGCAGATGGCCAGCTGTTTCGGTCCCGCCTACGAATACGCCTTCATCCTGGATACCGACCTGCGGCGCCGCAAGCTGCGTCACAAGGTGCCCATCACCTTCGTCACTTCCGAACCCTACATCGGCCACCTTGGTCTGGGCGGCGTCGGCGATTCCAAGGGCATGATGGAATCGGAATTGCGCCAGCACCATATCAAGTGGATCACCAACGCCAAGATCAGCCGCGTGGAAGACGGCACCATGTTTGTGGCTGAACACAACGACAATGGCGAGGTCATCAAAGAGCACGAACTGCCCTTCTCCTATTCCATGGTGTTGCCCGCCTTCAAGGGTGTGGAAGCAGTCGCCGCCGTGAAGGAGATCTGCAATCCCCGCGGCTTCGTCATGGTGGATGAATTTCAGCGCAATCCAACGCATCAGAACATCTACTCGGCCGGCGTCTGCATCGCCATTCCGCCCGTGGAGCAGACCCCGGTGCCCACCGGTGCGCCCAAGACCGGCTACATGATCGAGAGTATGGTCACCGCCATCGTGCACAACATCAAGGATGTCATCGCCGGCAAGGAACCCTCCCACCGCGGCACCTGGAATGCCATCTGCCTGGCCGACCTGGGTGATGAAGGTGTGGCCTTCGTCGCCCTCCCCCAGATCCCGCCGCGCAACGTGAGTTGGATGAAGAAGGGCAAGTGGGTCCACGTTGCCAAGGTGGCCTTCGAAAAATATTTCCTGCGCAAGATGAAAACCGGCACTTCGGAGCATATTTTCGAGAAGTATGTGCTCAAGTCTCTGGGCATCGAGCGCCTGCAATAGAGACATAGCCCTTTTCTCAAAGGGGCAAAATACAGTATCGGGGTCTGGATGCCGGGATGGAGCGGTGAGGTTTGGGGGAGGGTTTACTAAAACAAACGATATCGTTTGTCTTAGTAACTGCTCCGCTGATCCTGCATTCAGACCCCTTCTTTATGTGCCCAGCAACTCTGCCCTGCTGTTGATGTTGCGCCAGGCCTCCCTCAGGGCCTCAGGCACGCGCGGTGAAATCACCTTGCCATGGGTGGCGAGATTGCACAGGCGATAGTCCTGGCGCGCCGCCATCTGCTCCAGCAGCGGCCGGGCCCGGCGGTCGTAGTAGGCGCCCAAGGGCTCCACCCCGCGGCTTTCCGGCAGCTGCGGCAAGGCGGCCCATACCCCGGGGACGCGCTCGCTCAGCAGCCATTGCATGGCCTGGGGAGAGAAGGCCGGCATGTCGCAGGCGCACACCAGCCAGCAGGCATGGGGCGCCCAGCGCATCACCGAGAGGATGCCGCCCAGGGGGCCGGGCAGCCGCGGTGCATCGGGGACGCGGGCATGTGCGGCGAGAGAGGGCGGCACCTCCCCTGCCCCACTGATCACTACTTCCTGGCACTGCTGCCCCAGCACAGAAGCCAGAGATTCCAGCCAGGTGCGCCCCTCGCGCTCCAGGAGGTGTTTGGGCTGTCCCATGCGCCGGCTCCCGCCACCGATGAGCACGCAACCATAGAGGGGGGGCGCCAGCCATTGCTGCGGTAGCCAGTGGTCCAGCAGGGCCAGCAGCTGTTGCTTGCGGTCGCCGTCCCAGGGCAGCACGGCCAGGACCTCTGCCGCGCTGCGTGGCGGCGCCGCCTCCCCCGCTTTCTGCAGCCATACCTTGGGCAGCGCGCTATCCTTGTGCCCTTCTACCAGTACCAAGTCATAATGCAGGGTCAGGGCTGCCAGCGCCGCGTCCAGAGGCGGGACGTCATGGCAGCGGAAGAATCCCTCGCCGGGTCCTGCCAGCAGCACATCCGCCCCGGCCTGGAACAGCCGCGCACTGTCCTTGCCCGGCGCGTCCAGCCGTATGCCATGGACATCGTGCTTCACCACCGCGACCTTCAGGCCGCGCGCCGCCAGTGCCGGCAGCACCTGCTCCATGAGTGTGGTCTTGCCGGCACCGCTGAAGCCGCAGATCGCCAGAACCGGCGTCTGGTAGCTCGCACTGTGTCTTTCAGGGCTCACGCTTGTCCTTCCCCATGGTTTCCTCTAGTGTAAGGGCATGGGTCCAGAGTATACCTGCTCTCTGTACACACAAAGCCAATGCCGCACGGAATAAGCCATGAACCACGAAGACCTCATTGAATCAGAGTTTTCCCGCCTGGACACCGTCATCCATCTCAACCACGCCGGCGTGGCACCCTGGCCCGAGCGCACCGCCGAGGCGGTGAGGCGCTTTGCGGACGAGAACGTCCGCCAGGGATCGCTGAACTACGAGGAATGGCTGAAGACGGAGGTCCTGCTGCGCAAACAGGCCCAGCAGTTGTTGAACGCTCCCGCCTACAACGATATCGCCCTGGTAAAGAACACCTCGGAAGGACTTTCCATGGTGGCCTATGGCCTGGACTGGCAGAGGGGTGACAATATTGTCATCAGCGACGCCGAGTTCCCTTCCAACCGCATCGTCTGGGAATCCCTGCGGCCCCAGGGGGTGGCCGTCCGCGAGGCCCAGCTGGCAGCGGCCCAGACGCCAGAGGACGCCCTCTTTGAGCAGGTGGACGAACGCACCCGCCTCATCAGCATCAGCTCGGTACAGTTTGCCTCCGGCCTGCGCATGGACCTGGAGCGCATCGGCGAGTACTGCCGCCGCCGCCAGATCCTGTTCTGCGTCGATGCCATTCAGAGCCTCGGGGCCCTGCCCTGCGACGTTCAGGCAATCCAGGCCGACTTCCTGGTGGCGGACGGCCACAAATGGCTGCTGGGCCCGGAGGGCCTGGCGCTGTTCTACGTGCGGGAAGAAGTGCGTGAGGCTTTGCGTCCCACCCAATATGGCTGGCACATGGTGGAGAACCCCCATGACTTCGACCGCCGCCAGTGGCAAGTAGCGCACAGCGCGCGCCGCTATGAATGCGGCAGCCCCAATATGCTGGGCATCCATGCCCTCTCAGCCAGCCTCTCCCTGCTGCTGGAAATCGGCATCCCCGAGATATCTCGAATAGTTCTCGGAAATACTGGATATCTTATTGAAAGACTTGATGATATTGAGGAGATTGAGGTGACAGTGGCGCGCCAGGCGTCACGCCTCTCCGGCATCGTGGCATTCTCCCATGACCACAAGCCAGCCTCCAGCATCGTCAGCTATCTGCAGGAACATGGAGTTATTTGCGCCGAACGCGCAGGTAACGTCAGGTTTTCAGCGCATTTCCACAACAACCGCCGCCAGTTGGATCACGCCCTGCAACTGCTCACGGCGGCCATCCGCTCATAAACCAAGCCCTGTTCTCGGTGGGCACTACCCATCCTGCCGAACTTACTTAGATATTAGTTATATCGTCTTGAATAATCTATTGAAGTTTTCTGTCGTTCTCTTCGCGATATGCGCCAGGTCGGTGTCGCGCAGGGTGGCGAGGAACTCGGCCACGTAGCGTACATAGCCCGGTTGGTTGGCCTTGCCCCGGTAGGGCACCGGCGTCAAATAGGGGGCGTCCGTCTCCACCAGCAGCCGCTCATCGGGCACTTGTCGCGCCACTGCCTGGAGTTCCCGGGCATTCTTGAAGGTGACGATTCCTGAGAAGGAAATATAAAAGCCCAGATCCAGTGCGGCCTGGGCGGTCTCCCAATTACCGGTGAAGCAATGCATGACGCCGCCCACCTCGGCCGCGCCCTCTTCCTCCATGATGCGCAGGGTGTCCGTTGCCGCATCGCGGGTGTGGATGATGAGCGGCAGGCCGCAGGCGCGGGCGGCGGCGATATGGCGGCGGAAGCGCGCGCGCTGCCATTCCAGATCGCCCTCACTGCGAAAATAGTCCAGGCCGGTCTCGCCCATGGCAATGACCTTGGGGTGGTCTGCCAGGGCCAGCAACTCCGCCTCTGTCACCTCCTCCGCCTCCTCTTCGTTGGGGTGCACACCGACAGAGGCATAGACCGGCTCATAGCGGCGCGCCAGCGCCAGCACCTGGGGCAGTTCAGCGCGGTTGATGGCCACGCACAGCATGCGTTCCACCCCCAGTTCGCGGGCAGTGGCCAGCACGCCGTCCAGATCGCTGCCCAGGGCATCGAGATCCAGACGGTCCAGATGGCAATGGGAATCGACCAGGTTCAAGCCCGATGGTAACGGCGTTGGATTGGGGGGCATAAGAGTTCTGCGTCGAGGCTCGTGGACTGGGTCTTGCCGGGCGGTTTTCGCTTTACGGAATTATGCGTGAGGAGCGAGGGGAAGTGCAACCGGCATGTTGGGTAATGCGTGATGAGTGATGAGTGAAGTGGCTTGGTAGTTCGCGCGCCCCACACACATCACTCATCACTCATCACCCATTACTCATCACCCATTACCCATTACCCATTACCCATTACCCATTACATCGTATGCGTCATGCGGTCGGATTTCAAGGCGCCGGCCAGGTAGGTTTCGATCTTGTTGCGCACCGCCTCGCTGTCCTTGTCGATGAACTGAACGCCGATGCCCGATACGAAATGTCCATGGGCGCCGGTGGGATTGATCCAGGCCACCTTCCCCACCACCGGCATCTTCTCCGTCTCCTCCATCAGGGTCAGCAGGATGAAGACTTCATCGCCCAGCGAATATTGCTTGTTGGTGGGGATGAAGATGCCGCCGCCCTTGAAGAAGGAGATATAGGCAGAGTAGAGCGACCCCTTGTCCTTGATGGCCAGGGACAGGATGCCCTGGCGCGAGCCATGGGGGACGGGCTTCTGTGCTTCGCTGCGGGCGGCTTCTTCACTCATGTCTGCGGTGCCTTCCTAAGGGTTTGTGTCCTGCTGCCAGCTGATGAGCACATCTTCCAGCAGCAATTGTTCATTGAGCTGACGGTCCAGCAGGCGCAGCGCCTCACTGACCTTGTCCAGCTGCCGGAACAGCTGCCTGCCATCCAGGAGACAGGCGGTTGCGGCCAGTCGCCGGTGCAGATCGGGATTGGCAAGGGCAGGCGCATCCCCGCCCAGGCGCAGGCGCACCATGTCGACGGTCCAGCCATATAAACAATATAGCGCGTCTTTGGCGTCCAACTTTAACCATTTCGCTGCGATGGTCACGGCATCCCCCTGTCCCGCCAACAATTGTTCCAGGTCGGCCAACATTTCCACGCGCCGACCTATGGCCACGCCATCCGCCAGGGCAAGGGCAGCCAGGGGTGCGCCAGCGGCCAGTCCCAGCAAGGTTTCCGCCTCCCCTCCCGGGGGGAGGCGCTGTGACAGCCAGTGCAGCGCCTGCTCCCGCTCGGGGATGGGAAACAGCAGCTTCTGGCAGCGGCTGCGAATGGTAGCCGGCAGGGCAGCGGGACGCTGCGTCACGAGGATCAGAAAGACATCCCCCGAGGGCTCCTCCAGGGTCTTGAGCAAGCTGTTGGCGGCATTCTCGTTGAGCAGTTCGGCGGGCGTGATGTGTACGCACTGGGCGTGGCCGTACTGGGACTTCAGGGCGAGGAAATCCCCAATCGCCCTAACCTGGTCCACCGCGATCTGTTTCTTGTCCGGCAGGGGACTGAGTTGACGCAGATCGGGATGGTTCCCCACCGCGAACAGCGTACAACTCCGACAATGGCCACAGGGCAGCCCGCCCTCCTCCGGCTCGTGACACAACAGCGACTGGCACAACAGACGGGCGAAGCTGTCCTTGCCGGTCCCCGCTGGGCCGTGCAACAGGAGCCCATGGGACAAACGCCCCTGGCGGCGGGCATCCTGCAGCATGCGCCAGAGATCCACATGCCAGGGCAGCAACTCCTCCTGCCTGTCCGCAGTCATCCGTCCTCCCCCAGCCAGGCCTCGAGGACAGCGGCCAGTTGGGCCTGCACCTCCTGCAGGGGGCGGGAGGCATCGATGATGCGAAAGCGCTGCGGCTCGCGGCGGGCCATCTCCAGATAACAACGTCTGACGCGCTCGAAGAACGCCTCCTCCTCGCGCTCGAAGCGGTCGGCCACATCCCGGCTTGCGGCCCGCTTGCGCCCCACCGCCACCGGCACATCCAGCAGCAGGGTGAGATGGGGGCGCAGTTCGCCCTGAACCCAGTGCTCCAAGGCGGCGATACGCTGCGCGGGTATACCGCGCCCGGCTCCCTGGTAGGCATAGGTGGCATCGGTGAAACGGTCGCAGACCACGTAACTGCCCCGCGCCAGGGCGGGCCTGATCAGGGCCGCCAGATGTTCGGCGCGGGCCGCGAACATGAGCAGCAGTTCGGTATCGGCCGCCATGCCGTCATGGCGATGGGCCAGCAACAACTCGCGCAGTTCCTCCCCCAGTGTAGTGCCGCCGGGTTCGCGGGTCATCACCACTTCCACATCGTGAAGCTCGAGGAACTCCTTGATGAAGCGGAGATTGGTGCTCTTGCCGACGCCTTCTATGCCTTCCACGGTGATGAATCGTCCCGCTTTCATGGCCCAGCACTCCTTCTCAGTTGATAGCGCCTGACGGCGGCGTTGTGTTCCTCGATGGTCGCTGAGAAATAATGGCTGCCATCGCCCCGGGCCACGAAATAGAGGGCCGCCCCGGGCGCTGGATGGAGGGCGGCATGCAGGGCCTCCCCACCGGGCAGGGCGATGGGGGTGGGCGGCAAGCCACGCCGCAGATAGGTATTGTAGGGAGTCGCGGCCTTGAGATCGCGGCGCCGCAGATTGCCATCGAAGTCCTGCCCCAGGCCGTAGATCACCGTGGGATCGGTCTGCAGGCGCATGTTCCTTTGCAGGCGGCGCACGAAGACGCCGGCGATCAGGGCCCGTTCCTCAGGAATGGCGGTTTCTTTCTCGATGATGGAGGCCATGATCAAGGCCTCATAGGGCGTCCGGTAAGGCAGGCCGGGGTCGCGTTGCGCCCATTCCTCCGCCAGGCGCTGCGCCATGGCCTCATAGGCGCGCGCCAGCACCGCCAGGTCAGTGCTGCCGCGGGGAAAGAAATAGGTATCGGGATAGAAGCGGCCTTCCGGGTGCTCGCCGGGATGGCCGAGGCGTTTCATGACGGCCTCGTCATCCAGTCCTTCCAGGGTATGGCGCAGCACTTCGTTGCCCTGCAGAGCCGCCCGCAGCTGGTGAAAGGTCCAGCCCTCGGGAATAGTGACGGCATACTGCGCCACCGCCCCCTCCACCAGCTGACGCAGCAGTTGGGCAGGCGTCACACCCGGCTGCAGGGCGTACTCCCCGGCCTTGATGCGGTCCGCCTCCCCCTGCCAGCGTGCATACCAGAGCAGATAAGCGGGATGCTCCACGAGCCCCTGTTTCTGGAGCGTCCCGGCGATGGCGATCAGGCTGCTGCCCTGCTCCACGGTGAACACCATGGGCTGCTCCAGCGGCAGCGGGGTATGGACATATTGCTGGAGATCCATCAGCAGCCAGCCGCCTCCGAAGCTGCCCGCGATGATCAGCGCACCGAGAAGTTTGCGCAGCAGGGTGGCCATCACACTTCCCTCATGGCGCCTGCAGCAGCCGCCGCACATGCTGGGCCAGGCGCAGGGTCAGCTCACTGCCGGGATAAGTGACCTCGCCGATGGCGCGCACCGGCCAGATGCCTGCCAGGCTGTTGCAGAGAAAGACTTCATCGGCCTCCAGCACCTGCGCCAGGCGCAGTTCGGCCTCCTCGCAGGCGATGGCCAGCTGCTGCGCCTGCGTCATGATCAGCCCCCTCATCACACCGGCCACGCCGCACTGTGACAGTCGGGGTGTCAGCAGACGGCCCGCCTGGACGATGAACACGTTGCTCTGGGTGCCCTCGATGACATGCCCGGCCTGATCCAGCAGCAATCCTTCTGCAATCGCCTCGTCCTGCCACTCGCTGCGGGCCAGTACCTGCTCCAGGCGGTTGAGGTGCTTGATCCCCGCCAGGCGGGGATTGCCGGCCAGGCGCAGTTCGCAGATGCGCACCCTGACCCCGTGATCTGCATAAGCAGCAGGCCAGGCGGGCCAGGGATAACGGTAGAGAATGCGGGTTGGCGTGGCCTCCGAAGGTATGCGATAGCCCCGCCCTGCGCCGCGGGTCAGAATGATCTTGAGCACTCCCTGGCTGACACCGTTGCACAAGCGCTCGGCCTCCGCCTGCAGCAAATTGAGATCGGGAGGCGGTATGCCGAGGCGGCGGGCATCGTTGCACAGGCGCGTCATGTGCTGTGCCCACAGGGGCAGCACACCATTGACCACGGCCATGGTCTCGAACAGGCCGTCGCCATAATGCAGGCCCCGGTCGTGAATGCTCAGAGCTTCCTGTGCTTCGCCGTTTACTAGATAGCGCATGAGTGGTTCATCGGATATGGGCTGACTCGTCGTCCATTATAGCGGCTAGTGGGGGGAGGGTAATGAGTAATGGGTAATGGGTAATGCGTGATGGGCGGTGAGAGCGGTCCTTTCCCCACGCATCACGCATTACTCATACTCATCACCCGCCAACGCTGCCAGCATACCGCGCGCCTTGGCGCGGGTCTCCTCCAGTTCGCGGGCGGGAATGGAGTCGGCGACGATACCGGCGCCGGCGCGCAGGCAGAGCTGCCGGCCCTCTCTGACCATGGTGCGGATGAGAATGTTGAGATCCATGCTGCCGTCGCGGTTGACGTAGCCCAGGGCGCCGGTGTAGGCGCCGCGCGCCTCGCCTTCCAGTTCGGCGATGATTTCCATGCAGCGCACCTTGGGACAGCCGGTGATGGTGCCGCCGGGGAACACGGCGCGGATCACCTCACCCGGCGTGACCTCAGGACGCTTGATACCCCGGACATTGGATACCAGATGGTGCACGTAGGCATAGGACTCCAGGGCCAGGAGTTCATTCACTTCCACCGTGCCCGGCACACAGACCCGCCCCAGGTCGTTGCGTTCCAGGTCGATGAGCATGATGTGTTCGGCACGCTCCTTGGGGTGACACATCAGACGCTGCTCCAGCGCCGCATCGTCTACCGTACGCGGTGCCGTGCCGGCGATGGGGCGGGTCTCCACCCTGCCTCCGCGCAGCGCCACCAGGCGTTCCGGCGAAGAACTGATCACCGCCCAGTCGTCCATGGCGCAGAGGCCGGCAAAGGGCGCCGGGTTGACGGCGCGCAGGCGCCGGTACAGCGCCCCATCTCCATACGCAGCAGGGTGCACCCCCTCCGCTTCCAGTACGCCGCGCCAGGCGCGGGAAAGGTTCACCTGAAAGACATCGCCGGCAAGAATGTACTGCTTGATGCGTTCCACGCTGGCCAGGTAAGGCCGGGCATCGTCCTCCCTGACAATGTCCACTAGGGACACCATGGTGTCGGGAAGGAACGAGGCACTGTCCGCAACATCTGCCGCCATCACCTCCAGCAGATCCTCACAACCGGGCTCGGCCACCAGCCAGTACGCCTGCTCATGGTGGTCATGGATCAGCGCCGCCGGCGCACGCACGGCGCAGGCCACCGGCAGCGGGGAATGTTCGGCCAAGGGCAGCCGCAGCACCGGTTCCACCTGGGCCGCCAGTTCATAGCCCAGAAACAGGAACCAGCCACCGTGGAAAGGCAGCGGACAGTTGCTGCTTGCGGGGCTGCGCAGGGCCTGCCACCAATGGTCGAAGGCGGCGAGGAAATCGTCGCCCCTGGCAGGGCCGCCGCAGAGTTTGAGTCCGGCATCGAGACGCAGGGCCTCGCCGGGAAAGGCGAACAGGATGTCGTAGCGTGCCTGGGGCGGACCGTGGACCACGCTCTCCAGCAGACAGGGATAGCGCGTGGGCTGCGCTTGATGGAGGGCCAGCAGATCAACAGGGCCCTGGACGCGCCGTAAGTGGGGAATCATTTCGGTACTGCTGCAGGCGTCGTGCGCCACGGCCCGGTAGGATCAGATCTTGCGGAAGATCACCGTGCCGTTGGTGCCGCCGAAGCCAAAGGAATTGGAAATAGCCACGTCGATGGCCATCTGCCGCGCCTCGTTGGGCACATAGTCCAGGTCGCACTCCGGATCGGGGTCATGGAGATTGATGGTGGGAGGCGCCACCTGATCGCGGATCGCGAGCACCGAGAAGATCGCCTCGATGCCGCCGGCTGCACCCAGCAGGTGTCCGGTCATGGACTTGGTAGAACTGATGGCCAGCCTGCCCGCCTGCGCGCCGAAGGCCGACTTGATGGCCCGGGTCTCGGCGACATCCCCCGCCGGTGTCGAGGTGCCATGGGCATTGATGTAGTCCACCTGCCCAGGATCAATGGCGGCATTGCGCATGGCCATCTCCATGCAGCGCCGGGCGCCATCGCCATCGGGCGGCGGTGCCGTCATGTGATGGGCGTCGCCGCTCATGCCATAGCCGATGAGCTCGGCGTAGATACGCGCACCGCGGCGGCGGGCATATTCCAGTTCCTCCAGCACCACCACGCCTGCGCCGTCACTGAGTACGAAACCGTCCCGTCCGCGGTCCCAGGGGCGGCTGGCACCCTGGGGATCGTCGTTGCGGGTGGACAGGGCGCGTGCGGAACAGAAGCCGCCCAGGCCGGTGGGGCTGGTGGCCATCTCGGCGCCGCCGGCCACCATCACGTCGGCGTCGCCATATTCGATGAGGCGCGCCGCATCGCCGATGCTGTGGGTGGCCGAGGAACAGGCCGTGACGATGGCGATGTTGGGACCCTTCATGCCGTACATGATGGAGAGGTTCCCGGCCAGCATGTTGATGATGTTGCTGGGAATGAAAAAGGGCGAGATCTTGCGGGGCCCGCCCTTCAGGTAGCTCTCGTAACCCTTTTCGATGCCCGCCAGACCGCCGATGCCGGAGCCGATGGCGACACCGATGCGGTGGGCGTTGTCATCGTTGACCTCCAGCCCGGCGTCCTCGATGGCCTGTTTGCCGGCAGCGATGCCGTAGTGGATGAAGACATCCATCTTTCTGGCTTCCTTGGCGGACAGATAATCGGTGACATTGAAATTCTTCACCGAACCGCCGAAACGGGTGGCAAAGGCGGAGACATCGAAATGGGTAATGGGTTCGATGCCGCTTCTGCCGGCCAGGATGTTGTCCCAGGACTCGTTGACATTGAGTCCCACCGGGCTGACCATTCCCAGCCCCGTAATGACGACGCGTCTCTTCTCACCCACGGTGCAGATTCCTGTCTCTGGGGGATACCGGTGCGGTGCAGCTGCTGCCCCGTCCCCACAGGGACCGGGCAACAGACACAGTCGGCATCACAATTGAATCACTAAAACGGTAGCTGATAATCACGAAGACGTGTTCTTTCAGAAAACGGGACGGTTGCGCAACGCCGATACGAGATCAGCCGCCCAAGCCCCAAACTGAAATGGCAGGGATACGATCGTGCGGGCAATGCCTGACCTTAAGAGGCTTGATGGGCATTGATGAAGTCGATGGCCTGTTGAACGGTGGTAATCTTCTCCGCTTCTTCATCGGGAATCTCGCACTCGAATTCCTCTTCCAGAGCCATCACCAGCTCCACGGTATCCAGCGAGTCGGCGCCAAGATCATCGACAAAAGAGGCTTCGTTGGTCACCTCTTCTTCCTTGACACCAAGCTGCTCGATAACAATTTTCTTGACGCGTTCTTCGATTGTACTCATCTCTGTTTCATCCTCCCTCAAAGATTTTCTCAGCCATTGGCTGCGAGGCGGTATTTTATTGGAAACCATGCAGATATGCTAGAAAAATAACACATCCACCATACATAACACTATCTATTTGTTTCACAAAGGATTCTCACCTCTGCTTGGTAACTTGTCAAATCCTATCCTGGCAAATCAGGGGTTCCTTAAGTGAGGTGTAAGGCGTGAGGCGTGAGGAAAGATCCCGCCTCACCCCTAACCCCTTGCGCCTCACGCCTCACCATTTCACCCCATATACATGCCGCCATTGACATGAATGGTCTCACCGGTGATGTAGGCAGCGGCCGGGGTGGCGAGAAACCCCACGGCGGCGGCCACTTCTTCTGGCTGGCCCAGCCGACCACAGGGGATCTGGCTCAGCATGTCTTCCTTCTGGGCCTCGGCCAAGGCGCGGGTCATGTCGGTATCGATGAATCCCGGGGCGACGTTGTTCACGGTGATGCCCCGGCTGGCCACTTCACGGGCCAGGGACTTGGCAAAGCCGATCATGCCCGCCTTGGCGGCCGCGTAGTTGGCCTGGCCGGGATTGCCGGTCACCCCCACCACCGAGGCGATGTTTATGATGCGCCCCTTGCGGGCCTTCATCATGGCGCGCAGGCAGACCTTGGAGAGCCGGTAGACGGAAGTGAGATTGGTATCGATGATCTCCTGCCACTCTTCGGGTTTCATGCGCAACAGGAGATTGTCACGGGTGATGCCGGCATTGTTCACCAGGATGCCAGGGGCGCCATAGCGTTCTGTCACGGCGCCATAGGCCTGATCGACAGAGCCCTGATCCGTGACATCCAGCACCAGACCACAGCCCTCGATGCCGTCGTCCTGCAAATAGGCGCTGATGTTATCGGCGCCGTTTGCGGATGTCGCCGTGCCCACTACGATAGCGCCCTGGCGGCCCAGTTCCAGCGCAATGGCCTTGCCGATGCCGCGCGACGCGCCGCTGACCAGGGCGATTTCGCCTTTCAGTGTCATTGCTTGTTCAAGCCTCCTCTTTCGGGTGATTGGTAGTGAGTGATGAGTAATGGGTGATGAGTGATGAGTGAGGCGAGGATTGCTGTTTTAAAGCACCCATTACCCATTACCCATTACCCATCACCCGCTGGCCAGGGCCGCTTCCAGCGTCGCCGGGTCATAGACCGGCAACGCCTTCATGTCTCGGTCGATGCGCCGATTGAGCCCCGTCAGCACCTTGCCGGGACCGCATTCCACCACCGTGCTGATGCCGCGTGCCGCCATGGCCTGGATAATCTCCACCCAGCGCACCGGGCTGTAGAGCTGGCGCAGCAGGGCCTCCCGGATGCGTTGCGGCTCCTCTTCTATGGCCACGTCCACATTGTTGATGACGGGAATCTGAGGTGGTCGGATCTCCACTGTCTCCAGCAGTTTCGCCATGCGTTGCGCGGCAGGTTCCATCAAACGGCAATGGGAAGGCACGCTCACCGGCAACTTGATGGCGCGCTTGGCGCCCGCTGCCTTGGCGGCCTCGATGGCCCGCTCCACGGCATCCGTATGGCCGGCGATCACCACCTGCCCGGGGGAATTGAAGTTCACCGCAGCCAATACCCGGTCGCCGGCGACTTCTCTGCAGATGATCTGCAGCGCCTCGTCGTCCATCCCGAGAATGGCGGCCATAGCGCCTTCGCCCGGCGGCACGGCCTCCTGCATGAAGCGCCCGCGCTCCGACACCAGACGAACGGCATCTGCGAAATCCAGCGCCCCGGCACAGACCAGCGCCGTGTATTCACCCAGGCTGTGGCCCGCCATGACGCAGGGCGTGGCGCCGCCCTTCTCATTCCAGACCCGCCACACCGCCACGCCGGCGGCCAGCATGGCCGGCTGGGTGCGGTTGGTGCGATTCAGTTCCTCTGCAGGCCCCTGCTGAACCAGTTGCCACAGATCGTAGGCCAGCACCTCCGAAGCGCTGGCAAAGGTCTCCTCCACCACCGGAAAGGCCTGCGCCAACTCTCCCAGCATACCCACGGACTGGGAGCCCTGGCCGGGAAAGATGAACCCCAATGTCTGATTGCTCTTGAATGTCTTCATGGTCATGGCTTGTCGCGTTATTATTTTTAGGTTTTTTTGGTGGGCACTGTCCATCCGGTTCAATACTTTACCAAAGCCGACCCCCAGGTAAAGCCGCCGCCGAAGGCCTCCAGCAGCAGGGTGTCGCCGCGCTGGATGCGGCCGTCCCTCACCGCCACATCCAGGGCGAGAGGGATGGAGGCTGCGGAGGTGTTGCCGTGTTCATCCACGGTCACCACCACCCGCTCCATGGGTATTTTGAGTTTTCTGGCGGTGGCGGTGATGATGCGGATATTGGCCTGATGGGGCACCAGCCAGTCGATGTCTCCCTTGTCGATAGCGTTGGCGGCCAGGGTCTCATCGACGATCTGCTCCAGGGTGTTGACCGCCACCTTGAATACCTCGCGGCCCTGCATGTGAATATAGGCCTCGCCGGCCTTGACCTTGTCATAGCCCTGAGAGATCCCCTCCGGCACCATGAGCAGTTCCTGGTAGCGGCCGTCGGCATGGAGGTGGGTGGAGAGAATGCCTGCTTCTTCGGAAGCCTCCAATATCACCGCGCCGGCGCCGTCGCCAAACAGGACACAGGTGCTGCGGTCCGTCCAGTCGATGATGCGCGACAGGGTGTCGGCGCCCACGATCAGCGCGCACTTGGCACTGCCGTTGCGGATGAACTGATCGGCCACACTCAGGGCATAGACGAAGCCCGAGCACACGGCCTGGATGTCGAAGGCCGGGCAGCCATGGATGTCGAGGCGTTGCTGCAGCAGACAGGCGGCGCTGGGAAAGACCTTGTCAGGGGTGGTGGTGGCGACGATGATCAGGTCGATCTTTCCTGGATCGATAGCGGCCGCCTCCAGGGCGTGGCGTGCCGCGTGCTCTGCCAGATCGCAGGTGGTCTCACCCTCGGCGGCGACATGGCGCTTGCGGATGCCGGTGCGCTCCGCGATCCACTGATCCGTGGTCTCCACCATCTTTTCAAGTTCGGCATTGGTCAGTACCTTTTCGGGAAGGTAGCTGCCGGTGCCGGTGATGCGTGAATAAGTCATCCCGTGCTCCTTGCCAGCAACAGGGATTCCAGCTGACTGCCGATGCGCTGGGGGACATCTTTTTCCACCTCCACGATGGCCTCGCGGATGGCATGGGCAAAGGACATGATATCGGCACTGCCGTGGCTCTTGACGACGATGCCCTGCAGGCCGATGAAACTGGCGCCGTTATAGCGCCGCGGATCGATGCGGTCGCGCAGGGCGCGCAGCACGGGGCGCGCCAGCAGGCCGGCCAGTTTGGTAAACAGGGTGCGGGTGAATTCTTCCTTCATGAACCGGGTGATCATGCGCGCCACGCCTTCGCTGGTCTTGAGGGCCACGTTGCCCACGAAGCCGTCGCAGACCACCACGTCCACCGTGCCCTTGTAGATATCGTCGCCCTCCACGAAGCCGACATAGTTGATGTCGCTGTTGGCCAGCAGGCGCGCCGCTTCCTTGACCCGCTCGTTGCCCTTGATTTCTTCTTCACCGATGTTCAGCAGGCCCACTGCCGGGCGTTCCAGGTTGTCCACGGCGCTGGTGAGCACCGAGCCCATCACCGCGAACTGGAACAGGTGTTCGGCGCAGGAATCCACATTGGCGCCCAGGTCGAGCATATGGGTATGGCCCTCGATGGTGGGCAGGGTGGTGATGATGGCGGGCCGTTCCACGCCGGGCAGGGTCTTGAGCACGAAACGGGCGATGGCCATCAGCGCCCCGGTATTGCCGGCGCTGACGCAGGCGGAGGCCTGGCCTTCCTTCACCAGATTGATGGCCACCCGCATGGAGGAGTCCTTCTTGTAACGCAGGGCCTGGGAAGGCAGTTCATCCATCGCCACCTGCTGGGAGGCATGAACGATCTCCAGGCGCTCCCCACGGCTTCCACCATGGCGCCCAAGCTCCGCCTCCAGCACCGCCTCATCGCCCACCAGGACCAGGCGCAGGGACGGCTGTTCCTTCAACACCCCGAGGGCAGCGGGCACGATGACGGCGGGGCCATGGTCGCCACCCATGGCATCCAGGGCAATGGTAGGGCTCAAGCCTTATTCGCCTTCCGTCTCGATGACCTTGCGTCCCTTGTAATAGCCATCGGGGGTCATGTGGTGACGCAAGTGGGTTTCGCCGGAGGTGCTGTCGATGGACAGCGTGGGGCCGCGCAGCGCGTCGTGGGAGCGGCGCATGCCGCGCCGTGAAGTGGACTTCTTACTCTTTTGTACAGCCATGATGGTGCTCCTGTGTTATCTGTTGCAAATTCTCGCCTGTTCCGTCCGCAGCACTTCAGCGTGACTTCATCAGTTCAGCCAACCCGGCAAAGGGACTATGAGTGTCCTCGTCTGTTTGCGGTGCGCCATCAGGCTCTGCCTCGACGACAAACTCGGCGCCGCACTCGTCGCGGGCGTGGAGGGCCACGATGGGCAGGGCCAGCAAGAGTTCGTCCTCGACCAGTTCTTTCAGCACCACTGTTTCGGATTCCCCCAGCAGCAGCGGCTCATAGTCCGCCGGCAGCCGCCCGGCATCGTCAGCGGCGCCTATGATACCCAGAGACACCGTAATATCAACCGGAAATTGCATGTTTTCCAGGCAGCGCTGGCAAAGCAACTCCAGGGTCGCCGTCACCCGCCCCTTGATAAAACTGATGTTATTGGCATCCTTGCCAAAATGCAGGCGCACCCGCGCGGTGCCGGCCGTACCCTGCAGGCGGCCCTCCAGGCGCGTCATGTCGCGGATGACGAGTTCACCCTCCATCCGTCCCCGGGACTGAACCAGTTCCAGCGGCTTGATTGTCTCAGGCAGGCCGTTTGACATAACCGACCATCATAGGCATTGTTGCGTTAACTGTCAAAAATCCTTACATATTCTGGCCAAAGCGGCAGCAGGATTCAACAATACGCCAAGACCAGGGGAGCTGCATCATGAAGAATCCCGCTACACCCATCATCCTTGCCTCCGGCTCCTCATACCGCCGGGAGCTGCTCGCACGCCTGGGCATACCCTTCTCGGTCGAGACGCCCGCTGTGGAGGAAACCCGCATGGGCAGTGAATCACCGGCGGCCATGGCCATGCGTCTCGCTGAGGAAAAGGCGCGCGCCGTGGCCTCTCGACATGGTCCGGCTCTGGTCATCGCCTCGGACCAGGTGGCCGTCCTCGATCAGGAACTGGCAGGCAAACCCGGCACCTTCGAGCGCGCCCGGGAGCAGTTGCTGCGGGCCTCGGGCCGCACGCTCTGCTTCCATACCGCCCTCTGCGTCCTCAATGCGGCCACTGGCCGCCAGCACGTGGACATGGTCCCCTGCGAGGTGACCTTCCGGGAACTGACAACGGTGGAGATCGAGAACTACCTGCGCCGCGAACAGCCCTACAACTGCGCCGGCGCCTTCAAATCCGAAGGACTGGGCATCGCCCTGCTGGCCAAGATGCACGGCAACGACCCCACCGCCCTCATCGGCCTGCCCCTGATACGTCTCTGCGAGATGTTGCGGCTGGAGGGGGTGGATGTGCTGGGTGATGGGCGAGTGATGAGTGATGCGTGATGAGTGATGAGTGATGAGTGATGAGTGATGACACTATTCTTCATCACTTCTTGCCCATTACTCATCACGCAT
>CAYRLE010000045.1:15024-19673 GCA_964425105.1 uncultured Gammaproteobacteria bacterium | reverse complement strand
TTCTGCAGCTCCCGCTGCGCCTGGCGGATGTCTGCCCGAACGCGGATCAGCAGCTCTTTGTCGCTGTTCTTCTTCCTAGCCATTGCGCAGTTTCTCGATCATCCCCTGGACGTTTTTGGCGCCGTAGGCCGCGCGCAGGTCCTCGATGCGGTCGGCCCGGGCGCGGCGCTCGCGCCGCAGGGCCTCGCGGTAATACAGCTCAATCTGGCGGCGGGTGTAGCGGGCGATCTCCGCCGGCGGGTGGCCGTGGTCGATCAGTGCGGCGTAGACGCTGCCGAATCCGGCATCAGCGACTGGCGACTCACCGCCTGCATCACCAGTCGCCGCATGAAAAAATCGCTGTTCACCTGCCAGAACGTCAGCAGCAGGCGCTGGCCGTCGGCATCTGACAGCGATTCCACCCAGGCAGGCTCGCGGTCAACGGCGCGGGCCATGAGCTGCACCATGGCGTCGCTGTGCCGCGCCATGATCTCGCCCAGGGCGCCTAGGTCGATGTCGCCTTCCGGATCGTTCATCAGATCCGCCAGCTCGTCGATGACGGGTTTCGCCAGGGCGCCCAGCCGCGCGCCCTCCACGAACCCGAACTCACGCACCGTCACGGTCTCGCCATTGATCTCCAGTTCCCGCTCCGGGTGCAGGATCTCCAGATCCCGGCTCATGCCGGCTCCGCGCGCTTGGCCTCGATGAGGCGCCGCGCCTGGTCGGCGCGCAGTTCGATCTTTTCACCCTGCTTGCAGGGCTGGCCGTTGTGGGTGTGGTTGTCGTCCAGCAGCTTCACGGCCACCATTTTCGGTTTCTCGTCTGGCATGTCTCTCTCCTCAGATGAGGCCGACCTCTCCGAGCGCCCGGATCAGTTCGGCAATTCCAAACATCAGTGCCACGATGGCCGCCACGATGAATGCGGCCAGCGGCATGTCGATTTCAAAATCTTTCTTTCTCACGATGACTCTGCTATGTTTCCTCACGTCACCACTGCCTTTTCCAGTGTGGCCACGCGCCGGAGCCGTTACTCGCGGCGCACCTCAAAACCCAGGCCTGCACGCCTGGGTTTTTTTTACGGGTTAATCCTCCGCCTTCACGCTATAGAGCTGATCCCCGGCCGCGCGCGCGGTGTCCAGCAGCAGCACGCCGTTGATGGTCATGGGGCCGGGCTCGTCGGAGATCAGGTTGTCCAGGGCGCCGGGGTCGATCTGCACCTTGTAGAGTTCCACGCGCACCCGCTTGTCGTTGTTGGCGGTGTTGATGCCGTTGAAGACCAGGAACTTGTCCGCGTTCTGCGGGGCCACCTTCACGTGCTGCTGGGCGGCATAGCTGTAGTCGATCTCAACCGGCGTGGCATCGGTGATGGTGCCGCCGCTGATGAACTCGATCAGCCCCTCTGCGGCATGGACCACGTAGTCCGTGTTCTCCACATAGGTGGGCGTGCCACCCACGCCGGTGACCACCACCGAACTGATGTTGGTGTGGTCCAGGGGCGTGAACTTGTCCAGGTAGGCGGTATGCGCCTCGTTGGTCACGGTGCCGGCGCTCTTTGCGGTCAGCGCGCCCTGCAGCGCCAGCTTGAGGTGCGAGGGTTTCACGGACCGGAACCCGATGGAGATGCTATAGCTGGTGCGCTTCACGCCGCTGGCGCCGATGGCGCCGCTGCCCGAGGTGTTCTCGATGGTCTCGAATCGCTCGATGTTGGGCGTCAGCGACACGCTCTCCAGGTCGCCCACGAACTCCAGTCCGGTCGGCTTGCCATTGGCGTCCCGGCCGCCGATCATCAGCGGCCCCTGGCCGCGGAAATACACTGAATCGAATTGTTCTGGCATGGTCTCTCTCCTGTTAACTCAAATTTGAATCCGGCGGTCCCGCGTCCAGATAGACCACCGCCCACCCATAGGGATGTTCCAACTGCCGAGAATGCTCGACGCGCACCACGGACAGGCCCACCCCGGCGACGCCGACCCGGGCCCAGGCCTTGATCTCCTCGATGAGGTCCAATTCAGCCGCCTCCACGTCCTGGGGCTGACTGGTCTCGCTCACCTTCAGGTGGCAGACCAGGATCATGCGGTGCTGGCCCTCCAGCGCCGTCATGCCGGGGCCGTCCTTGTACTGCCCCTCGCCGGCTGAGATCAGCATCACCACGCCGTCCGCCAGCTCCTGGGGCGTGTGCTCGTCGTAGTTTTTCAGCCAGCTCCGCTTGACGTGGCGTGTGGTGAGCGCCGCCGTGAGGCTGGCGGCCACGGCGTCCATGCGGTCGTCCATGCGGCGGATGGGCGCGGTAATCATTGCAAGGCCATCTCCACCGCCGCCTCGACGCGGCGCCGGAACCGGTCGCGGTGTTTCTCGAAGGCGGGCGTCATGAAGGGCTGGGGCGGCGTGCCGCTGCGGGCGATGCTGCGGGCGATGACGAAGGCCAGGTCTTTCTGGTCCATGTCCGGGTCGTCGGGCTGGATCCTGCGCACCTTGATCCAGTCCATGATGTTCGCCACCGGGGGCATTTTCCCGGAGGGCCTGCCCGTCTCGCCGTAGACGCCGGTGCCCTCCTCCACGGCCTGGGCGTAGTCCGTGGCGGCCAGCACCAGGCCTTCCAGGGGCGCGGTCTGAATGCCATTGATGGCGTTGACCAGCAGCGAGCTGGCCTTGGGCGCGTTGCGCCGCGCCGTGCGCGCCACCTCCAGCACTGTGCGGCCCACGGCGTTGTTGAGTTCCACGGCCAGTTGGCCGGGCTTGCGCGCCAGGGCGCGCGCCAGGCGGTCCGATTCCACGCGCATCTCGAGGCTCATGCCGACATCCTCTCGAACATCGCCAGCAGCGACTGGCTCAGCGCTGCTGGTGTGCCGTTTTTGGGCATGGCGCCCACGCCGTTGCTGCCCAGTTGCACCGGCTTGGTGTAGTTGTGGTGGGCCAGCTCCTGCAACGCCTGGGCGGCGGCGCGGATCAGCAGCAGGGGCCGGTCCACAGCCTGCACCGTGGTCTGGGCCGGGTCGGCATCGATGTGGTGCAGCGCGAAATAAAAATATTTGTAGTCCGCCCCCAGGTCGGCGATCTGTTCCGCCGTGGGTGCCGGGTCCAGCCAGATCTCCTGGGCGCCGCCGTTGTCCACCAGGCGCATGGTGGGCAGCCGGCCCACCCAGTTCGCGGCCCAGGGGCGCCGGGTGCGGCGCTCCGGGATACCCCAGTTCGAGAGCTTGGGCGCCAGGATGTCGGCCGGGGCGGGGTAGTTGGGCTGGTCCGCCACCAGGGTCAGCGAGCCCAGCTTGGTGCGGCGCCGCACGCGGGAGAGGTCCCGGGCGGCGATGTCCAGGTGGCGCCAGAAATCCGCGCCGTCCTCGGCCGAGAACTTCAGCGCGGCATCCATCAGGATGCCCTTCAGGTCCTCCACCAGGTCCGTGCGGCTCATGGTCCCGCTCATCTCAGTGCCCGCCGATCTTGCGCACCAGGTTGATGAACGCCTGGTAGCTCATGGCGCCCACGGCGCCGAGGAAGGCGATGATCCCCCAGCCCACCACCTGGCGCTTGACCCCGTCGTAGAACCGGGTGCGCCGATCACGCTGCTCGATGAGCTGGTCAATGATCTGGTGGTGCTTGGCGTGCAGGTGGATGTCCACCGCCATGCGCCGGTCGAAGGCCTCCTCGATGGCGCTCTCGATGTCCTCCTTGGTCAGGCTCATGCCGCCTCCTGCATGATCAGCTCGCGCCAGTCCACGCCGGGCTTCTGGAAATGCGGATATTCACGCTTCTTCGGCGTCCAGCGCCCGGCCCACTCCAGGCCCGCGGCCTCGCCGATCTCGCCCATGCGCAGCCAGAGTTTATGGTCCTCGATGAGGTCCGCGCCCCATATCGGCTTGCCGCCACGCAGTGGCACGCAGTCGAATGCGGCGCGGTAGTTGTGGACCGACTGCCCGGGCCCGGCCCAGGTCACGATCTGGCGCTCGTGCTGCGGGCCCACGTCCATGAGCAGGTCGCCCAGGTCGGGACGCCGCCAGCGGCGGCGCAGCTCGTCGGCCTTCTCACGGATCTGCCACAGGGGCCGTCCCTGGCGGTAGAGCTGGGCCTGCTCGCGCTCGTCGCGGTGGGTGCAATAGATGAGGACGTCGAGGCCCGCATCCTCGCAGGCCTCGACGAATGCCAGCGCCAGGTCGAATGCCGCCGGGCTCAGGTCGTTGATGAGTCGGCTGGCCATGTCAGCCCGTGGTCTCGCCCTCGCCGGCCTGGGCGCGGTCGGCGCGCAGGAGCTGCTCCTCGGCGATGGCCTGCAGCACGCCCTTGCGCGGTTTCTCAGCGGCGCGCTCCATCTCGTCCAGCAGGGCCAGTTCGTCGTCGTCGAGGGCCGGCAGCGCGGCGATCACCTCCGGCGCGTTCCGCTCGATGAGCGCCGCCAGCGCATCGGGCTCTGGCGCCGGCGCCGATGGCGCGGGCCGGTGATCGGGGATCAGTGTCTCCTCCACCTCCCGGGTCTCGCCGGGCCACAGCGTCACGGTGCCGATGTGCTGGATCTGGTTGGTGTTGTTGGTGTGGGGTTTCTTCGCCATGTCGTTTCACCTGGTTGGGGCGCCCGCCAGGCGGCGGGCGCCGGTTGCTTTACGCCGCTGCGCCTATCAGCGTCCGGAGAAGCTGTAGGCCAGCACCGAGGTCAGGCGGTTGCGGATGGGGGAGGGCAC
>CAYRLE010000045.1:0-14924 GCA_964425105.1 uncultured Gammaproteobacteria bacterium | reverse complement strand
CGGAGAAGCTGTAGGCCAGCACCGAGGTCAGGCGGTTGCGGATGGGGGAGGGCACGTGGATGGCGCTGTACTCCTCGCCGTAGGCCTGTTTCTCGCCCGTGGGCTGGCCGTTGGCGTCCACCGCCTCGAACGGTTGCCCGGTGACGAAGGGCTTGGCGATGGTGTAGGTCAGGGTGCCGCGCTGGCCGATGATGGACCGCTCGTCCCCCAGGTCCACGCCCGGCGCGTTGGTGGCGAACGCCGGAATTCCCTTGATGGTCTCCAGGTCGCCCTGGGCCGTGGTGTCGGTGCCGTCGCGCTTGGTGCCCGACTCGAAATTGTTGGCGTTGGTGGCCGTGTTGTTGAGCGTGTGGCTCATCAACATGAAATCCGGCATCACGAAACGATCCTGGGCCATCACCGCCTTGCGGGCGCCGAATGCGCGCAGCAGGCCGTTGAGGTGCAGGCCGATCTCGGTGGCGCCGTTGTCCAGGTCGAACTTGGCCACGTTGGTGGCGTAGCTGTAGCTGATGTCGTCGGCGCCGGCCGAGTTGGGCGGCGTGACGGGCGCGCCGGCCTCATCCACGAACTGCACATAGCCAAGGTTGTAGTTGGTGATCCGGTAGTAGGTGCCGGCGGACTGATTGCCGCTGCCGTCGTACTCCTGGATGGCCGCGCCATTGAGGCGCACGGTGATGGGGTTCTCCGCCGCGCCCACGTTGTTGCCCTTGAGATCCTTCTGCTGATGGGGGCGCACGATGGGGTAGTTGGTGGTCTTGATGGTGCTCACCGTAGTGCCGTCGAGCTGGGCGTCGAAACCCTCGTTGCTCACCGCCACGGCGCCATAGGCGTCGGCGGCGCGCTGCAGCTCGTTGCAGATGCGGCGCACGATCAGCTCGCGCACCACCCGGGCGTTGCTCTCCACGTTGCGCGCATAGGCATCCCAGTTGATGGCGCTGGCCAGCGAGAAGTGCATCACCTCGTTAGTGATCAAAAACGCCAGCTTCATGGGCAGGATGTATGCCAGGTCCATGGCCTGGCGCACGCTGGCCCGGTGGATGGGCTGGGACTCGAACACGATGCCGTCGTTCTGCACGGCGCTGGTATCGCGGGTCTCGTAGGGCACCTGGGTGGTGGCGGTGGCGCTGAAATCCGTCAGGGTCTGCACCAGGTCCAACACGCGCAGGTCAGACAGCGCTTCGCGGATCACGGTTCGCTGAAAACCCACTGGCAGGTTGGTGTCGCCGATGGCCGTGGTGCCGCCGGCCAGCAGTTTGCGCTCGTGGTGGATGCGCTCGGCGTGCAGGCGGTCGAAGTGGCTCAACACCTTCTCGACAAAGGCGGGTACCTTCTCCGACAGGCGCAGGCGGCCGTTGGCATGCAGCGCCGTGCCGCGCAGGCCGGTGAGGATCTCCTGCTCCAGGGCCTGGGCATCCTGGCTCTCGCCCATGGCGATATGGACGTTGCCCTGGGCGCCCTGCCAGCCCATGGCGGCGAGCTGCGAGGAGACAGCCATCTGGTTGCCCAGCTTGATCTGATGCTCGGCCAGGCGCTTGACCTGGTCCTCGCTCATCTCCGGGCTGATCAGCTCAGCGGCCTCGCCCAACTGCTTGCGGGCGTCCTCGGGCAGGTTTTTCAGCCCTTCCGCGTCGTCCAGCAGCTTGTTGAACAGGGTCACGTTGGCCTCGCGCCGCTCGGCGAGCTGTCGGCGCTCCGCCTCGGCGGCCTCCGCCTGCTCAGCCATCAGGCGTTTGACGTCGTCCTCGCTGAGGCCGCCGTTGCCGGCCGCCGGCAGGTTCAGGTTGGAGAAATCCAGCGTGATGGTCTGCTCGCCGGGGGCCTGCGCCATCTGCTCGGCGAGTTTCACGCCGGCGGTCTCCAGTGCGGTGTAGAGCGCCTGCAGCGCCTCCTCGTCATCGCCCAGTTGCTTGCCGGCGGTCTCGAACTGGCTGCAGAACTGATCCACCAGGTCCGCGGAGAGCTTTTTCTTCTCCAGGGCGGCGCGCAGTTTTTTCAGAAATTCTTTCATGGTCTCGATCTCCTGTTGGAATAGGTACTCAGCGCGGGGGCTGATCAGCGTTGGGTTGTCGTCGTCGAACGACAGCGAGATGGGGTCCAGGCGTTTGACCCGGGGGCGGGTGGTGATGGCCGCGCCGAACAGCAGCGGGCCGTGTTTCTTGCCTGTCTCCGGGTCCTCGTAGTTCTCGGTGAAATCCATGGACAGGTAGCGCATGCCGCGCTTCTTGACTGCCTCCAGGCCGTAGTCCGTGAACTCCACCTCGGCGCGGAACTTGTTGCGGTCCACGAACAGCTTTTTGATGGTGCCGCCGGCGCCCTCGGACGGCCGGTGGGCCACGTCCAGATAGATCTCCTGCCCATAGACGTCCGCCTCGAAGTTGCGGATCATCTGATTGAACTTCGCGCGGGTCAGCTCGATGCGCCCATAGAATGGATCGTCGAACGTCACCACCCGCGCCAGCGTCACCGTCGTCGTCCGGCTGTCTTCGCCCAGGCGCCGCGCATCCACGCGGTCGCACAGGATACGGACTGCGCCCTCCGGCGCCCCGCTGTGATCCAATAGGATGCGTTTGTGTCTCCGTATCATGTCCGGTCCATAAAAAAAGCCAGGCGGACCGCCTCCACGGTCCCGCCTGGCTTATCGCTCTCGCGTTGTGCCTCTGCGTTGTGTGCCACCATACCTTGTGGCGTCAAGACAAAATAAGGGCGCGGTATGTCAGCCGAACACCCTGAATACCTTGTCGATGCTCCTCAGGCGCTGCGCCGCGCCAAAGTCCGCCTGCAGCCTGGCGTGGTAGCGCCCCTTGATGGGTATGTCGCCGTTCGTCAGCGTGTATTCCACGTACTCCCCGGCGATGAACGTTTTCTGGACGACCGACCCGTCGGGTCGCTCCACCTTGGCCTGGATAGTTGCGGCCCCCACCGTTATCTGCGCCGTCCCGGCCGAGAACGTCGAGGCGTCGGGGCGGGTCACCGTCAGTGCAAACGCCGTGGCGCCGCTCAGGTCATATCCGGCATTGATGCGCAGGACCTTGCCGTACTCGCCGGCGACCAGCACCGTCAACCCCCGGCGTCATCTGGAGGCGGCAGTTTTGTCACCCGGCTCACGTTGCCGCACTGCGGGCATTTCACATAGTGGTCCTCGCCGTCGGCCGGCACCTGGTCGTAGAGTGCCGTGAGGTTCTGCCCGCAGGGTGCAACATGCGTCTTTACCTCCTCGATGACAGGCCTGCCATCATCGCCCAGGATCACGCTCCCATTTTCGTCGCGCGCCGGGATCTCCTCCCGACGCTCAACGCCGCGCTTGACATGACCGGCCATGGACGGCTTGCCGGCTGCCTGGGCCTCGGCCTGGGTATAGCGGCCCAGCACCGGGCCTATGCAGGTGATCCTCATACCGTTGTCCCCGCCAGTTGTGTGGTGTAGCTGCTTTTGATGGCAGCGGCATCCGCCGCGCGGCTCATCTCGATCCAGACGCCGATGGCTTCGTTGGCCGCCAGCCCGCCTGTGGGCACGTTCTGCGCCACCGAGTCGTCCACAAACGTCACGCCGGCCGGCGCCGTCTTGCGGTTGGTCACGCTGCCGGTGTCGTCCTTCGCCGTGGCCACGCCGATGCGGATGGAGGCAGAGGGATCGGCTGTCAGGGTGATGTCGGCGTTGGTCAGGGTCAGGCTGGCGTTCTCGTTGCGCCAGAACTCCTTCTCGTAGCGGGTGGTGGGCGAGGCCTCGCTGGTGGAATCGATGAACAGGATGGAGGCGGCCGTCTTGCCGATAGGCAGGATGACCACATCGTCGAATGGGTTGGTGTTGCGCTCGATGGTGACGTTGCCCGCCGGCGCGGCTGAAAGCGCTGCCTTGAGAAAACGCTCGAATGTGGTGGCGAAAGTCACCGGCGTTGTGCCCGCGAGCGCCTTGGTCTCGCTGACGATGGCGCCCGTGGCGTCGCGCCCGGTGATGGTCAGGTTCATGGTGTCGGCGGCATTGTCGGACACCGCGCGCAGCTGATCGTTGGCCGCCATCTGCGTGACATCCAGCACGCAGGACGCATCGATGCCGCCGCCGCTGGCCGAGACGTCGTCCTCCGGTCGGCTCAGGGCGCCATATTTTTTGAGTTCGCTGGACAATATTGGCATATCGTGTCCTCACAAAAAAAGCCGGAGCGCCCCCTCATGGGCCTGCTCCGGCTTATCGCTCTCGCGTTGTGCCTCAGATCTGGTTGTCCGCCATCCTATATCCGCCGTCAAGACAGGATAAGGGCGCGGTTTGTCTCAATGCAGGTTGATGTCCCCGCGCAGAATCGCCTCGATGCTCTCGCTGGCGGACAGCAGCAGCTCGAGGTCGTGGTAATTGACCGCGACAATAGCCCCGTCGGCCTCGAACGGCACACCGGCCATGGACGCCAGCATGGCCAGCGCCTCAACGGGGCTGATCCCGCTGCGCCCCAGGGCGCGCAAGGCCTCGATGGGCGAGGCCGACAACCGCACCGCGCTCGCCAGGCCCTCGGTGGGTGCAGGCTGCGAGCGCCGCGCCGCCTGCAGCGCCTCGATGGCCACCGCCACCGCCGTCGACACCGGTGCCGTGGCAATGCCTCGCGCCTCGTATCCCGAGGCCAGCGTGGCGACCAGGCGGAACAAGGTTTCGACGGCTGGTGAAGATGATGGCGCAACCATTGACTGAGACTCTGCCCCGGATGGCATCGTCATCAGCGCTGTCTGCGCAGCCTCGATGGCGGATGGCGGTGAGATCAAAACCGGGCCTGTAGACTCCCAACGGACAACCGACGACGCCGCCAGGGCAGCCAATGTGCCATACCACGATGACGCGGCTGCCGCCGTCGTCGAGACGGATTCGAGCCCGCATAAATGAGCCGACAACAGCGCCCTGGCGCATTCAAACCCCGCCGAGCTCGGCAGGCCGACGTGGCTCATGTTCTCCAGCATCGCCGCTATCTGCGATCTCGCCGCCTGCTGGGACTCCAGCTGTGACTGCAGCGATGAAGAGACCGGAGTCCCGCCGCCTGCCGATGCAGGCCCTATGGCCAGCCAGCCGAAATTTCTAGCGGAGGTATCGACAGCGGTCCAATTGATCGTGAAGCCGTCCACATCGAAGCTGGATAATGCGGCCTCTTCTATTACGACGCCACCACCATCTGGTATGGTGATCAGCTTCCCGGACACATACCTTGACCCGAAATTAAGAGAATTCAATCTATGCAGGTCGCCACAGGCGAATTCGCTTGCTCCGTCGGTGGACCCGAACCCCCTGCCAGCAGGCTCTGTGAACACGCCATCTGCATTGTCGTTGTATGCGTGATGAAATATCGCAGCAGCGGGCTGAAACCCGAACCCCGTGAGCGACTGTGTGCCGGTTGTTGTTGGGGATGCTGCGGTGTTTATATTGAACGACGGGCCTTTTAGTGCCAAATAGACGCATCCAGCCTGCAGGATACCGCCAACATCCTTGTTCAGAGTGAATCCGGCTGCGTCGAACGACGAAACACTCGCCTCAAAACGCGTTGAATTATTGGGGGGGTCTGGAATTACAGCTATTCTCCCGGATTTATATCCGGAAACACTATCCGCGGCGCCGCCAGCGGACTTGCTTCTAGCGGTAAAACATTGCGAATTATTCGTAGAAACTGCAAATCCAGTGGAAATATCATATGCTTCTTTTTTTACATCAAACGCCGTGTATTCACCGCATAGCAGCATTATGGCATCAGGCGTGAACCCAGGTGCTGTTTCTGCGTGTATTGTCCCGGCTGGATAAATGAAACTGCCCGCAAATGCATTGTTAATATCGGCCCCTCCTAGCGCCAAATAACTTATGGATTTACTGCCACCAAACGTAGTCCATGTTAGATCAAAACCTGTGCTTGAGATGGCGGAAAGATTGGCCGCATCGATAATTGTTCCTGCGTTATCTAAAAATATAATACAAGACGAATTGGATATAATGCCCGAGTCATACCCTGAGAAGTGATCCAATGCAGACGCGATGCACCCTTGGTTCGATACCCCTGTAGCAACACCATGAACGACGCCTTTGTCTTGCGGACCAGTTGTTGCGATGCTAAAAAACACCAAAGCCTTCGGCTGGAATCCGATAGCAATCGTCTGGGTCCCAGCTGCGGATGAGAACGTCCCGACTTTTACATCGAGCGCCATGGTTAGTCGGCGGCGCCGGCGTCCAGATAGGCCCGCGCCTTCGCACGGATGTCAGTGATGGTGAGGTCAGTGAGCCCGAGCAACCGGCGGCAGACATTGACCTCATCCAGTGTGACGAGCGTAAATAGCCGAAACATTTTTGCGAGCGGTCCTTTCTCTGTCAGGAACAGGTCTGCGGCCTCCTCGCGGGCTATCAGATTCTCGTCTGTCTGAGCTGCCGTTGGGAATGCGGAGATCTCTGCGGCTGTTGCGTTTCTGATCAGTGCTCCATCCCAGATCTTTGGTGCGCTGGGGTCGAGTCCTGAATCTACTGCCGGGTCGGTCAGCACTCCGTAGAATCTGGTATCGACCCCCGGCCAGGGATCCACTTCTATAGACTGCGACAGGACTTCACCGCCGCTCAAACGGTATAAATACTTCATGCTTGCTCTCCCTCATCAGCCTCTATGGCGCGTCGACAATGCTTGTCGCCGAGCAATCTGCTGAGCAATTTACAAACTGCCCTGCAGAAACGGCACTGATCATAGTGCTTGCCAAGCACGCTGCTGATCGTCTCATCCGGGGCGCCGAAGCCCCGGATCCCGAACACCCGATTCAACGGCCATTTGAATGCGACGTTGGCCAGCTGATCAAATGCAATAAGGACATCAAAAATCCACTTTTTCATATCTCGCAGACCGCAAATGGAATTTCAACCCACCGCTTGCATTTCGTGCATTTCACATGAGATGGCCCTGATCTGCTGATCTTCATGACACGGCATTTGATAACCTCGCCATCGAATATGGTGAACCCGCATGTGCATCTGATGTTACTGTTGTCGCTTTTTTTCATCGGTCTGACCTGAAGAAACGTCAATTGTGTCACCGGATATCTCGCCGCTTTCGATGGCCACCGCAAACTCTGCCTGCTTGCGAGACATATTGGCAACACGCATCATCTCCTCGATGCGGCGTTCTTTTTCATGCTCTGTCATAGCCATCCCATTTTCTCCACAATTTTACCTATTGCTTCCGCAACCACCTCAAAATCATCTGAATTCCATTGGCTGGGATACGAAACCATAGCCGCAGCCTGTCCATCTAATATAACCTGTAACTGGTTTTTTATTACGTTGTTACCGGCGCGCGTTGCAATCCATTGTGCGTAGCTCCTCGCCCAGACCTCCTCGTAGCTCAGAAGGTACTTAATATATGCCTTATCAAGATGATGTGTTGACCCATCCGGCAATTTCAAGATGTTTGGTCCCAGCAACATGGCCTGCAGTCGCTGAATCTCTGGTGTGTTGCTGACGGCCTCGCGCCAATCAGAGAATATCTCGTGATATACGGATGAAAAACCCTTTCCAGGCGCTGCTTGGTGGTCAATAAAATGTCCGACCTCGTGCAACAAGGTCAGTTCCTTATGATCTCCCCCCGCCGTAATGCTGATATGCGAAGCCTTCTCTGTGACCTGGTCGAAATAGTAAGCACCGAGATATTTTGCATTATGCGGACTGCCCTTGACCTTAATAACAGGCAGGCTGCCATCCCCATGAACGCTATCGATAGCTGCCAGCGCCCTTTGTGATTGAACTTTGTGTGCCATAACTTCTAGCGCGGCTGAGACGGGGGCGGAGGGTCCAGTTTTTGTTCCTTTTGGTTTTTCTCCGCCGGAGATCGACGAGGGAGGTTCGACGGTCGATGCCGATAATGAGTTTACGTCGATGCCGCGCCTTAAATAGCGCTTTTTCAGGATTTTCCATGGGGTGACGATCTCGTTCTCACGCAATACGCCATTGATTAAGGCGGCTCTCTTTTTGCGTGACCCAAGCACAGCCTCTTGGATGCTTGGCGCCTGATTTTTGAGCCAGGTGATCCGGTCAGTCCTGCCAGCCTTGTCTTCCTCCGTTACCTCGTCTGCGAACACCACCTCCTCATAGCTCAGGGTGTTGGGGTGCGCCGGCCAAGGAGATTTGCCCTTGGGGTAGACCCCTGGGCCGAGGCCGTAGCGGTTGACCCTGGCGTGCATGTCGCAGATGTCAGGTTCAGGGTGCCTAGGGCTCAGCAGGAAGCGCGTGCCCACCGTGTCCGGGTGCTCGAACGCCGCGGCCCGGTAGGCCTCGCCATGGGCGCGGTTCAGCTCGGTGCGGAACAGCCGCAGGGCATGATGGCGTGGGTTGTCGTCTGAGATCAGCAGTGCCGAGGCGGCCGAAGTGGCCACGGCGCCGGCATTTGCGGCGCTGATCTTGCCCGTGATTCCTGCTGGAACCGGCTTGCCGGCGGCCAGGAACTCGTTGGCGGCCTGGCTGGCCGAGTGGCCCTGGATGATGGCGCTCTCCACAGTCTGGCGCACGCCATCGATGGCGCCGCGGTCAAGCCGCCACAGGCGATCAGAGAGCTGCAGGCCGTCCTTGTCGATGAAGTTTTTGACGAAGCGCACCGCCTCGTCCGACAGGCCGGAGAGCAGGCCGGTCAGCTCCGGCGCGGTGGAAAACGGTCCCACGCCGAGGCCTGCGGCGGCCTGCAGACCATCGTCCAGCATCTGGTTGCGCTGTGCAGCCAGGTCGCGCAGCCGCAGGTCGATCTGCACCTGCAGCCGCTGCAGGATCTCCAGGCGCAGCATGCCCTGGCCGTCGGCGTGACCATGGATGATGGACTTGATGCGCTCCGCCGCATCCCGGTAGAGGCGGTCCAGCGCCTCCAGGTAGTCGCGGTCCAGCCGGTTCATGTCCGAGCGGGCGCGAGCGGAGGCCCGCTTGATGGCGGCCTTGGTCGCGGTGCGGCTGTTGGCGGCCAGGGGCATTATTTATCGACCCTCCAGATATCCACCGGCAGGCCGTAGTGTTCCACCGTGGCGCGCAGGCGGCCCATGAAGTGCTCGTCTTTAGGCCCCATGATCAATACGATGGCGGCGCGGCGGTTGGTCCATGAGGCATAGAACAGCGCCTGACCTAGTGCCTCGGCCCATTTTTTGGCGAAATCGAACTCGATGGCGTGGGTCTCTGTGAGGCAGTCCACCCGGGTTCTGTCGGGCAGCACGTATTCCGGTGTGCCGCCATGCGCGGCGCACCAGGGCATCTGGTAGTCGCGCTCTGCCGCTGCCGCCCAATCAGCCGCCAGCAGAATCAAAATCAGCAGTGCAGTCCTCATGCCATCAGTTCCTCGTCGATATGGTGGTGGCACTCTCGCCCTTGCGCGCGTTGCTCGGCGTCACGCTGACGCGGGGCCTGCCGTTGGCGCTTTCCTCTGGCAGCAGGGTGGGGTAGGGGTCGTTGTTCTCCGCCTCCAGTTGGTCCTTGACCTTCGCTGGGTCGAGTCCGGCGGCGTCGAATACGATCTCCTTGGGCGCGCCCAGCGCCTGATATTTCAACGCCAGGTCGGCGCGTTGGTTCGGGGTGTCCGTGCGGCGCTCGGCGAACACGATGTCGAAATCGTAATCGTCCGGGTTGATGCCCTGCAGCAGCAGCTCCAGGCGGAATCCCAGATAGTAGGCAAACGAGAGGGTATCCTGGAGGGAATCGATCTCGTCGTAATAGTCCCGCTTCAGGTCCTCCAGGATATCGCGGCTCAAACCGTCGGAGTAGCCGAACAACCCCTTGGGCGCCGGCGCGCCGGCGAAAAACGTGTCCAACAGGTAGGAGACGTCGGCGATCTGGTCCAGGCTGGCGTCGCCCTGCACGGCGCTCACGCTGCCCTTTTTGTTGAGGTAGAAATCGGTGGTGATCTCGTTCTGGTCGTTTTCCACCTGGGCGCGGTATTTGTCGATGTCCTCCTCGCTTGCGCCCTCCAGAACGTGGGCCATGCGCAGCGGGGCGCGCGTGCGGCGCCGGATCACCAGGTCCTCCTCGGTCATGGTCAGTTTCTGCCAGACGGCGCGGGTGGCGTCCAGGTAGGGGCGGCCCATGCTGCCCAGGTCGTCGTAGTTGTCCGGCGTCAGCCTGACCAGGGTGAGCTGCCACAGGGCGAAAGCGGCGATGCTTTTGCCGGTGAAAATGTCCGCCTGCTCATAGGCGCGCAGTGGGTCCTTGAATCGGCCCGTGGCATCCACCACGGGCTTGATGGTTTCGGACGGCATGCGGATGCCGGCGGCCACGCGCCCGTCGGCACCGATGACCCACTGCAGGGGCAGGTTGCCCTCCATCACCAGGCCCCGGGCGTCGCTCTCCAGTTTCTCATGCCGGTGCAGGTGCAGTCTGCGCTCGAATGCCTGCCACAGGCGGATGACGCGCTTCTCGCTGCTCTTGATGGTGATGCGCAGCCCGCCCTTTATGGCGGTGCGCGCCATGCGCCCGTGGATTTTTTTCACCCTCGGGTCGGCGCGGTCCATCTCCCGCAGATCCAGGATGGTGGCGCGCAGGCTGTGGTCCACCCACATCTGCTGGTAGAGGCGCCTGACCTGGTTCTCTGGCGTCGGGCGCCGGCCGATCTCCGAGGTGGCACCCCGGGTTTCGCCCGGCAGCGGGTCGGTCTGTGGCGGCCGGCCCCTGCCGAACATTTTCATGATGTCTGCAATCGATGGCATCGTGTTCTCCCGTCAGGCCGCCACGCCGCGCAGCAGCCGGTCGCGTGTCGTCGTCCTGTGCTGAATGATGGTGTTGGCCGGCGCGGCGCCGCGTGTCGCCAGGGCCCAGACCGATGCCATGGCGGCGTCGAACAGGTCGTCGCCCAGGTCAGCCTTGACCATCTTGTAGCTGGCATAGCTGGCCTTGGTGGCCTCCGGCTTGATGTTGCCGAGCTGCCGGATCAGGGTGCGCAGGTCGATGGTTTCCGGGTCACGCGGGTCCAGGTCGTCGATGTAGGGGATGGCCGCGTTGCCGTTGTGGAACACAGCCCGCAGCGCGGTGGCCATCTGGTGTTTGACCATGCCCTCGAAGCGGATGGGCGAGAAGGCCCACGCCGGCCAGGTGCTGGCCGTGCTCTCGCCGTCGCCGATGGTCTGCCGGTTGATGCTGGTGAGTCCATCACGGAACAGCTCATCGTTGAGCTGGGTGAGCAGGCCGATGCCATAGGCGTCGCCCATGGCGTAGTCGGGGCGGAAGTAGCGCCAGAAGCCCTTGATGTCGTTTTTCACCACCGACTCATCGGTGCCAGGTGGCCAGGTGCGCGCGAAGATGACGCAGCAGAAATTGCCGATCATCTCGGTGACCACCAGGGCGTAGCGCGAGGCGTGGGGGTTTTCGCCATGGCCGGAATGGTCGTAGCCGAACGAGATCAGGCCGCGGCGCTGATACTCAGCACCTGGCAGGGGCTGGGCCAGCTCAAGGCCTGATTTCAGCCCCACCTGGATGGCCCGGCGGATGTATTTCTCCCAGATCAGGTTGCGCGCCGAGACGTTGCGGCACAGCAACTGGCGGATGTACTCATCCGGCGAGAGCTGGTCGCGCATGTCCTCGATGAAGGCGCCGTCCAGAATGCCCATCTCGACGCCCAGGTGGGCGTCCACGGTGGGCAGCAGGTGATATTTGCCGCTCTCGATGAGTTCGGACAGGGTATCCGCCCCCTTGAAAACGCCAGTGATGCGGATCTGCGGGTCGTTGCTGCTCTCCTTGCTGGCGCCCAGGCGGCGCTTGGATCCCATCATCAGCAGGAACCGGCTGAACAGGCGCTCGCGCGGCATGTCGTCCACCTCCTCCAGGCTTGCCACGGTGAGGTCGCCACCATCCACCTGGGACATGATGCCGTAGGCCCGGCCGATGGAGCGGTTGTCGAACTGGTAATAGGTGTCGGCCATCTGGGTGCGGCCGGATTTGTGCGCCAGGTAGGCGGTGAGGATCTCGGAGCGGCGGATGGCGTCCAGGTGGTAGTTGAGGTTGGTCTGTGACTGGGCCTCGCGGGGGGCGACGATGCCCAGCTCCTGGTCCGAGTTCTTGGCGTTCCACTCCATGAGATACAGTTCCTTGACCGCCGTTTTGCCGGTGCGGCGGCAGGAGAAATCCAGGGTGTAGGGGTTATGGTCCATCTCGATCATCTTCAGGACCTGCACCGGGTCCAGCTCCACGTTGTGGATGAATTTGTGCCACAGGGCATGATCGTCTGCATAGCGGTGGATCTCGCGCTCGGCGACGTTTTGGAGCTGGATGCGGCGTGATTTGCTGACGCGCTCAGCCATTCTCGGCCTCGTCGTATTCGATCATCACTGGGTCGCGCTGCAACTTTTCCCGGCTGCGGTTGAATTTCTCCTCCAGGGCCTGCAATTGCGCCTGCTGCTGGCGCTGGTAATCCGCCAGGCTCTCCCGGTCACCCTGGTTGTCCAGGTAGCCACGCAGCAGCTCGCTGTCCTCCTGGCCCTTGGGGGTCATGTTCAGGTCGGCCAGGCTCATGTTGTTCTTGGCAAGGAAATCGGCCAGGGTTTTCAATAGGGGGTGGGCGGAGACCTTGTAGATGTATTCCTGCACGCCGTCCTTCTCATAGGACACCAGGTGGAAATCACCCTCCTTGGGGTCGAAATACCATTCCGGCTGTTTCAGCTCCACGCCGGTGGAGATGATGGCCAGCATGATGTCGCTGATGATGGCCTGGACCATGGCCTGGTTGTCCGCCTGCAGCTCCGTCAGCAGCGATGGGTCGCCGGTCTGAAAGGCGATGTCGTAGCGCATGAACAGCTCGGTGCGCCGCAGGCAGGCCACCTGGTCCTCGCAGCCGTTGTTCAGATATTCGCATGTTTCACAATGCGGGTATTTGCCAGGCTTGGCTGGGAAGTATCGGGCCACACGGGCGAACAGCCCGTGCTTCATGGCATTGAAGCGCGTCCGCAGTGATTCCTCCGGGGTGGGGTGGCCGGCCAGGTTGGCGGTGACTGCCGCTTTGCCCTCCGGCGTTTTCGGGCCCGTCTGGCGGCCATGGGCGGCCATGAGGCCCTTTTCCCAGGGTGCCTGGCCGGCCTCTTCGCCGCAGGACGGGCAGGTTGCGAAATAGAGATAAGGGTGCCATGGCCGATCCGGCGCGTCCTCGATGCGCTCGGGGTCAGTCTCAAAACGCCAATCACAAGCAGGGCACCGAAAATTGACGGTCCTGAGGCTTTCCTGCTCATGATCTGTGCGGCGGCGTGGGTTTCCCATCCTGCTGATTATTCAGGGGATGGCAAGACAGAATAAGGGCGCGGTTTGTCGGGGCCGCAGCCATGTGTACACTGATGGACTGTTCACGTGTCAACCAGAAGCGGAGAGGTAAGAATAGAGCCATGACCGCCAAGACAGCCATCATCTACGCCCGTGTCAGCACCGCCAGGCAGGCCGAGGAGGAAGTGTCCGTGCCGGCCCAGATAGAGCGCGCCCGGCAGCGCGCCCAGGAACTCGGCGCCGATGTCCTCCGGGTATTCTCCGACGAGGGCCTGACCGGCACCGACGACCGGCGCCCGGCATTCCAGGATGCCATCGCGTTTTGCGAGGTCTATGCTCCGGACTATTTCATCACCTGGTCCACCAGCCGTTTTTCCCGGAACCGCATCGATGCCGGCCTCTACAAGCGTCGCCTGGACCACTGCGGCACCAGCCTCGTCTACCTCTGCACCCCCATTGACAGGGACAGCGACAGCGGCTGGATGCTGGAGGGCGTGCTGGAGATATTCGACGAATATTTCAGCCGCCAGATCGCGGCCGACACCAAGCGCTCGATGATGAAAAACGCCATGGAGGGGTACTGGAACGGCGGCAACGCCCCGTTCGGCTACCGCCCCGTGCCGGCGACGGATAATCCCAAACGCAAGCGTCTGGTGCCGTATCCACCCGAGGTGGAAACCGTCCGCCTCATATTCAACATGCGCCTGGCCGGGCAGGGCGCGAAGATCATCGCCGAGACGCTCAATGACCAGGGCATCACCAACCGCGGCGCGCCCTGGCAGAAATCATCCGTCCTGTCCCTGCTCAGAAACGAGAGCGCCATCGGACACGTGGTTTTCAACCGCAAGGACAGGAAAACAGGCCGGGAGAGAGACAGGGCAGACTGGATCGTCGTCTCCAGCCACGAACCCATCATCGAGCGGGAAATATTCGATGCCGTCCAGGCCCTGCTCGATCAGGACGCCCCAGAGACGGGATCCGGGTCACCCAACAGCAAATTCCTGTTCACGGGCATCCTGAAATGCGGAAAATGCGGTGCCAGCCTCCAAACCGAGAGCGCCAAGGGTAGATCCAGGCGATACCACTACTACAACTGCCGGAACGCCCAGCAGAAGGGCACCTGCCCAAATCGCCGCATCCCCGCCCATGAGCTGGATGACTGGCTCCTGGGCCAGCTCCTGGATCAAATTCTCAACGCAAATACCGTCGCCGGCATCTACCTGCAACTGGCCCGGGAATGCAGTAGCTGGGCCGTCGACCAGAAAAAGCGCCGCGAAGCCACACAGGCGGAGATCGCCAAGATAGAGAGGAAGACCAGCAAGATCTATGAACTGTTCGAGGAACTCGGCAAAGACACCCCCAACCTGGGGGACCTGACAAGACGCCTGCGCCAGCACAACAGCCGCCTGAAGGAGCTGGAGTGGAAACTGGCCGATATCGAGGCGGAGATCCCGCCTCAGATGGCAATATCAGACGACCAGGTGATAGAACTCGTCCAGTTCCTGGCCGAAACCATCAGGTCATCTGAAAATGCCAAAAAAACCAGGAATTTACTCTCCCGGTTCGTGAGGGAGATCATCATCGGCGACGACCATGCGGAGATTGTCTACGACCAACGAGCTCTGATGGAGCTCGCTGCCCGCGGCGCGGTTCCCAGCAGCAGAATATGGCTCCCCGGGCCGACCATACAGGGAACCGAGAGTATAACATTATTTTTGCCG
>CAYRLE010000044.1:18529-19692 GCA_964425105.1 uncultured Gammaproteobacteria bacterium | reverse complement strand
TGCGTGATGCGTGATGCGTGATGCGTGATGCGTGATGCGTGATGCGTGATGCGTGATGCCTTAGACAACAACCTTACCAAAATTACTCATTACTCATCACTCATCACCGGTCATGCCCCATAGAACTCCCGGTACCATGACACGAAGCGCCCGATTCCTTCCTCGATGGGCGTGGCGGGCTGGAAGCCTACGTCACGCATCAGGTCATCCACGTCGGCGTAGGTGGCAGGTACATCGCCCGGTTGCAGGGGCAGCATGTTCATTTCCGCCTTCAGGCCCAGCCTTTCTTCCAGGATCTCGATGAAATGCATCAACTCTACGGGTTGATGATTGCCGATATTGTAGAGCCGGTAAGGGGCGCGGCTGGTGGCGGAATCGGGCGTGTCGCCGGACCACTGGGGATCGGGTGCCGGGATCCGGTCCAGGGTGCGGATCACGCCTTCCACGATATCATCGATATAGGTGAAGTCGCGGCGGCATTTGCCGTGGTTGTAGACATCGATGGGTTTGCCGGCCAGGATATTGCGGGTAAAGATGAACAGGGCCATGTCGGGCCGTCCCCATGGGCCGTAGACTGTGAAGAAACGCAGGCCGGTGGTGGGCAATCCATAGAGATGGCTGTAGGTATGGGCCATCAACTCGTTGGCTTTCTTGCTGGCGGCATAGAGGCTGACAGGATGGTCCACATTGTCGTGCACCGAGAAAGGCATGCGGGTGTTGGCGCCATAGACCGAACTGCTGGAGGCATAGACCAAGTGCTCCACATGGTGATGGCGGCAGCCCTCCAGGATGTTCATGAACCCCACCAAGTTGCTGTCCACATAGGCATGGGGGTTCTTGAGGGAATAGCGCACACCCGCTTGGGCGGCGAGATTCACCACCCGCTGGGGGCGGTGCTCGGCAAATGCCTTCTCGATGGCGGCGCGGTCTTCCAGACTGGCGCGGATGTCGGTAAAGCCAGAGCAGTCCTTGAGGCGAGCCAGGCGAGCCTCTTTCAGTTTGACGTCATAATAGTCGTTGAGATTGTCGATGCCGATGACTTCATCGCCGCGCGCCAGCAGGCGCAGGGCCAGGGCGGAGCCGATGAAACCGGCGGTGCCTGTGATTAATATCTTCATGCCGTGGAGTTTCTATTAGTAAAGATACAAGATACAAGATACAAG
>CAYRLE010000044.1:0-18429 GCA_964425105.1 uncultured Gammaproteobacteria bacterium | reverse complement strand
AAGATACAAGATACAAGATACAAGGGAATGTGTCGGCCGCAGGCCGAAAATCTATATATAATATATGCGCCGTAGGCGCACTTACCCACTTTCCTCTTGTATCTTTTCTCTTTTCCCTTCTTCACAATCTTCCATCCACTTCATTTGCCGGCAGGATGGATTTGACATCGAAAAGGATGGCGTTGGGTTTACACAGCGCACGGATGCCGGCACTGCCCATGTCACAGAACTGGCGATGTGCCACAGCCAGGATCACCGCATCGTAGGCCCCGTTCTCGGGTTCCGCAACGGGGCGGACATGATATTCGCGCTGGGCTTCCTCGGGATCCACCCAAGGATCGTGGATGTCGATATTGGCATGATAGCCCTGGAGTTCCTGAATGATATCCACCACCCGCGTGTTGCGCAGATCCGGACAATTTTCCTTGAAGGCGAGCCCTAGGATCAGGACCCGGGCATCCACTACCTGGATGCGGGCCTGGGTCATGAGCTTGATGACCCGCTCCGCGACATAGGCGCCCATGCTGTCATTGATGCGTCGTCCGGCCAGGATGACCTCCGGGTGATAGCCGATCTCCTGGGCCTTGTGGGTGAGATAGTAGGGGTCTACGCCGATGCAGTGGCCGCCCACCAGGCCGGGCCGGAAGGGCAGGAAATTCCATTTGCTGCCGGCTGCTTCCAGAACTTCCAGAGTGTCGATGTCCAGGCGGTTGAAAATCAGGGACAATTCATTGATCAGGGCGATATTTACATCACGCTGGGTGTTTTCGATGACCTTGGCCGCCTCCGCCACCTTGATGCTGCTGGCCTTGTGGGTGCCGGCTTCGATAATCGTCCGGTAGAGGTCGTCGATGAAGTCCGTGACTTCCGGAGTGGAGCCTGCGGTGACCTTGACGATGGTGCTGAGACGGTTTTCCTTGTCGCCGGGGTTGATGCGCTCCGGGCTGTAGCCGACGTAGAAATCGTCGTTGAAAGTCAGGCCGGAAATGCGCTCCATGATGGGGACGCAGACCTCTTCTGTGCAGCCGGGATAGACCGTGGACTCGAAGATGACGATATCGTCTTTTTTCAGGAGCTTGCCGACCGTTTCACTGGCCCCCACCAGAGGCTGGAGATCGGGGCGCTTGTGGGTGTCGATGGGGGTGGGGACGGTGACGATGTAGACGTTGCAGTGCGCCAGTCCGGCAGCATCCGAGGTGTAACGCAGATCGCGCACCGCAGCCAGCTCCTCGGGAGTGACCTCCAGGGAACTGTCGTGGCCCAGTTTCAGTTCAGCAATACGGGCCTTGTTGATATCGAAGCCGATAGTTGGCAGGCGGTTGCCGAAGGCGACCGCCAGGGGCAGGCCGACATAGCCCAGGCCAATGACACCGATAGTGCTGTTTTCCAGTTTGTTCATGAGAGAGTCCTAATTGTCACCAGTTTCATGCCGTTTGCCGCGACCGATTGCATAATAATGGAAGCCATAGTCGCTGAGGAGTTGGGGATCATAGATGTTGCGGCCATCGAAGATGACCGGTTCTTTGAGGAGGGCCTTGATGCGCAGGAAGTCCGGGCTGCGGAACTCATTCCACTCCGTTACCACCACCAGGGCGTCGGCATCCTGCAATGCATCGCTGGGGGTCTCGCAGAGCGCCAACTCCTGACGGTTGCCATACAGGCGCCGGGTTTCCTCCAGGGCTTCCGGATCATAGGCGCGGATCCTGGCGCCTGCCTGCCAGAGGGCCTCCATCAGGCTACGGCTGGGAGCCTCGCGCATATCATCGGTGTTGGGTTTGAAGGCCAGTCCCCACAGGGCAAAGGTCTTGCCGTCCAGCTGTTCTCCAAAATGTTTGCTGATCTTCCCGAACAGGAGTTGCTTCTGGCGCCGATTGACGTTTTCCACAGCTTCCAGGAGTTCTGCACGATAGCCGGTTTCCCGGGCAGTATGCTCCAGGGCCTTGACGTCCTTGGGAAAGCAGGAGCCGCCATAGCCGCAGCCGGGATAGATGAAGTGATAGCCGATGCGCGGGTCAGAACCGATCCCGATACGGACCTGCTCGATGTCAGCGCCCAGATGGTCGGCGAGATTGGCCAGTTCGTTCATGAAACTGATCTTGGTGGCGAGCATGGCGTTGGCGGCGTATTTGGTCAATTCGGCAGAACGGATATCCATGGCGATGACCCGTTGGCGGCTGCGATTGAAGGGGGCATAGAGGGCCTTCAGCAACTCGGTGGTACGGGGGTTGTCGGTGCCGATGATGATGCGATCTGGTTTCATGAAGTCTTCCAGCGCGGCGCCTTCCTTGAGAAATTCCGGATTGGAGACCACGTCGAACTCGATCTGTTTGCCCCGTTTCTCCAGTTCTGCCTGGGTGGCGGCCCGGACCCTGTCGGCGGTGCCCACCGGGACAGTGGATTTGTCGACGATGATACGGTAGTCGTCCATGTGTTGGCCAATACTACGGGCCACGTCCAGCACATACTGGAGGTCTGCGGAGCCGTCCTCATCCGGGGGGGTGCCTACGGCAATGAACTGAAACAGGCCGTGGGCTACGCCCTTGGCGATGTCGGTGGAAAAATCGAGACGGCCGGCGCGGACATTGTCTCTGACCAGCGGTTCCAGGCCGGGTTCGTAGATGGGGATCTGGCCCTGCAGCAGCCTGTCGATCTTCTGCTCGTCGATGTCGATGCAGAGCACATCGTTACCTACCTCAGCGAGGCAGGCACCGGTGACCAGGCCCACGTAACCAGAACCAAAAACCGTAATGTTCATAAGCGTCCCGCAGTTTTGCGATGGAGTTCAAAAGCGCACAAGCTTAAACCATTAGCCAAGCAATGCCAAATCGGCTCTCGTGCGTGATTTCTTGTTCTTACAATGGCTTATAGCGTTATTTTGCTCGAGCCCAAGAGGGTGGGCCAGCCTAAGTTTTTTTCTTGTTCGTCCGATAGCTGAATTAGCGGGTTTTTGTGGGCAAACTTGAGCCTGTGCCGCTGCCTGACGGAGATAATGACTGATCTTTTTTTGCGTCTGAATTACAATAGTTTTTACACTGGGCATGAAGTAGCAGGTGCCACTGGCATTTTGCCTGAATCACCCGACAATAATGAGGAATGCGTGCCCGCATGGATGTTCAATCCCTTTTTGTAGAACGCTCCACTTGATGGTCAGAATTTTCCGACATTATATCCCGGCCTCTTTCCTGATGCTGGGCATCATGGAAGCCCTGATCGTCATGGTCTCCGTCTATGGCGGGATGTATATCCGGTTCAGCGGCGACCTCTCTGAGGCCAGCCAGTTTTTTTCCTTGTTTCCCGTTGCCGTGACTTTCGCCATCGTGACCATCGGCGCCATGACGGCCATGGGCCTCTATGAACGGCATCTGCGCGAGGGACTGTGGGGCATGCTGCTGCGTATCGTGGCGGGTATGCTGCTCAGTTTTCTGGCCATGAGCATTATCTTCTACCTGTTGCCATCGATGTCCTTATGGCGAGGTGCCTTTGGTCTGTCCTGGTTGCTGGGGCTGGCAGGGGTCATTGCCGTGCGTCTGTCGTTCACCATGTTGATCGACCAGGAGGGCTTGAAGAAACGTATCCTCGTGCTGGGCACTGGCAACAAGGCGGCGATGATCGATCAGTTGCTGCGCAGGAAGTCCGACCGACGGGGGTTTGCCATCGTCGGCTATGTCCATTTTCCCCGCGAGCACGAAGTTGTGAGAAAAAATATTATCCAGCATGATTCCCCTTTCCTGGAACTGGTCAGACGCAACCACGTGGATGAGATCGTGGTGGCCCTGGACGACCGGCGCAAGAGCTTTCCCATGGTGGAGATTGTCGACTGCCGGATGGCTGGGGTGGAAGTCATCGATCTGATGACTTTTTTCGAGAGACAGGCGGGCAAGTTGCCCCTTGCTCTGCTGCAGCCTGGCTGGCTGGTGTATTCCGACGGTTTCCAGAATAGTGCCTTCCGGCTCTATGCCAAGCGCCTGTTCGATATCACCATGAGTTCGCTGGCCTTGTTCCTGGCTTGGCCGTTCATGTTGGCAACGGCTGCTGCCATCCTCCTGGAGAGCAAGGGCGAAGGTGAAATCCTCTATCGCCAGAAGCGTGTCGGTCAGGGTGGTAAGGAATTTGACGTGTTGAAGTTTCGCAGCATGCGCAGTGATGCAGAAAAGGATGGCAAGGCGCAATGGGCCAGGCCAAACGATGACAGGATCACCCGGGTAGGCGCCTTTATCAGGAGGACGCGCATCGACGAGTTGCCGCAGGTGTTCAATGTGTTGAAGGGTGAGATGAGCTTCGTGGGGCCGCGCCCGGAGCGACCCACGTTCGTGCAGGAACTTGCGGAGAAGATCCCCTACTATGTGGAGCGTCACCGGGTGAAGCCGGGCATCACCGGCTGGGCGCAGATTTGTTATCCCTATGGGGCTTCGGAGAAAGATGCCGAGGAAAAGCTGCAATATGATTTGTACTATGTAAAGAATTACAGTCTGTTTCTCGATCTGATGATCATTCTTCAGACACTCCAGGTGGTCCTGTGGGGCAAAGGAGCAAGATAGGCCGGGCATGGTAAAGGGTCTGCGCCATGAGTGATATCGGCCTCTACAGCTATGCCAGCGCCGCTCTGGCGTTTCTGATACTTTCCCTGCTGTTGATCACCAGCTGGCGGGGGCGCGCACAGGGGGGGATACTGGTCGCAGCTGCCCTGATGACTTTCCTTTGGGCGGTTGTTGCAGGGCTCTTTACCATGATTGGCTCCCCTGGCGCCCTGTTGCCACAAACTTTTGAAGTTCTGAAGAATGGCGCCTGGTATGTGTTCCTGCTCAGGCTGCTGTATGCAGAGCCGACCCGTGGCCAGTTGCGGCCTTTTTCAATCACCCTGGCCTCTTTGTGCCTGCTGCTGCTGGGAATCTATTTTTATGCCTTCCTGGTCGGCCACCTCCCCGCGCTGGTCATCGACTGGAGACTGACGGTGATCGCTAATGCATTGCTGGCTGTGGCCGGCTTGGTGCTAGTGGAGCAGTTATTTCGTAACACGCCGCTCGAGCAGCGCTGGGGCATCAAGTATCTATGCTTTGGTGTAGGGGGCATGTTTGCCTTTGACTTCTATCTCTATGCCGATACTCTGCTGTTCGGGCAGGCCACGTCCTGGATATGGCATGCCCGGGGACTGGTCTATACCGTGGTCGTGCCACTGATCGCCGTTTCCGCCGCCAGGAATCCCCAATGGTCGTTGGATGTTTTCGTCTCTCGCCGTATCGTCTTCCATGGTGCGGCGTTGTTGTCCACTGGCATTTATTTGCTGGTGATGGCGGCCGGAGGCTACTACATCCGTTACTACGGGGGCAGCTGGGGCGGGGTTGCCCAGATCGTCTTCGTCTTTGGTGCACTGCTCATCCTGCTGGTGATCATGTCCTCAGGGCATGCCCGGGCCTATTTGCGGGTGTTTCTGAACAAGCATTTCTTCAACTACAAATATGATTACCGAGAGGAATGGTTGGGCTTTATCCGCAAGTTGTCCTCTCTGGGCAGCAGCGCTCACTGGCGGGAGCGGGCCATTCAGGCCTTGGCGGATATCGTGGACAGCCCGGCGGGTATCCTATGGGAAAGGCAAGATACTGGTCATTATGAGATCATGGCCCATCTGGCGATGCCGGAGGATGGACTGCAGAGGATGGAGCGAAACAGCCCCCTGATCCATTTCCTGACAGATAAGCAGTGGGTGATCAACCTGGAAGAATATCGCACGGCACCCCAGAGCTATCCGGGGCTGGTGTTGCCGCAGTGGTTGCTCGAGCAAGACAACGCTTGGGTCATCGTGCCCTTGATGCTGGATGAAGAGTTGCTGGGCCTGGTATTGTTGGCGAGGCCGCTGGCATCTTGGAATTACAGCTGGGAGGACAACGATATTCTGAAAACGGCGGGTGCACAGATTGCAGGATTCCTGAGGCAACAGCAGGCTACCCAGGAGGTGATCAATGCTCGGCAGTTCGAGGCCACCAACCGCCTGGCCGCGTTCATGATGCACGATTTAAAGAACATGATGGCCCAGTTGTCGCTGCTGGTGGCCAATGCCGAGAAACACAAACATAATCCAGCCTTTGTCGATGACATGATAGCAACGGCGGACAATGCCGTAGGCAAGATGGCGCGGATGCTGGAGAAGCTCAGTGGTGGTCATGGCAGGCAGCTGCACAATGCACGGGTCGACATGCTATCCTTAATCAAAGAGGCTGTTGCTATGGTGTCTGCAGCCACTCCCGTGCCTACGTTGGAGGCTGGAAAGGAGGTATTGCTGGTCTGTGCCGATGCCGACCGTCTGTGTTCGGTCGTTGCCCACATTGTCCGCAATGCCCAGGATGCCACACCGGAGGGTGGTGAGGTGGTGGTGAGACTGTATGAATCCGAGGGTTGCGCTGTGGTAGAGGTGGAGGATACGGGCTGTGGCATGGATCAGCAGTTCCTTCGGGAACGGCTGTTTCGTCCTTTCGATTCCACCAAAGGTTCTTCCGGCATGGGTATTGGCGCCTATGAATGTAGTGAATACATTCGCGAACTGGGTGGCGAGGTGGAGGTCAACAGTGCGCCTGGCGAAGGGACTCTGTTCCGGATCAGGATCCCCTTGGCATCGGCAGCGGATCCCGCCAGAGTATCTTGTAACTGAACACAGTGGCTAAAATATAAAGGAAATTCTTGACCAATTATCTACTTTTTCCAGGTAGACGACCGAGGTGAGAAGATGGATCTTGGGAAATATTCACTAGCCCCTCACCCTGAGAATCTCTGTGGGGAGAGAGGATTAATCAGCGTACCTTAAATGGAATGGCGGTCTTTGATTGAAGATGGCAGGTAAGGAACCAATTCTGATTGTCGAAGATGACGAAGGCCTGCGCCGTCAGCTACGCTGGGGGCTGGATGTCTATGATGTCCACGAGGCGGGCGATCGTCAATCGGCGCTTGCTGTACTGGAGAAGACTTGTTATCCGGTTATTACTCTGGACTTGGGTTTGCCGCCAGATAGTGATGGCGTCAGTGAGGGGTTCGCCACCTTGGAGAAGATCCTCTCGGCCTATCCGGATGTAAAGGTCATCGTAGTGACTGGGCGCGACGATCATGAACATGCGCTACGTGCCATTGCCTGCGGCGCATACGACTTTTATCACAAGCCCATCGATATCGAAGTCCTGCAGCTGATTATCTCGCGCGCCTATCAACTCTACAAGCTGGAGCAGGAGAACAAGGCCTTGGCAAGAAGTGCGCGCCAAACACCTCTGCAGGGCATCATTGCAGCCAGCCCCCAGATGCTGGAAGTCTGCCGTATCATAGAAAAGATCGCCCCCACGGATGCCACCGTCCTGCTTCTGGGCGACAGCGGAACTGGTAAGGAATTGCTGGCGCGTGCCCTGCACGATCTTGGCTGCCATGCTGAGGGACGTTTTGTGGCCATCAACTGTGCAGCGATTCCCGACGCGCTCCTGGAAAGCGAACTGTTTGGTCATGAGAAGGGAGCCTTCACCGGGGCTTCGCGGCAGAAGCTCGGCAAGATCGAACATGCAGATGGCGGCACACTGTTTCTCGACGAGATCGGAGATCTTGCGCTACCGCTGCAGGGGAAATTATTGCGCTTCCTGCAGGAGCGGGTGATCGAGCGCCTGGGTGGCACTGCAGAAATCCCTGTCGATGTGCGGGTGGTCTGCGCAACGCATCAAAACCTGGATGCGCTCATCCAGGAGGGCCGCTTCCGTGAAGACCTGTTCTATCGTATCAGTGAAATTACCGTGAATATCCCCCCCCTGCATCAGCGAGATGGCGATGCCGTACTTCTGGCGCGCAGCTTTCTCGATCGTTACCAGAAGGAGGGCGTCAAACGGTTACGAGGATTTACTGTCGATGCAGTGGCGGCCATCGAGGCCTATGAATGGCCAGGCAACGTCAGGGAGTTGGAGAGCCGGGTGAAGCGGGCCGTGTTATTGTGCGAGGGCAGCCAGATCACCCGGGAGGCCTTACAGATAGAGCCCGCAACAGGAGATAACAGTCTCCTGGATCTGCGGGAAGTCAGGGAAAAGGCCGAACTGGAGGCGTTGCAAAGGGCTATCAGTATCTGTGGCGGCAACGTCAGCAAGGCTGCGGATCTGTTGCGGATCAGCCGTCCCACCTGTTATTCGCTGCTCAGCAAATATGGCTTGAAATGAATGGCAAAGCTTTCTCTGCGAGAAGGCCCATGAAACTCCCCCTCAGAGAGGGTGCATGTAACAATCCTGAGGGGGATCATCCTGTCAATGGAGGATAACGTGAAGATTGATTGCATAGGCAAAGTGACTGGATTCTTGATGGTGGGTCTGCTGCTTGTCTCCTGTGGCAAGACGGAGTTGAGTGACACAGAGTATCTGCAGCGTGCCAAAACACATCTCCAGCAGGGCGACAGCCGCGCCGCTGTCATCGAATTGAAAAATGCCTTGCAACAGAATCCTGGGAATGCCGAGGCCCGTCTGTTGCTGGGGCGCGAGCACCTCGAGTCCGGCAACTATCCTGCTGCTGAGAAGGAGTTGCAGCGGGCAGTGAAACTTGGCCTCGCCACCCATGAGGTCGTGTCTTTGCTGGCGCGATCCTTGTTGTATCAGCAGAAATTCGATGAGGTTCTTGAGGTCCTGGCGGGTAACCAAGCATCAATGGTGGACAGCAATGCGGATTTACTGGCGCTGAAGGCCGAGGCCCAACTGGGGCTTGGTGCCCAGGACAAGGCCGAGCAGCTGCTTCACCAGGCGACGCAGCTGCAGCCAGACAGCTACATAGTATTGCTGGGTTATGCCAAGCTGGCCAGTTCACGGGGCAAGTTGACGGAGGCTGTCGATTATCTGAATCGGGCGCTTGCGGCCAATCCTGCTGGTTTGGAGGCGCTGAACATGCGGGGAACGGCTGCCTTGGAGCAGCAGCAATTCGAGACTGCACTGGAGTCTTTCGGCAAGGTGCTGGATAGCAGCGAGAGGAACGGCCTGGTGCCGCTGGTGATGACCGCCCGCCTTGGCAGGATCAGGGCGCTGTTGGCACTGGGCAAGAAGGATGAAGCAGGCCGTGATATCGAATTTCTATTGAAGAAGGCCCCTGGCCACCCAGCACCCAAATATTTCCGGGCTTTGCTGGCCTATCAGGGCCAGGATCTTACAGTAGCGGAGGATTACCTGACCCAAGTGGTTAAGCAGGTACCTGATCACCTGCCTAGTTTGCTGCTCCTGGGCGCCATCAATTATAGCCGTGGCAACTATGAGCAGGCGGAAATGTATCTCGGGCGCTATGTCAGCAAGGGTGGCAATCATCCGGAAGCTGTCATGCTACTGGCCGCTACCCGTCTCAAGCGGGGACAGGCCGATCTCGCCATGGAGGTGCTGAGGCCAGCCGTCGAGGGGACAGGGGATGCTCAGCTTCTGCGCATGATTGGCAAGGCAGCCGTGATGAGTGGCGATGTGGCGCAAGGCGCCGCTTACCTGAAGAAGGCGCTGCTCGCCAGCAACGATGCGCGTGGTGTCCGTGTCGAGCTTGCCAATCTCTATCTCAACAGTGGTTCCTATGATGAGGCGATCGAGGCATTGGAACCGCTGGCCACAGGTGAGCATGATAAGGGGGCCCAGGCAATGCTCGTTTTTGCTCATCTGAAGAAAAAAGAGTTCAAGGAGGCTCTGGGTATTGCGAAGAAACTGATTGCAGAGAATCCAAAAGATGCAGGCATGATGGCCTTGCTGGGCTGGGTACAGTTGGCCAAGGGAGATCATGGTGTCGCGCGGGACAGTTTCCAGAAGGCATTGAAGATCGACGAGACATTTATCCCTGCAAGGAGGAATCTGGCACGTCTTGATTTATTGGAGCAGGATTACAAGGCTGCCGATCAGGAATTCCAGAGGATACTCGACCTGGATGCTAAGAACTTGCCCGCTCTCGTTGGCAAGGCGCAGGTCGCCGAGCGGCGTGGTGATCTTGAAAGTGCCCTGCGGTGGTGGGAAAAGGCGCGCAAGACCCATCCCAATGCAGTGCTGCCTGCCCTGATACTGGCCAACTATCATCTCAAAAAGGGTGATGCGCAGCAGGCTTTGTCCATCGTTGAAGAGGCGCTGCCGCAGAACAAGAACAGCATTCCCTTGCTGTTCTTGCTGGCGCGCGCGCAGATGGCCGCCGACATGCCCAGCAAAGCCTTGCAGACCTATCAGCATCTCGCGGATAAGGCGCCAGAGGATCCCGTGATATTGTTCGCCTTGTCCGGTATCCAGATAAAGCTCAAGCAATATGACGAGGCCCGGGAAACTGTCCGGCGGGTGCTAAAACTGAATGCCGACCATATACAGGCCAAGGTCAGGCTGATAGAGCTGGAGATGCATGATGGGCGGCAAGATGTGGCTATGAGGCTGGCGCGGGAGATCCAGAAGGATCAACCTGATTCTGCGCTGGGCTATGTCATCATCGGTGATATAGCATTTACTCAGAAGCAGTTTACAAAAGCGCGCAAATTCTACCAGCAGGCCTTTGATAAGCAGCCATCAGAAGGGTTGCTCATCAAACTGGCCGAGGCAACCCGTCTGTCTGGCAAGGAGAAGGCGGCGAGCAGCATCTTGGAGGGATGGTTGAGCGACCACCCTGACGATGCGCTGGCAGTGAAAACGATGCTGGCCATGTCTTATCATGATGGCGAGAAAAAAGACCGTGCAATCGCGCTCTATAAGGAGATTCTGGAAAAGGATCCGCAGAATCTCGTTGCCTTGAACAATCTCAGCTTTCTCTTCCTGGATCAGGATCCCACCATGGCCAGGGAGTATGCGGAGCGTGCCTACCAAAGGGCCAAGGATAATCCTGCAGTACAGGATACCCTGGGCTGGGCCTTGGTGATGGAGGGCAAGGATCTCGAGCAAGGAGTCCGCCTGTTGCGCGAGGCCACTCGTCAAGCGCCTCATATCGTTGAGATTCGCTATCATCTGGCTGTTGGCCTTGCCAAGCAGGGGAAGCACGATGAGGCAAGAAAGATGCTCTCTCAGCTTCTTGCCAATGACGCTGAGTTTAGCGAAAGGCAGTCTGCCAAGAAATTGCTCGAAAGCCTGCCTTGAAGAGGAGGCGGGGAATAAAAAACCGGCATTGCCTTCAGGCAATGCCGGTCAAGGCGCAGGAACTGCGCGAATAGATATTGTTTTATTTATTCATGTGTGCGCCGGCGGCTGGCGAATCCCATGCCCAGTAGTCCCAGGCCGAGGAGAGCAATGGAAGCAGGCTCTGGTACACCGATGCGCTTGTTCTTGCTGATGAGGAAGGTGTCGCCGCCCGCCAGGGTGAAATCCCATTGCCATCCCCAGGTAACATCACCAGAGAAGCCGCTGCCGTTATTGCTAAGGTCAGTGGGGTTGCCATCTTCCAGGCGATCCAGAAGGTCACTATAGGCGCTGATCTCCCAGCGGGCCGCTTTTGGAGTTACCACGGTTTCCGCAATGCTGAAGCCGCTGTCGAGGTCGCGCTGCAGGATGGTATTGTCATTGCTGCGTACCGCCATGTCATTGTCCGCGGTGTTGTCCAGGTCGTAGTCGTTATACTGGAAGAAAGAGAGATCCAGTGCTCCGTTACCCGTGTTTGTGATGCTGATTTCCTCCGACAAGAGCGATACCTTGCTGCCATCGGCGCCGCCGGTGAGGCCATATTTGATGGAAAGTTCAATGGGGCCGTTCTGGCCATATTTCAGGTAGAGCGTATCATCATTGCCATCAAAATTGGTGTCGGTCGTGCCGCCGAGGATAAAGCCGAGCGTGTCGATGGACTGTTCGGCGGTGTTTCCGATGCGGTACCAGAACCACTGCTGATACATGTGTTCGACACCATCCACCATCCAGCTTTGCAGGCCATCGGATGAGGCATTGTCGACTTCGACTGAACTGTTGGCATCCGCCAGGGTATACACTGTTGCGCCTGCGGTCTGAGCACCGAGGATCATCCCTGTCGCCAGAATTCCTGTTGTAAACCCATAGATTATCTTTTTAATTGAAGCTTTCATCGACACACTCCTTGCTAGATTACTTCTCTGTCAAAACTATATTTTTGTTGCTACTCACTAGCAGTGAATGCAAGTATCTTGCCAATGCGGCGCGAAGGAAAATAACTATATGAATTGTCTAATCATTTGGAAGAAATCGGTCGTTTGTTCCAGCTCACAGTTATGCCCTGAGAGCTTGTGTGTAAAATATTCTGACACACCCTGCCTTCTTGTGGCACTAAGGTTCTGATTTACATGAGACTGTCAGTGTCAGTTGGCAGGCCGCAGTGTAAAGAATCCCGACATGCATCAAAAAATAAAGGTCTGGAATTTCAAAAAGTTGCGCGGCCAAGATGTTTATTTTTCTGTATATGTCATACAATAAGCATTGTTTGCCTGGGGGGTGCCTGCAGCAACCCGCAAGTCGTCTTGGATCTCCTAAAATAACAGCTAATCTGCTGGTATGAGAAGGGCTGGGGGAACCAAGTGCGGAAATTGATCTGGTTAGGCAATGCATCGCTTGTAAGCGACAGCCTAACCATTAGGTTGGCTGCGATATTTATATTCAAGCAACCGCATTGCCTATCCGAAACAAAAAGAGGGGATATTAAGGCAAACGATAACAAAGCCTCATTCAGCGCGAACCCAGCGTTCTGAATCAAGGCGCGTTGCGCAGGGAATGGCGCGCCCTTGCCAAGTGACGCAACGCAGAGCCGGGACGCCGGATTCGCTCCCTGCGGGCGGGCGTCTGGGCGACCATCCGCCGTGTTGCGCCAGCTTGACATAGAATGACTATGCCTGCGCTGTCGCGCCTTGCGGCTGACCGCCCAGACACCCGCTGAATGGGGCTTTGTTATCGTTTGTCTTAGTAAATGCAGCAAGAGAATGCTGTACGTGGATTTTTTCTTGCAGGTGCTGTTGTCTGTGTCGGGTTTATTGTCAGCTGCATTACTCGTTGCCTTTGGTATGGGGTTGGCTGGTGTCGCGAATTCATGAGATATCCTGTGACTGGGGGAGGCCTATGAACATTTTTTTAAACAAGTCATGTGTGCTGTATCGGGGTGTGTTGCTGGCCCTGATGATGGTGCTTGCTGCCTGTGCAAGCAAGGATCATGTGCTTATGGAGGATGAGGCCTTAGCGGGAGAGACGCCACTCTATATTATAGGGCCGGGCGATTCGGTACAGATGTTTGTCTGGAGCAACCCGGACCTTTCCGCCACTGTGCCGGTGCGCCCTGATGGGCGTATTACCACCCCTTTGGTGGAGGATGTACAGGCCAGCGGCAAGACGCCGACCCAGCTTGCCCGGGACATGGAAAAGGAACTGGAGAAATATATCAAGAATCCGGTGGTCACCATAATCGTCACCGGCTTCGTCGGTCGCTCCAGTGAGCAGATCAGGATAGTAGGTGAAGCAACCCAGCCGCAGGCGCTGCCTTATAGAGAGAACATGACGCTGCTCGATGTCATGATTGCGGTAGGTGGCTTGACCGAATTCGCATCCGGCAACAAGGCGAGCATCGTCAGGGTTATCGACGGCGTGCAGAAACAAATCAGGGTGCGATTGAAAGACCTCTTGAAAAAAGGGGATATCTCCGCCAATGTGAAGATGATGCCTGGCGATATCCTGATCATCCCGGAAGCCTGGTTCTGAGCAATATTAGGGTGTAAATGACACGATGCACGAGATTATTGAACAGGTCGTAAATTTTCTACGGGGTGTATGGCGCTATCATTGGCATGCCATTGTCATCGTCTGGATTATTGCCATCGCCGGCTGGACGGTAGTGTTCAAACTTCCCGATGTCTATGAGTCCAGCGCGCGGGTCTATGTCGATACCGATTCTATGCTGAGACCTCTCCTCAGCGGCTTGGCCATACACCCGAATATCGGGCAGCGCCTGGAGTTGATGACCCGTACTCTGCTCAGCCGGCCTAATCTCGAGAAAATTGTCCGGATGACGGACCTTGATCTTGGCGTGACATCACCTGGGGAAATGGAGGCGCTGCTGGATGAACTGGCCAGGAATATTCATATGCGATCGGCCAGGCGTCAGAACCTCTATACCATTTCCTACCAGCATCACGACGCAAAAACTGCTACCGATGTGGTGCGCGCCTTGCTGACGATCTTTGTGGAGAGCACCCTGGGAGAGTCCCGCGAAGATACGGATTCCGCCCAACGATTTCTCATTGAACAGATAAAGATGCATGAGCGGCGGCTCACCGAGATGGAAAGCAGTATGAAGGAATTCAAGAAGCAAAATCTCAGTCTGATCATGGGCAGTGGGGGCAAGAATTATTTCGGGCGTCTGCAGGCTGCGGAAAATGCGCTGGCTCAGGCACGGCTCGAACTCGATGAAGTAAGCAACAGGCGCGATGAACTGAAACGGCAGCTGATGGGGGAGGAGCCAGTGTATGGCTTTGGTAATCAGACTGCTGGGGGCTATCAAACTGCTCAATTGCCTATCGATGGCAGGATTCAGGATCTGCAGTCACAACTGGATGAATTATTGCTCCGTTATACGGAACGCCATCCGGCAGTCATCAGCTTGAAGAAGACGATTGCAAACCTGGTAAAAGAAAAGGCCAAATTGCAGGCCGCAATGCCGCAGACCAGCAATATGCCGGCTGCACCCGCTGCCGAACAGAATCCCATATACCAGCAGATGAAGATCGCTCTGGGCGAGGCAGAAGCCAGGGCTGCGGCGCTCGGTGCAAGAGTGAAAGAATATGAAAAGCGTGTTGCTCAACTGAAGAGGCGCATAGACAAGGCGCTGGATACCGAGACCCAGTTGATGAGCATGAATCGCAATTATGATATTACCAAAAAGAACTATGACTCCCTGGTGGCGCGCCTTGAATCTGCCAAGCTTTCCAAGGAGGCAGAAAAGACGGGTGAGGACATTAAGTTCAGGGTAATCGATCCACCCCGGTCACCGACTGCGCCTTCCGGCCCGAACCGGATATTGTTGAGTAGCGCCGTGTTCCTGTTGGCACTGGCAGGCGGTGTGCTGGTGGCATTTCTGCTGGCCCAGATCAGGCCGGTTATCTATGACAGGAATACATTGCAAAAACTGACGGGGTTGCCGGTTTTTGGCGCAGTATCCATACTGCAAACCAAACAAATTCGCAGAAAAAAGCGCCTCGATATAGGGGGCTTCGCAGCGGTGTCCAGTGTGCTCTTTGTGACCTATATCGGTGTGCTGGTACAGCAAAGCCATAAGATCAACTGGGGTGACCCTGCCAGCATTATTCATGCCTTGAGGACGATTCTATGAGCAGTATTGAAAAAGCGATGGAGCGTCAGTCGTCAAAAGGCAGTATGCCGGCCGCTACGGAAACCTCATCTGCAGAGAGCCGGGGTGAGGATGCAAGGCAGAAAAAAATCCATCAGGTCAATATTTCCAGGCTTGAACAGGAAGGCTTGCTGATACCTGAGCAAGGTGGCCATTCCCTGGCCGAGGAATACCGGATGATCAAACGTCCGTTATTGCTCAATGCCATCGGCAAGGGGGCTGCGCCGATACACCATGGCAATCTGGTCATGATTGTGAGTGCCCTGTCTGGTGAAGGGAAGACATTTACCGCCCTGAATCTTTCCATGAGCATCGCCATGGAGCGTGATACGACGGTGCTGATGGTTGACAGCGATGTCATCAAACCCACATTGTCTCAAGCGCTGGGCTTAGGGGGCAGGGTTGGTCTTACTGATCTTCTCCAGGACAGCAGCCTGAATATAGGTGACGCTATTGTCAATACCGATATACCCAAGCTCAAGGTTCTGCCGGCGGGCAGAACCAATGTCCACTCTACCGAACTGCTTGCCAGTCGCAGAATGGAGCAGCTGGCGGGGGAATTGTCAGCGCGCTATCCCGACCGCATTGTCTTGTTTGATTCCCCGCCCCTCTTGGTGACCAGTCAAGCCTGCGTGTTATCCCAGCAGATGGGGCAGGTGCTCCTTGTCGTTGAAGCAGGAAGGACCTCGCAGTCTGCAGTCAAGGAGGCGTTGCGCCTGCTTGATACAGGAAAGGTCATCGGGCTGATACTCAATAAAAAGCCCGGCTCTTTTTTTAGTCGGGAATACCGGCCTTATGGGTATGGTTTCGAAGATGGCAAGATGGAACAGAAACGTTAATTGATGCTTGGCAGTGAGACATGGAGGCGGAATTTGGAGGCGAGCGCTAAAGTGAATTGGCCCCGCTGCTGTTCTGCCTTTCTGTTATTACTGCTAATCTTCACGCATTATCTGCCCATGGCAGGAGAGTTGACCATACGCCCCTCGGTCGTCGTAAATGAGATCATCAGTGACAATATCAACCTTGCCAGCGATAACGAACGAAAAGAGTATGTTACTCAGCTGATTCCAGCCATTGCTATTGCCAGGGAGGGGAGTGCTTTGTCTCTGGGCATTGATTATGCCTGGGAGAATCTTCGTTATGCGAAGGAGTCTTCGCGCAATACTTCATACAACAGGTTGCGTGCAAATGCCACATGGGAGGTGGAGGAGAACACGTTCTTCCTCGATGCAACAGGCTCTATCAGGCAGCAGGTTATCAATAATCAAAACCGGCTCATTATCGATAATATCAATCCCGCTACACGTGGTGATATTAAGACCTTTACTGCCGGGCCCAGATTGCAAAACCATCTTGGCAGCTTTGCCGATTCCAAAGTGGTTTTCATGTTTGGCAAGGTTTCCAACAGTAATACCAACCAGGTGACCGATTCAGATATTCTCAACCTGGATGCTGGGATAGTGAGTGGCTCAAGATTTTCTGCAGTGCAATGGAATGCCAATTACAGTGTGAATGAGACAAGGCGTTCGGTCGGAAATAAGACGAAGCTTGAGTCGGTTACAGGAGACGTGCGTGGCCGCAGTTCCTATCGCATCAATTGGCTGTTCAGGGGGGGCTTTATCAATGACAGTATCCAAGGACTTCGCGGCATCAATACGGGGTATTTCTTTAGTGCAGGGCTTGTCTGGACACCCAGTTCCAATTTGACTGTTGATGGTACCTACGGAAACAATAATGAGGATTTCAATCTTGAGTATAGGCCTACACAGCGCACCTCAGTGTTGTTGAGTTATCGGAACAGGGATCTTGGGACGAACCCCGGGTCACGCTGGTCGGGAGTTTTTAGGCATGCGACCCGGTTCTTTTCCTGGGATGTCATGTATGCGGAGGATACGACGAATCTGCAGTCCTTGGAGTTTTCAAGTGGCGGAGCACCGACCCTGATTAATGTCGGGGGTGGGTTGGTAGACAGAAACTCATTGATTTTCAGCACAACCGACGAGGATTTCGTAAGAAAGATATTCCAGTTCACATTTGCCCTCACGCGCGCAAAAAGTACCTTGCAGATCAGTGGCGGCGGAGAGCGGCGAGACTTTCTGGATGGTGATGAGCAAGACAAATTTGTTAATGGTAACGTGCTTTGGGATTGGCGGGTGACTGCGAGGAGCAACCTGATTGTCAATGGTGGCTTCATAAATAGGCATTTTGGAAGTAGTGAGGTGGACGACAACAACTGGTATGGTGGGCTGTCCATCACGAGGCGGTTTTTGTCCGATGTGAACGGCCAAGTTGCTTTCCGCCATATCGAGAGGAATGCCAGTGGCGGCAATAATGTCGATTACCAGGAAAACCGCTTGAATATTGGTGTTGAGGTTGGGTTTTGAATCAAAGCCATGTACGAATCTTATTACAATCTTAGTGGCAAGCCTTTCCCCCTGCGCCCTGACGCAAGATTCTTCTTTCCCAGCCAGAGCCACAAGCGAGCGATGGCCTATCTCCAATATGGAATCGAGCAGGGTGAAGGATTTATCGTGATTACCGGTGATATCGGAACCGGTAAGACGACCTTGGTACAGAATCTCTTTAGCCACCTTGACCGCTCTTCGATTGTTGCTGCGCAATTGGTAACGACACAGCTTGAGGCAGAGGATCTGCTGAGAATGGTTGCGGCCTCCTTTAATCTGGACTATGAAGGACTGAGCAAGGTTGGTCTGTTGAAGAGCTTGGAAAGTTTTTTCAGCCGCTGCGTCTGGGATGGCAAGCGGGTCCTGTTGGTCATTGACGAGGCCCAGAATATGCCCGGGAAATCCTTGGAGGAACTGCGCATGCTGTCGAATTTCCAGGTCGAGAATGTGCCTGTTTTGCAGACCTTTCTATTGGGCCAAAAGGAATTCAACAAGGTGCTTCATGGCGAGGACATGGAACAGCTGAGGCAGCGAATTATCGCCTCCTATCAGTTGAAGGCTTTGGGCAGAGATGAGGTCAAGGGTTATATCGAACACCGCTTGAGGCTTGTCGGGTGGCAGGATAATCCACAAATCACAGAAGAGGCCTATGACCTGATACATGTTTACAGTGCAGGGATTCCCAGACGGGTCAATACACTATGCGACAGATTGCTGCTGTATGGTTATCTTGAGGAAATATCTCTCC
>CAYRLE010000043.1:0-21111 GCA_964425105.1 uncultured Gammaproteobacteria bacterium | reverse complement strand
CTTGTTCCACTGCGGCAATGACGCCGCAGCCCACGCCGCAGTAGGCGCAGGTGGTTTTGACCATGGTCATGACGATTGCTCGGCAGATTGGAATACGGAGAAGGTGGCTGCAACAGAAGACTGTTGCAGATTCGTAATGATTTTATTCATGGTGCTCCGGTTGTTTACAGCATCTATTCAAGCATCCTATCAAGATCTGTTCCAATTTCCTGCGTTTATAGAAAATCTTTGTTTATCAAGGCGGTATATATTTCTCGGTGATTTTTGTAAAAAACCGCTTGACCGTTTGAGTGCAGGAGCATCATTGGGCGCACTTAATTGGTGCGCCCATAAAATATGTGTAATGGTGTGCGCGCGGCGTGCGGTAAGTGATTGATATTATTCATTAGTATTCAGTTTTCCCGATCCGAGTCCACCTCTCTAGTATTTAGTATTTCCTATTTCCGACCGTGAATGGCGGACATAAAGTCATAGCCCCCTTGGCCGATGTTAGCAATGGAGCATAAAGCTCCCTTGCCGGCTGGCCAGCAAGGTGAGGTATCAAAAAAATTTCCTGAGGAAACTCCCAATAATCCGGTAACCATCATGATGGAAAGGAACTTACTGCTCGTAGATGACGAGGAAAACATCCTCCGCGCCCTTACGCGCTTATTGCGGCGCGACGGTTATCGAATCCTGACGGCAAACAGTGGCCAGGAGGGACTGACGTTGCTGGAAGAGAACGCGGTGGGGGTCATCATCTCTGACCAGCGTATGCCCGAGATGAGCGGGGTGGAGTTTCTGGGCAAGGTGAAAGAACGGTATCCCGATACGGTCCGAATCGTCCTGAGTGGCTATACCGACCTGAATTCAGTGACGGATGCCATCAACCAAGGTGCCATCTATAAATTCCTGACCAAACCCTGGGACGACGAATTGTTGCGCAAGAATGTCCAGAAGGCTTTTCACTATTATGAATTGAGCAGCGAGAACCAGCGCCTGACCGAGGCACTCAGAAAGGCGAATGACCTGTTGGTGTGTGACAAGCGTGCACTGGAGCAGCGCGTCCAGGAAAAGGCCGAGGAATTGGAATTCAATGTAGGGGTCTTAAGGATTGCTCAGACTGTGCTGGAAAGGCTGCCGGTGGCGGTGCTTGGTATTGGTGATGACGGCATCATCGCCATCGCCAACCACAAGGCTCAGGATTTGCTGGCTACAGGCAATGGCGGCCTGGTGGGGTATCCCGCCGAGGGGGTGTTGTCTCAGGAAATGCTCCAGTTGGGGATGAAAGTCAATGAAACGGGATTCCAGCAGTCGCGTTCGCTCACCCTGGGCTGTGGCTCACTGGTAGAAGTTTATTGCTGTCGTATGGATGGGGAGTTCCATGGGCGGGGAACCATCGTAGTGTTGATTGAGAAAGGTCGTTGAGTGAGAGGACTCTGCAGGATATGACGGGAACGCTGAAAGAAACGAGGCCCATAACACCTGAATACCTGGAAGAGAAGGTGCGGTCCGTGCCCTCACTTCCCGCTGCTGCACGTGAGGTCATGGAGATCCTGAAAAGTGACAACGTGGATTTTGCCCTTATGGAGGCATCCCTCGGCAAAGACCCGTCCCTGGTGTTGCGGGTACTGTCGGTAGCCAATTCGCCCTTCTATGGTTTTTGCGGCAAGGTCGCCAGTCTTCACCAGGCCTGCATGGTTCTTGGCTTGCATACCACGCGCCATATCGTCATGGGTGCGAGCATCATGGAAATTTTTCATGCCGAGCGAGGCAGCCATCTCGACCTTGCCGCCCTCTGGCGGCATTCAGCGGCCGTGGGCGCGGCAGCCAAGATATTGGCTAGTGAGGCGGAGATCGATCCTGATAAGACATTCACCGCTGGCCTCTTGCATGACATCGGAAAGATGGTGCTGGATGTCTACTTCACGGACGATTACGCCATGGTGCTGGCCTACCAGAAAGCAGCGGGCTGTCTATTACAGGAGGCAGAGGAGAAGGTGTTGGGTTTGGACCATTCCGTCGTCGGTGGCGTGGTTGCGAGGCGCTGGAGGCTACCTCAGCCGATTATCGATGCCATTGTAGGGCATCATAGTACAGCCAAGCTGGACTGCGCTTTGATGGCCGCCCTGGTCCATGTGGCCGACTATATGGTGCATCGTTATGGCGCTGATGCAGGACGGGTGGCTCTGCAGCCCGAGGCCTTGTTGTGGTTGGGGCTCGATCTAGAGGATCTGGAACGGCTGTCGCCACAAATCGAAGAATTGGCTGAAGCGGCCATGGTATCTATGACATAACGGCGCTTGATCAAGGCACATTGAGGAAGGAGTACAAGTGAGCGGGGAATCAGAACAGCTTGCCCACAGTGACATGGGTATGAATGGTAGGCCGCCCTGTGATGAGAAACAGTTGCGCTGGGTTCATGAGCTATATGAAATCGGCCGCAACATCGCTCGGGATGATCCTGCAATGGTTCAGCAGCAGCTGCTGGACCATGTGGTCAATGGGTTCTCCGCGGCATCGGGCAGCATCGCTCTGAAGGAGGACAGGGACCACCTGAAATTGGTTGCGGGGAGTGGGGCGGCGGCATCCTATGTAGGCAGCAGCATCCGGATTGGTGAGCCTATTCTGGGTTGGGTAGTGAAGCATAATGAGCCGGTTCTCCTGAATGGCGCGATCAGCGACGATGACCGCTTCAGCGCAAGCGAGGCTGCCCAGCGGAAGAGTCATCCCGTTTCGTCCATGTGTTGGCCATTGGTTACGGACAAGGGGGTGCTTGGTGCCATCAGCGTGAATAAGAGCAGTTGCCAGTCCTCTTTTACAGGGGAAGACCTGCAGCGCGGTGAAATGATGCTGGGGATCGTCAGCCTGGTGGTAGACAACATGCGATTGCATGAGGTTCAGCAGCAACGCATCAAAGATCTTTCAGAGATGAATCAGAGGCTGGCGAAACAGCAGGAAGAGTTGATCAAGGCTCATCGGGAGAGGGCTGCCAGTGAGGCCCGCCTGACCAATATTTTGGATATTGCACCCGCCGGTATCATCGTCGTGGATGAGACGGGGTTGATGTCGGTATTCAACAAGGGCGCGGAAAGGATCTTCGGCTATGCCGCTAGCGAAGCGCTGGGGCAATCCTATGAGATGCTGCTGCCCGATCGATTCAGGGAAGACCATCGGAGTCATGTGGCAGATTTCGCCACTTCCGAAGAAACTGTCAAGTGGCTGCAGGCACGAAGAGAAATTTTCGGCAAGCGCAAGGACGGCAGAGAATTTCCGGCTGCCGCCAGTGTTTCCAAGATGACCCTGAACGGCAGGCTGCTCTACACCGTAGTGATGGCGGATATGACTGAGCAGAAACAGGCCGAGGAGGCGCTACGCAAGGAAAAGGAAGAACAGGAATCGCTGGTAAAGAAGTTGCAGGAGGCCCAGTCTCAGCTGTTGCAGTCGGAGAAGATGGCAAGCATCGGTCAGTTGGCGGCCGGTGTCGCCCATGAGATCAACAATCCGGTAGGCTATGTCAATTCCAATCTCAGTACCCTCAAGCAATATGTTGCAGACCTATTTTGCCTCCTCGATGACTATGAACAGGTCGAAGTGGCATTGGGCGCAGCAGAGCATTTCAAGAAGGTGAGGGAGATCAAAGAACAGATCGAACTGGATTATCTCAGAAAAGACTTGCAAGACCTGTTGCGGGAAAGTCAGGACGGAGTCATGCGGGTCAAGCAGATCGTCCAGGATTTGAAGGACTTTTCTCATGTGGATGAGGCGGAATGGCAGTGGGCCGATATCCACGCTGGTCTCGACAGCACTCTGAACATTGTCCACAACGAGCTGAAATATAAATCTGAAGTGATCAAAGAATATGGTGACCTGCCGGAGGTGGAATGCATTATTTCCCAGTTGAATCAGGTGTTCATGAATCTCCTTCTGAATGCCGCCCAGGCTATTGAGGAGCATGGCACGATCACCGTGCGCAGCGGTTGTGACGGTGAAGGTGTCTGGGTGGAGATCGAGGATAGCGGGAGTGGTATGGATGAAACGACGAGAAAGCGCATTTTCGATCCCTTCTTTACCACCAAGCCGGTGGGCAAGGGGACAGGCCTGGGCTTGTCACTGTCATATAATATCATCAAGAAGCACAAAGGGCGGATCAAGGTAGCGAGTGAAGTGGGGAAAGGGACTATCTTCCACATTTGGCTGCCAGTCAGGCAGGCACAACAGCGGGCGGCAAGTTGATATGTATCCGAGCAGATCATAATGGCACAGATATCTGAGAAAACCAGTGATGCCATATCTCCTCCTGTAGCCGACAGCTGGAATGAGCGGGTGGCGACTCTGCTCCTCGTCGATGACGAGGCGAATATCCTATCATCCCTGCGGCGCCTGTTCCGTCCCCATGGATACAAAATTTTGGCAGCCGAAGGCGGTCGCGAAGGGCTGGAGATTCTGGCTGTCCATGAAGTAGACCTGATTATCTCGGATATGCGCATGCCCGAGATGGATGGTGCGACCTTCCTGGCCCGGACGGCAGAGCAATGGCCGGATACCATTCGTATCCTGCTGACGGGCTACGCTGACATGAGCGCTACCATTGCTGCCATCAATGAAGGGAAAATCTACAAGTATTTCAGTAAACCCTGGGAGGAGAACGATATCCTTCTTAGTGTGCGCCATGCTCTGGAGCAGCGCTTCCTAGAACAGGAGCGGCGTCGTCTGCTGGCGCTGACACAGAAGCAGAATGCCCAGCTACATGACCTCAATACCAGCCTGGAGGAAAAAGTCAGGCAGCGCACTGAAGAGCTGCGCCAGGCCATGGGAATGCTGGAGACTGCGCACGAGTCGCTGAAAAAAAACTATGTCAATACCATCAAAGTGTTTTCCAACATCATTGAAATGCGCGAGGGTGCGCTAGCCGGCCATTCACGCCGGGTGGCTGAGTTGGCACGTCGTTTGGCGCAGCATGTCGGGATGAGCGATGAAGAAGTACAACAGGTGCTATTTGCCAGTCTATTGCACGATATCGGCAAGATCGGGATGCCTGACAAGCTGATCGGCCAGCCCTTCAATGCCCTGCCAGGAGAGGAACGTGCCCAGCTTGTCAAGCACCCCCTCATAGGAGAGGGCATCCTGCTGGCCCTCGACTACCTGAAAGATGCCGCACAACTGATACGTAGTCACCATGAGCGCTATGACGGGCAGGGTTACCCCCATGGCCTGTGTGGCAAGGACATCCCCCTGGGTGCCCGCATCATCGCGCTGGTGAACGATTATGATGCCCTGCAAATCGGTACCCTGGCCAGCCAACGCCTCAGTGCCGTGGAGGCACGTGAGTTCATTGCCCGCCATGGTGGCACACGGTATGACCCCCGCTTAGTGGCGGAGTTCCTGAAACTGATGGGCAGTGGCCAAGTCAAGGCACCGGAGCCCCAAGGGAGGCAGGTAAGATCCAATGGTCTCCGGGTCGGCATGGTTCTGGCGCGGGACCTAGTGATGAAGAACAAGGTCCTGCTCCTTTCCAAGGGACATGTCCTCGATAATCACATGATCCAGCGGGTCCAGGGTCTGGAAAGGGCGACAGGGGAAGAGCTAGTGTTTTATATCGCCTGACATGGTGATAGGGCAAGGAAGGTGACCAAGATGGCGGAATATGACGAATCCGGACAGAGGCTCAGCATCAAACTGGTCTATTACGGGCCTGCGTTAAGCGGCAAGACAACTAATCTGGCATTTCTGCATGATGTCTTACAGCCTGAACTGAAAGGAGAGATCATGATGCTGGAGACCGGTGCAGACCGCACGCTCTTTTTTGATCTTCTGCCGCTGGGTTTTTATGCGCCCTCTGGTTTGCTCATCAAATTCAAGCTGTTTACCGTTCCTGGCCAGGTGGCGCACGATGCAACCCGCAAGGCTGTGTTGTCGCGGGCGGATGGTGTCGTCTTTGTGGCGGATTCACAGATCAATCAGAGCATCAATAATGCTGAATCCTTCGAGAACCTGGCAGGTAACGCTGCCCGTGTAGGGCTTGATATCGATAGCTTGCCACTGGTGATACAGTTCAATAAACGCGATCTATCCTCCGCTCATATTGTCAGCGAATCGGAGTTGCGTGAGCGCTGGCGCCATACCCCTTGGCCGCTTTATTTCAGTTCCGCTCTCTGTGGCGAAGGAGTGAGAGAGACCTTTGCCTGCCTGCTGTCGGCCGTTTACCACGATTTGGTCCTGCGCTATGACCTTTTGTCCAGGCATGGTGTGGCGCCAGAAGACTTTCTCAGTTCGGCCATATTAGCCACTGGCAGGGTGAATTGAGCATGACCCTTGAGCGCCTGCCGTACCCTGATACCGAGCCCGACCTCAATGCACTGTTGGGGCATGTCGGCCGGAAGAAGTTGAGTTCTGCCCTGCAGGCACTGCTGGGAACATCCATGCGTTTGACGGACACCAGGGGCGTTACTGTGCTTGGTGGAGCGGGGGGCAGCCTTGGAAGAAAACGCGTGCCGCTGGTTGTTCAGTTGGAGCCCATCGGCTATCTGGAAGGTGATGATGAAGCAGTGCTTGGCCAGAGCGCCGTCCTGGTGCAGGAAATGCTGAAAAGCGCCCAGCGTTATCATCTTGCCGCCGCATTCCATGCTGAAGTAGTCGATAGAGATTATGAAGCTCTGCAAAGCAAGCATCGGGCACTCCAGGCATCCGAAGCGCGCTACCGGCAGCTGGCAGCCAGTTTAGAGCAGCGTGTTCAGGAACAGGTCAAGACCATCGAGAACGCCCAGCGCCAACTCTATCAGGCCGAGAAACTGGCATCGGTGGGCCAGTTGGCTGCAGGGATCGCCCATGAAATCAATAATCCCATCGCTTTTATTCGCAGCAATCTGAACACGGCTCTATCCTATGTGGAAGAAATTACTGAATTCCTGCAACCGGGCTACGACACCCTGAAGGATGGCGTTACACCCGATATCAATTGCCTCATCCAGGACTTCATGAGTCTGCTCCGGGAGAGCATCGACGGGACCGAGCGGGTGGCGCGTATCGTCTCAGACCTCAAGGATTACTCGGGCATCGATCGGGACGAGGAAGAGGTGCTGGATATTAACCAGATCATCCAGTCGATCGTCAATGTCGCCTCTGCCCAGTTCAATGACCGGGCCGTGCTTGAGTTGCAGCTGGGCAGACTGCCCGCTATACGATGTCGGCCAGGATATTTGGGTCAAGTATTTATGAATATTCTGCTAAATGCTGTCGAGGCGGTGGCGGAGGGGCATGGTAGGATAGGCATTACGTCGGTGTTCAGAGAAGGGGCGATCGCCGTTGCCATCAGTGATAACGGTGTTGGTATGAGCCAGGAGGTCATGGCAAGGGTTTTTGACCCGTTTTATTCCACACGCGAAGTCGGTGCCGGGACAGGGCTGGGGCTTACCGTTAGCCTGGATATCGTGCGCAGTCATGGCGGCCGGATCGAGGTGCGTAGTGCGCCCCGGGAGGGGACGACATTTACCATCATTCTGCCACTGAGGAACTAAATGTCACAGTACACGCCATTGTTTACTGGCGGGCCTTCCGTTGCAAACGAAGCCCAGGCTACCCAGGCCGCGCCTTACTGCATCCTGTTAGTGGATGATGAACCAGCTGTGCTGAATGCCCTGAAGCGGGTGTTTCGCCAGGAAAACTACCGGATCCTTACTGCAGCCAATGGTGGGGAGGCCCTGCAGGTGCTGGCCCGGGAGGAATGCCAACTCACGATCTCCGACTACAAGATGCCTCACATGAACGGTGGCGAATTATTGAAGCAGGCCAAGGTGCTCTACCCGGATATGCTGCGTATCATGCTGACCGGTCATGCCGATACCACGGCCGTGATGAGTGCCATCAAGGACGATGCGGTCTACAAGTTCATTCTCAAGCCTTGGAACGATGATGATCTGCGGGTCACCGTAGCGCTGGCGCTGGAAAAATTCGAACTGATACAGAAAGCCAGGGCGCTACAGAAGCAGAATGAGCGGCGGGCCAAGGAAATATCCCTGCTCTCTAAACTGGCAGTCAGCAATCGCAGCCAACTTGCCATCATGCTGCACAAACGTAATCTCCTCAATGACCGGCAGGTCCAAGAGATCTACAAGATCCAGCAAACAAAAAAGGAACCCACCATCAAAATCCTCCTGGACAAGGGCTGGGTATCCGAGGGCCAGCTTCGCGAAATCCTGAGAACGGACCTCATGATCGACCAAGTCGATCTGAATGAGTTTCAGATCGACCCCGGTGTGGCTGCGCTGATCCCACGAAGCCTCTGTGAGCAGCAGTATGTGCTGCCTCTCAAGCAGGAACAACGCCGGCTAACCCTGGCGATGGCCGACCCTATGGATATCGGTTTGATCGACGACCTGCGTTTCAGCACTGGTCTGGAGATTCAGGCGGTGATGGCCAATTGGGACGCCATCAGGGACAAGATCTCTGAGATCCATGGTAGTGACGAGGTCAGCTTCGAGGATCTTGAGACCCTGGTGGCAAATTTCGATCCCTTCGAGGGTATTGAGGTGGTCATTGATGACGATGATGATCTGACCATGGAGGAGTTGCTGCGCAGTACCAATGAGCCACCTGCCGTGCGCTTGGTCAATGTCATCATCCTGGAGGCAGTACGTCATGGCGCCAGTGACATTCACATCCACCCCAGAACGAAAAGCATCGCCGTGCGTTACCGCATCGACGGCGTGCTGGTGGAGAAGATCCAGATTCCTCATCACCTGCATATGGCCCTGATTTCACGCATCAAAGTCATGTCAGAGCTGGATATCACCGAGCGGCGCAAACCGCAGGACGGGCGCATTACGGTGAAGACTCCTCTGCGCATCATCGATCTGCGGATTTCTACTCTGCCTACCATCAACGGCGAGAAGGTTGTAATGCGCCTGTTGGACCGCAATGCCACGGTTCAGGGGATAGAGCAGCTGGGCATAGAGAGGGATAAACTCACGAGAATCATCAATGTGGCGAAGAAGCCCCAGGGCATCATACTGGCGACAGGCCCGACCGGCAGCGGCAAAACGACGACCCTCTATTCCCTGCTGCAACACGATGCCACTCCCTGTAAGAACTATGTCACTATCGAAGACCCCGTGGAATATTACCTGGACATGGCGGGCCAGGTCATGGTCAAGGAGAAGCTAGGTATGGATTTTGCCACCATCCTCCGTGCAATCCTGCGCCAGGACCCAGACGTAATTCTGTTGGGGGAAATTCGTGACCTGGAGACGGCCTCTGTAGCATTTCATGCAGCGTTGACCGGCCACCTGGTATTTTCGACATTGCATACTAATTCTGCTATTGCCACCATCGCCCGGCTTTTCGATCTAGGGCTCAAGCCCTATGTCGTCGCCTCGGCGTTGGAAGCCGTCGTTTCTCAGCGCCTGTTGCGTAAAATATGCAAATATTGTCGTGAACCGCTCGAAGTGAACCCAGAGATATTGGATTGCCTGGGGCCGTTGTTCGATAAGAATGCACTCAATACCTTTCATGGGGCCGGTTGTAAAAGATGCGGCGACAGTGGCTACAGTGGCCGCATCGGTATCTATGAGATTCTGGTGCCAGATGATGAGGTAAGAAGCCTGATTGCTGCCGGGGCTGATATAAGCCAGCTGACCAAGGTGACTAGGCAGCAGGGAATGACCACGCTGCTTCATGCCGCGCGTACCAAAGTGGATTTGGGGTTGACCTCCGTGGACGAGGTGCTGCGGGTGCTGGGGCCGCAAGTGATCGCCTAGGCCAGCGTCTGTTGTTGCAGGCTTGGGTTTTGGGCAAAAAAAACCCCCGGCTGAATTGGAGGAGAGAGGAGGGAGCCGGGGGCGATAGGGTTAAGTGACAGGTTCATTAGAACATCCCAGTCTTAAAAGTCCCTTAAAGCGGCCCTCACCGCGGCAGGGTCTTTCTTCCCTGGTCCTGAAAATAAAAGCCCTCGATAAGGGGGGAAAACGAGGGCTTGGAAATTCTGGAATGTTTCAGGGGATTCACTAGATATGACTGGCGTCTGGGAGAAAAGTTCATGGAGAGAGGTTTTTTTTTCGCGGATAGCTGTCTTTATTTGGCAATAAATTCTTAACCGAATGATAAATAAAGAGTTATCAAGGTCCGTTGTGGGGCGGAGGTGCCCGGCCCACCTGGCTCCTCAGGCCAGCAGTACCGCGATGATACCGGTGAGGAAGATGCCGTCGAAGGTGCCGGCGCCGCCGATGGCGGCCAAGGGGACGCCCATTTTGCGGATATCGCCAAGGCGCAGGATGTCGGCGCCGATGAGCACACCCAGGGTGCCGGAGATATAGGCCAGGGGGGCGCTATGCTCACCGTTGATGGTCAGGGCCACCACAGCGGCGGTGATGGGAGCGACGAAGACGGGCATACCGATGCCCATGCCGGGGATGGGGCGGCTGAAGAAGTAGCACACGGCACTCACCAGGAGAATGGCCAGGAAGACTTGGCCCAGGGGCAGAGGATGCTGCTGCAGCAGGTAAAGGGAGAAGCTGAGGGGAATCAGGCAGCCGCCCACGTTGACGGCGATGACGGTGCGGCCGGTGAATTTCCGCATGGCCTGGCGCAGCAGCCCCTGGAGTTGGGGCGGCAGGGGCGGCATCTCGGGGGGGCGCTCCGCCTTGACGCTGAACAGGGGCAGGTTGATGGCGCTGCCGAACAGGGAGGAAAACAGCAGCAGCATGGCGGAATGGGCGGAGAGTCCCAGCTTGTCGAAGGCGATGGTGAGGATGCCGATCTGGACGAAGGCCAGCAGGAAACCCAGCAGGAAGATAAAGAGCAGAAAGTAGAGGGGCGAGAAGGGCATTATCCGGCGGGCTCCGCTTGCAGGGCGTTGGCGGGGCCCTGTTGTTGCCGTTCCTGCTGCTGCAGGGACCACATGCGGGTATAGACGCCGCCTGCACAGAGCAGTTCCCGGTGGCTGCCCCGTTCCACAATGCGTCCCCCCTCCATGACCAGGATTTCATCGGCATCGACGACGGTGGAGAGGCGGTGGGCGATCACCAGGGTGGTGTGGTCCTGGGCCACCTCCCGCAGGGCCGTCAGGATGGCCTGCTCCGAATGGGAGTCCAGGGCCGAGGTGGCCTCGTCGAAGACCAGGATGCGGGGGTTCTTGAGGATGGCGCGGGCGATGGCGATGCGTTGCTTCTCACCGCCGGAGACCTTCAGTCCCCGTTCGCCCACCACGGTGTCGTAGCCCTCGGGCAGGGCGTCGATGAAGCTGGCGAGATGGGCCAGCTGTGCCGCCTGTTCCACTTCTTCGCGGGCGGCATCGGGGCGGGCATAGGCGATGTTGTAATAGATAGTGTCATTGAACAGCACCGTATCCTGGGGCACGATGCCGATGGCGGCGCGCAGGCTGCGCTGGGTGACGTCGCGGATGTCCTGGCCATCGATTTCGATGCGCCCCTGGTCCACGTCGTAGAAGCGGAACAGCAGCCGCACCAGGGTGGATTTGCCGCCGCCACTGGGGCCCACCACCGCCACCTTGCGTCCCGGCGGGATCTCGAAGGAGACGTCCTCCAGGATGCGCCGCGCCGGCGTGTAGCCGAAGCTCACCCCGGCGAAGCGCACCCTTCCGCTGTTCACCTGCAGGGGTGGGGCATCGGGCTGGTCGGCGATCTCCTTGTCCTGGTTGAGAATACCGAACATGCGCTCCATGTCGGCCAGGGAGTGTTTGATCTCGCGGTAGACGAAGCCGAGGAAGTTCATGGGGATGAACATCTGCAACAGATAGGCGTTGATGAGCACTAGGTCGCCAAGGGTGAGTTCCCCCGCCGTCACGCCGCGTGCGGCCAGCCACATGAGCAGGGTGATCCCAAGGGCGATGATGGTGCCCTGGCCCACGTTGAGGGCCGCCAGCGAGGTCTGATTCTTGATGGCCGCCTGTTCCCAGACCGCCAGGTTCTCATCGTAGCGCCGCGCCTCGAAGTCCTCGTTGCCGAAATATTTCACCGTTTCGTAGTTGAGCAGGCTGTCGATGGCGCGGGTGTTGGCGCGGGAATCCATCTCATTCATGCGGCGCCGGTATTTCATGCGCCATTCGGTGACGATCAGGGTGAAGGCGATGTAGATCACCGCGGTGGCGAAGGGGATGAGGGCGAACCAGATGTTGTAGCTGAGCAGCAGGATGGTGGCGATGAGCCCGATCTCCACCAGGGTGGGGAGGATGTTGAAGACCATGAAGTTGAGCAGGAAGCTGATGCCGCGGGCGCCGCGCTCGATGTCCCGGGAGACCCCGCCGGTCTGGCGGTCGAGGTGGAAGCGCAGGCTCAGGGCATGGAGGTGGCGGAACACCTTGAGGGCGATGCGCCGGATGGAGCGCTGGGTGACCTTGGCGAAGACGGCGTCGCGCAGCTCGCCGAACAGCACGCTGGCGATGCGCACCAGGCCGTAGGCGAGGATCAGGGATACCGGCAGCAGCAGTACCGGATTCTGGCTGGCATCCAGGGCGTCCACGATCTCCTTGAGAATCAGGGGCACCACGACGCTGGCCATCTTGGCCAGCACCAGCAGGGTCAGGGCAAGCACCACCCGGCCGCGATATTCCCACAGATAGGGCAGGAGCGAACGGATGACCTTCAGGTCCTGGCTGCGGGGTGTCGTCATGGGAGCAAACTACCAGATGCAAGCGGCGCAAGGCAATCGGACCTCCACCGGCACCTATAGTATAATGGCGCGCAGACGACTTGATTTTTCCTGGAAAAGGCCCTATCTGATGTGGCCTGACCAATATCTTTGAGGGGAGTAGTTATGCCAATTTATGAATACACCTGCGAGGTCTGCGGCCATCAGCTGGAGGCCCTGCAGAAACTGAGCGATCCTTTGTTGACCGACTGTCCCCAGTGCGGCAAACCGGCCCTGAAGAAGCAGATCTCCGCCGCAGGTTTTCGCCTCAAGGGCAGTGGCTGGTACGAGACCGATTTCAAGAACAAGGGCGGCGCCAAGAAAAAGGACGACAAGCCGGCTGCCAAGAAGAAGGGCCCGGCGGCCGAGTGCGGCCAGGGCGCCTGTGCGGCCTGCAGCGACTGAGGCTGGCGGCTGACGACACGCCATGTCCAGACTGCGCCGCTATCTGATCGCCGGCCTGGTGGTGTGGCTGCCACTGGGCGTCACCGTGCTGGTGATCAGGCTGCTGGTCAATGTCATGGACAAGAGCCTGCTGGTGTTGCCCGCCAGATATCATCCCGACAACCTGCTGGGTTTCCACATCCCGGGCCTGGGGGTGCTGCTGGCGGTGCTCATCGTGCTGCTCACCGGCGTGGTGGTGGCCAACTTCTTCGGGCGCCGCCTGGTGGTGGCCTGGGAGGCCCTGCTGGCACGCATCCCCCTGGTGCGCTCCATCTATGCCAGCGTCAAGCAGGTGGTGGAGACGGTGTTCTCCAAGGGCGATGCCTTCCGCAAGGTGCTGTTGATCGAATATCCCCGCCGTGAACTGTGGACCATCGCCTTTCTCACCGGTGGTAGCGTGCCCGAGGTGCAGGACAAGACCCGCCGCGAGGTGGTCAACGTTTTCGTGCCCACCACCCCCAATCCCACCTCCGGATTTTTCATAATGATCCCCAGAGAGGATGTCACCGAACTGGACATGAGTGTGGAGGAGGGCCTGAAGCTGATCATGTCCCTGGGGGTGATTGGCCCGGGGGAGAAAGAGCAGCTGTTGTCTGGCGACGCCTCCGAGGCGCTTGCGAAAAAGCAACCCAAACCGTAACATGGCGGTCCTTTGAAATTCCGTGAGGCGTGAGGCGTGAGGCGTGAGGCGTCTCATCTCGGGATTTGGGCTACATCTTTCCCCTCCTCACACCTGGCGCCTCACCCCTTACGAATTCTGGAGTCAATCTATGCGCACTCATTATTGCGGTCATGTCGATGAAACCCTGGTGGATCAGGAGGTGGAGTTGTGCGGCTGGATGCACCGCCGCCGCGACCATGGCGGGGTGATCTTCGTGGATCTGCGGGACCGCGAAGGCCTGATCCAGGTGGTGTTCGATCCCGAGATGCGGGAGAGTTTCATGACCGCGGAACGGGTGCGCAGCGAATACGTACTGCGGGTCAGGGGCCGGGTGCGTTACCGCCCCGAGGGCACGGAAAACCCCGAACTGCCCACCGGCAAGGTGGAGGTGGTGGGGGAGGCCCTGGAGATTCTCAATCCCGCCGAGCCGCCGCCCTTTCCCCTGGACGATGAGGGCGAGGTGGGCGAAGACGTGCGCCTGCGCTACCGTTATATCGACCTGCGCCGGCCGCACATGCTCAAGCGTATGCGCCTGCGCTCCGAGGTGTGCCGCACCCTGCGCCACTTCCTCGACGAGCGCGGTTTCATGGAGATCGAGACACCCATTCTGACCAAATCCACCCCGGAAGGCGCGCGCGACTATCTGGTGCCCAGCCGCACCCACCCCGGCCAGTTCTATGCGCTGCCCCAGTCGCCCCAGCTGTTCAAACAGCTGCTCATGGTCTCGGGGATGGAGCGCTATTACCAGATCGTGCGTTGCTTCCGCGACGAGGATCTGCGCGCCGACCGCCAGCCGGAGTTCACCCAGCTGGACATCGAACTGTCCTTCGTGGACGACGAGCACATCATCACCCTGATGGAGGAGATGATCCGCCATCTCTTCGCGCGCGTACTGGAAATACCGCTGCCCAATCCCTTCCCGCGCATGACCCATGCCGAGTCGGTGGCGCGCTTCGGTGTCGACCGGCCCGATCTGCGCATTCCCCTGGAGCTGGTGGAGGTCACCGACCTCATGCAGGCGGTGGACTTCAAGGTATTCTCGGGTCCCGCCAAGGATCCCCACGGGCGGGTGGCGGCCTTGCGCCTGCCCGCCGGTGGCGAACTGACGCGCAAGGAAATCGACGACTATACCCAGTATGTGGCCATCTACGGCGCCAAGGGCCTGGCCTATATCAAGGTCAACCAGCGCGCCGCGGGGCGCGAGGGCCTGCAGTCGCCCATTCTCAAGTTCCTGCCCGACGAGACCGTCGCCGGCATCCTGGAGCGCACCGGCGCCGAGGACGGCGACCTGATCTTCTTCGGTGCCGACAAGGCCACGGTGGTGAACGAGTCCCTGGGGGCCCTGCGCGTCAAGCTGGGCCACGACCGCGGCTTGGTGGAGCGCGGCTGGCGCCCGGTGTGGATCGTGGACTTCCCCATGTTCGAGTGGGACGAGGGCGCCCAGCGCTGGACCTCCCTGCACCACCCCTTCACCCGTCCCCAGGTGATGGACGTGGAGGATCTGGAACGTGCCCCCGGCGAGTGCAAGTCCCAGGCCTACGACCTGGTGCTCAACGGCTCCGAGATCGGCGGCGGCTCCATCCGTATCCATCGCGCCGAGATCCAGGCGGCGGTGCTGCGCCTGCTGGGCATCGGCGACGAGGAGGCGGAGGCCAAGTTCGGTTTTCTGCTGCGCGCCCTGAAATACGGCTGCCCGCCCCACGGCGGCATCGCCTTCGGCCTGGACCGCCTGGTGATGCTCATGAGCGGCGCCTCCTCCATCCGCGAGGTGATTCCCTTCCCCAAGACCCAGACCGCCAACTGCCTGCTCACCGAGGCCCCCTCCCCGGTCAGCGAAGCCCAACTGCGGGACCTGGGGATCCGCCTGCGCAAGCCGCCGGCCTGATGGTGGGCCGCAGGACAGCAGCTCTACGACTTGCCGCGCTTGTGTAGAGATCTGCTAGACTATTGTCAAGTGATGAGTGATGAGTGATGAAAACCTGTGTAGTCCATCACGCATTACGCATCACTCATCACCCGCCAGGGCAGAGCCACTGACATGAGCCTTCCCTACAATCTCCATTGAAATCAAAACACGCGAGGTACCGAAAGATGGTAGCAAGCGCCATCGACATCCAGGGGTTTTCCCGTCTCGACGACGAACAGTGCGAGGCGCGCATCCAGGCGGCGAAGTCCGCTCTGGGCGAGCGCCTGGTGATCCTCGGGCATCACTACCAGCGCGACGAGGTGTTCCGCCATGCCCATGTCTCCGGCGACTCCCTGAAGCTTTCGCGCCTCGCCGCCCGTTCCGATGCCCGCTACATCGTCTTCTGCGGCGTCCATTTCATGGCCGAGGTGGCGGATATCCTGTCGCGCCCGGAGCAGACCGTGATCCTGCCCGATCTGGCCGCCGGCTGTTCCATGGCCGACATGGCCAACCTGGCCAAGGTGGAGCGCGCCTGGCGCGAACTGGCAGCGGTGCTGGATCCCGATGAGCAGGTGACGCCGGTGACCTACATCAATTCGGCCGCCGACCTCAAGGCCTTCTGCGGCCGCCACGGGGGCGTGGTGTGCACCTCCTCCAACGCCCGTGCCATTCTCGAGTGGTCCTGGCAGCGTCGCGACAAGGTGCTGTTCTTCCCCGACGAACACCTGGGGCGCAACACGGCCTATGAGATGGGCGTGCCCCTGGAAGATATGGTGGTGTGGGATTTCAACCAGCCGCGCGGCGGCCTGACAGTGGAGCAGATCCGCAAGGCGCGGCTGATCCTCTGGAAGGGCTTCTGCTCCGTGCATCAGATGTTTCGCCCCGAGCATATCGACCGTTTTCTGGCGCAATATCCCGATGCCCGGGTGATCTCCCATCCCGAGGCCTCCTTCGAGGTATGCCGCAAATCCCATTACGTGGGTTCTACGGAGTTCATCATCAAGACCGTTGCCGAGGCTCCACCCGGCAGCCGTTGGCTGGTGGGCACCGAGCTCAATCTGGTACAGCGCCTGGCCGAGCATCACCGCGCAGAGGGCAAGTCCATCCATTTCATGTCGCCCACCATCTGCATGTGCTCCACCATGTTCCGGATCGATCCCCAGCACCTGCTGTGGACCCTGGAGAACCTGCTGGAGGACCGGGTGGTGAACCGCATCACCGTGCCGGCCGAGGAGGCGCAGCAGGCGCGGGCGGCCCTGCAGCGCATGCTGGAAGAGTCGTGATGAGTAATGAGTAATGAGTGAGGAGTGAGGAGGTATGAGTAGAGGCTGCTTGTGTCCGATGATTTCCCTCTCACATCACTCATTACTCATCACCCATCACCACCTCGCAAGGTCACATAGGCCGCCGCCTACCCGTCTCGTCTTCTGCACGGCCGGCCTGTTACAATAGCCGCAGCTTAGTAACGAACGACGCGAGGAACCATGGCAGGACACAGTAAATGGGCCAATATCCAGCACCGCAAGGGCGCCCAGGATGCCAAGCGGGGCAAGCTGTTTACCAAACTCATCCGCGAGATCACCGTCGCCGCCCGCCTCGGCGGTGACGATCCCGCCGCCAATCCCCGCCTGCGCACCGCCATCGACAAGGCCCTGGGCAGCAATATGCCCAAGGACACCATCGAGCGCGCCATCAAGCGCGGCGCCGGCAATCTGGAAGGGGTGAGCTACCAGGAGGTTCGCTATGAGGGCTACGGTCCCGGCGGCGTGGCGGTGATGGTGGATTGCATGACCGACAACCGCAACCGCACGGTGGCGGAGGTGCGCCATGCCTTCGCCAAGTGCGGCGGCAACCTGGGCACCGAGGGCTCGGTGGCCTACCTGTTCACCAAGCAGGGCATCATCAGCTATGCCGCCGGCAGCGACGAGGACGCCATCATGGAGGCGGCCCTGGAGGCGGGCGCCGACGACGTGGTGGTCAATGACGATGGCTCCATCGACGTCTTCACCACACCCGAAGACTTTATCGCCGTCAAGGAGGCCATGGTGGCCGCGGGGCTTATGCCGGAACACGCCGAGGTCACCATGCAGGCCGCCACTTCCGCTGCCCTGGAACTGGAGGACGCCCAAAAGATGGTGCGCCTGCTGGAGATGCTGGAGGATCTGGACGACGTGCAGAACGTCTACTCCAATGCGGACATCTCCGAGGAGATCATGACGCAGTTATGAACGCGAGGCGTGAGGGGTAAGGCGTGAGGGGGCTGTGACGCGCATCCTCGGCATCGATCCCGGCTCACGGGTCACCGGCTTCGGGGTGATCGATGTGGCGGGGCAGCGCCTCAGCTATGTGGCCAGCGGTTGTATCCGCATCACAGAGGGGGGGCTGGCGCGGCGTCTGCAGGTGATTCATGAGGGAGTGACGGAGTTGGTAGCCACTTACCGGCCGGGAGAGGCGGTGATCGAGAACGTGTTCATGCAACGCAATGCGGCGGCGGCCCTCAAACTGGGGCAGGCGCGCGGCGCGGCCATCTGCGCCCTGGCCGGCGGCGGGCTGCCGGTCCACGAATACACCCCGGCGCAGATCAAACAGGCCGTGGTGGGCAAGGGCAACGCCGCCAAGGTCCAGGTGCAGCACATGGTGCAGGCCCTGCTGGGGCTGGCGGGCACGCCGCCCGCCGATGCCGCCGATGCCCTGGCCTGCGCCATCTGCCACAGCCATTTCCAGCGTATGGGGGAGCGACTGGCGGCGCCGGGGGCGCAGGCCTTATGATCGGCCGCCTGCGGGGTACCATTGTGGAGAAGCAGCCGCCTCAGCTGCTGCTGGACGTGAACGGCGTGGGCTACGAAGTGGAGGCCACCATGACCACTTTCTACGACCTGCCGGCGCTGGGTGCGGAGTTCACCATCTATACCCACCTGGTGGTCCGCGACGACGCCCATCTGCTGTTTGGTTTCGCCAGCGAACGGGAGCGCAGCCTGTTCCGCAGCCTGATCCGCATCAGCGGTGTGGGCGCCAAACTGGCCCTGACCATTCTCTCCGGCATGTCGGTGGAGGACTTCGGGCGCTGTGTGCGCGACAACGACAGCGCCACCCTGACCCGCCTGCCGGGGGTGGGCAAGAAGACCGCCGAGCGCCTGATCATCGAAATGCGCGACCGCATCGGCCAGCAGGAGCTGGCGTCGGCGGCCAGCTTCGGCACCATGGCGTCCGCCGGCGCCGACCCGGTGGAGGATGCGGTGAGCGCCCTGACCGCCCTCGGCTACAAGCCCCAGGAGGCCAGCCGCATGGTGCGCGGCATCGCCCTGGAGGGCCTCAACAGCGAGGAGATCATCCGCAGCGCCCTGCAGGCGGCTGTGAAGTAAGGCCATGATCGAAACCGACCGCATCGTCAGCGGCCAGGCGCTTCCCGAAGATCCTGCCGTGGACAACGCCATCCGCCCCCTGCGCTTGGCGGACTACGTGGGGCAGCCGGCGGTGCGCGAACAGCTGGAGATATTCATCGAAGCCGCCAAGCGCCGCGGCGAGGCCCTGGACCACACCCTGATCTTCGGCCCGCCGGGGCTGGGCAAGACCACCCTGGCCCATATCGTTGCCCATGAAATGGGGGTCAATCTGCGCCACACTTCGGGGCCGGTGCTGGAGCGGCCCGGCGATCTGGCGGCCCTGCTCACCAACCTGGAGCCCCGCGACGTGCTGTTCGTGGACGAGATCCACCGCCTCAGTCCGGTGGTGGAGGAAGTGCTCTATCCCGCCATGGAGGACTGCCAGCTGGACATCATGATAGGCGAGGGACCGGCGGCCCGCTCCATCAAGCTGGATCTTCCCCCCTTCACCCTGGTGGGCGCCACCACCCGCGCCGGCCTGCTCACTTCGCCGCTGCGCGACCGCTTCGGCATCGTGCAGCGCCTGGAGTTCTACTCCGAAGACGAACTGAGCGCCATCGTCAGCCGTGCCGCGGGCATCCTCGGGGTGGAGATCGACGCCACCGGCGGGCGGGAGATCGCGCGCCGTTCCCGGGGGACGCCGCGCATCGCCAACCGCCTGCTGCGCCGGGTGCGGGACTATGCCATGGTGAAGGCCGACGGGCGCGTCTCCGGAGAGGTGGCGGACCGCGCCCTGGGCATGCTCAATGTGGACGCCAACGGCTTCGACACCATGGACCGCAGGCTGCTGTTGACCATTATCGAGAAATTCGATGGCGGGCCGGTGGGCGTGGACAGCCTGGCGGCCGCCATCGGTGAGGAACGGGGCACCATCGAAGACGTGGTGGAGCCCTTTCTGATCCAGCAGGGCTTCATCATGCGCACTTCGCGGGGACGCATGGCGACCCGCGGTGCCTATCAGCACTTCGGGCTGCCCGCCCCCCAGACCCTGGCCGCACCCCCGGCGGAGACCCCGGATCTTTTCGAGTAACGGCACGCCGCATGACAGCGGCACCGCTTATATTCTACAATCCCCGTTTTTCAGTGATGACAGCCCGATGTTTCTCTGGCCAGTGCGCGTCTATTACGAGGATACCGACAGCGGAGGCGTTGTCTATCACGCAAACTATATGAAATTCATGGAAAGAGCCCGCAGCGAATGGCTGCGCAGTCAAGGATTCGAGCAGGATGAGCTGGCCCGCCACCATGGCGTGATCTTCGCCGTGCGCGCCATCTCCCTGGAATATCTGCGTCCCGCGCGTTTCAACGATCTGCTGCAGGTCAGCGTCTCCCTGCTGCGGCGCGGCCGGGCCAGTCTGGATTTTCAACAGCAGGTGCTGGCGGGGGAGAGCGCGGGAACCGGCGCTACCCCTGCCGCCGTTCTGTGTAGTGGCACCGTCAAGATCGCCTGCCTCGACAGCGCCACGCTGCGGCCGCGCCGTCTGCCCCAACACCTGATTATGGAGATTGCCAGTGACAGCTGATTTATCCATCGTTCATCTCGTGACCAACGCCAGCTTTCTGGTGCAGCTGGTGCTGCTGCTGTTGCTGCTGGCCTCCATCATGTCCTGGGTGCTGATCTTCCGCAAGGGCCGCCAGCTCAAGGATGCCGGCCTGGCGATGGACGATTTCGAATCCCGTTTCTGGTCCGGCGGCGATCTCGCGGAACTCTACGGGGAGGTCTCTGCCCAGGCCAGCCCGGGACGGGGCGGGGAAAGCATCTTCAGCGTGGGCTTCAAGAATTATCTCAAATTGCGCCAGCAGGGCGGCCTGTCATCGGGCGAGGTGCTGGAGGGCACGCGGCGCGTGATGCGCGTGGAGCTCAACCGCGAGGCAGATGCCCTGGAGCATCATCTCGCCTTTCTCGCCACAGTGGGCTCCATCAGCCCCTTCATCGGCCTGTTCGGCACCGTGTGGGGGATCATGAATTCCTTCCGCGCCCTGGGCAATGTCACCCAGGCCACCCTGGCCATGGTGGCGCCGGGCATCGCCGAGGCCCTGATCGCCACCGCCATGGGCCTGTTCGCCGCCATTCCCGCGGTGATCGCCTACAACCG
>CAYRLE010000042.1:0-21780 GCA_964425105.1 uncultured Gammaproteobacteria bacterium | reverse complement strand
CTATTGCAAGGGCAGCGACCTGGAAGGGGCCAAGCTGCAGCATCCCTTCTACGAGCGCGAGGTGCCCATGGTGCTGGGTGACCACGTGACGGCGGAAAGCGGCACCGGTGCGGTGCACACCGCCCCCGGCCATGGCCAGGAGGACTACGTGGTGGGGGCCCGCTATGGCCTGCCGGTGGACAACCCGGTGGACGGCAATGGCTGCTTCCTGCCCGATACCCCGTTGTTCGGCGGCGAACATGTGTTCAACGCCAATGAGCAAATCATCGAGGTGCTCAAGGCGCGCGGCGCCCTGCTTCACGAAGAGGCCCTGCGCCACAGCTATCCCCACTGCTGGCGCCACAAGACCCCCATCATTTTCCGCGCCACGCCCCAATGGTTCATCAGCATGGACCAGCAGGGGCTGCGCCAGGCGGCCCTGGAGGCCATCCGCGGCGTTCACTGGATGCCCGACTGGGGCCAGGCGCGCATCGAGGGCATGGTGGCCAAGCGCCCCGACTGGTGCGTGTCGCGGCAGCGTACCTGGGGAGTGCCCATCGCCCTGTTCGTGCACCGCGAGGCAGGGCATCTCCATCCCCGCAGCGCGGAACTGATGGAGGCGGTGGCGCAGCGCGTGGCGCAGCAGGGCATCGACGCCTGGTTCGAACTGGATGCAGCCGAACTGCTGGGGGAGGAGGCGCAGGACTACGAAAAGGTCTGTGACACCCTCGACGTGTGGTTCGATTCCGGCGTCACCCATTTCTGTGTGCTGCGCCGCAACGAGGCCCTGGCCTGGCCGGCGGATCTCTATCTGGAGGGTTCCGACCAGCACCGCGGCTGGTTCCAGTCCTCGCTGCTGACGGCGGTGGCCATGGACGGGCAGGCGCCCTACAAGGCGGTGCTGACCCACGGTTTCACCGTGGATGCCGAGGGGCGCAAGATGTCCAAGTCCCTGGGCAACGTGATCGCGCCCCAGAAGGTGGTCAATTCCCTGGGAGCGGATATCCTGCGCCTGTGGGTGGCGGCCACCGACTACCGCAGCGAGATGAGCGTGTCCGACGAGATCCTCAGGCGCATGGCCGATGCCTACCGGCGCATGCGCAACACGGCCCGTTTTCTGCTGGCCAATCTCAACGGCTTCGAGCCTGCCGAGCATCTCCTCGAGGAGGAGGCGCTGCTGGCGCTGGACCGCTGGGTGGTGGCGCGTGCCGCCCGCCTCCAGGAGGAGGTCCGCCAGGCCTATGAAGACTACGAGTTTCATCAGATCTATCAGAAGGTCCACAATTTCTGTGCCGTGGACATGGGGGCCTTCTATCTCGATATCATCAAGGACCGCCAATACACCACCCAGGCCGACAGTACTGCGCGCCGTTCCGCGCAGAGCGCCATGTACCATGTGGTGGAGGCCCTGGTGCGCTGGATTGCGCCCATCCTCAGTTTCACCGCCGAGGATATCTGGCGCCATATGCCCGGGGAGCGGGGCGCCTCGGTCTTCCTGGAGGAGTGGTATGCGCCGCTGGCACCATATCCCGCCGCCCTGGAGCGCTCAGGCATGGGCTTTGCCTTCTGGGACGAGGTGATCGCCGTGCGCGAAGCCGTGAGCCGCGAGTTGGAGAAGCTGCGAGTGGCTGGCGACATCGGTTCCTCTCTGGATGCGGAGGTGGATCTCTACTGCGCCCCTGAGCGCTGCGAGACCCTGGCGCGGCTGGGAGAGGAACTGCGTTTCGTGCTCATCACCTCGGAGGCGCGCCTCCACACCTTGGCTGAGAAGCCGGCTGGGGCCGTCGCCATGGACGAGGCGGGACAGCTATGGATCGTGGCCAGCCGTTCGCCCCACGAAAAATGCGTGCGCTGCTGGCACCACCGTCCGGATGTGGGCAGCGACCCGGAGCATCCCGGCTTGTGCGGCCGTTGCGTGGCCAATGTGGCGGGCAGCGGCGAGACCCGCCGCTACGCCTGAGGTGCAACGCCCATGAAACTGCCTCCGGCGGCAAGATGGCTGGGCTTAAGCCTGTTGCTGATCATCCTGGACCAGGCCAGCAAGGCGGCCGCCAGTGCCTGGTTGGCGCCCCATGAGCCGCGCGCCGTGCTGCCCTTCCTGAACCTGACCCTGATGCACAATCAGGGCGCCGCCTTCAGTTTTCTCAGTGAGGCCGGCGGCTGGCAACGCTGGCTCTTTGCGGTGCTCGCCCTGTTGGTGAGCGCCGTCATTCTCTGGTGGCTGCTGCGCCTGCCGCGCCGCGAGACCCTGACGGCGGCGGGCCTGTCACTGATCCTGGGCGGTGCACTGGGCAATGTCTGGGACCGGATCCGTCTGGGCTATGTGGTAGACTTCATCGATGTCTATTATGGGCGCTGGCACTGGCCGGCATTCAATATCGCGGATTCCGCCATTACCATTGGGGCGCTGCTGTTGATCATCGACAGCCTGCGCCGACGGCCCCGCGCGAGCAGCTGAGAGGACCCCATCACCATGCATGTCTATCTGGCCAATCCCCGCGGTTTCTGCGCCGGCGTCAACCGCGCCATCGCCATCGTGGAGCAGGTGCTGGCGCACTTTGGCGCCCCCATCTATGTGCGTCACGAGGTGGTTCACAACCGCTTCGTGGTGGAGAGGCTGCGTCAGCAGGGCGCCGTATTCGTGGAAGAGCTCCATGAGGTGCCGGAGGGGGCGACGGTGATCTTCAGTGCCCACGGTGTTTCTCCGGCGGTGCGGGAGGAGGCGGCGGCACGCGGCTTGCGGGTTTTCGATGCCACCTGCCCCTTGGTGACCAAGGTCCACGTGGAAGTGGTCCGGCACCAGGAAGAAAAGCGGGAATGCGTGCTCATCGGTCATGCCGGCCATCCCGAGGTGGAGGGAACGCTGGGTCAATATCACCATGACGACGGCCTGCGCATCTATCTGGTGGAATCGCTGGAGGATGTGCAGCGGCTGACAGTACAGGATCCCGACAGACTGGCCTATGTCACCCAGACCACGCTCTCCATGGATGATACCGCCGAGATCATCGCTGCCCTGCGCCGCCGTTTCCCACGCATCGTGGGACCGCGCAAGGACGATATCTGCTATGCCACCCAGAATCGTCAGGATGCGGTGAAAATCCTGGCTGAGCGTTGTCAGCTGGTGCTGGTGGTGGGTTCCCGCAACAGTTCCAATTCCAACCGCCTGAAGGAGATCGCGGCGCGCCATGGCGCCAAGGCTTTCCTGATCGATGATGCCGCGGAGATTCAGCGCCAGTGGCTGGACGGGGTGCAGGCCGTGGGTGTCAGCGCCGGTGCCTCGGTCCCGGAGGTCCTGGCTCAGGAAGTGATCCAGCAACTCAGGGCTTGGGGTGCCGCCGCGGTCACAGAGATCGAAGGCCGTGCCGAAAACGTGGTCTTCTCTTTGCCCCGGGAATTGCAGCTGGTGGCGGGTGAGGAGTAATCACCATTTCTCCGCCGGCGTCTTCACACCCCGCGAGTCCAGCGTCAGCGCGCCGTCTGCAGACTGCACCGAACCCGGGGTGGCCGTCAGCTTCACGCAGCTGCTGATCCCACTGCCGCAGGCGCTGGCAGTAATAGTGTAGAAGCCTTCTTTTGAGGCGCCATCCGCGGGTAGCAGCGCCAGATCGGTTGTGTAGCTGTTGTTTTCCGTATAGTAGCGCTCTTGCTTGCCCATGATGTCCAGCAACGCGCCCTGCCCGTCGGAGCGTCTCGTCTGGGTCATACTGTTGTTGTAGGCCGGTATGGCAATGGCAGCCAGAATACCGATGATGGTGATGACGATGATGAGTTCTACCAGTGTGAAGCCCGACGAATTATTTGTATTCATGATGGTTCTCTCCTCCAGTCAGGGCATGCTCAGTGAAAATGCTGTTGATAATCGTCCGGCAGCACCCAGATTTCGTTGACCATGGGTTTGCCATGACGGGTCATGGACAGGACAGCGCCGACCTTCATGCCGGGGCGCAGACTGTTGATAGTGCCAAACTCGGTGTGGAGGGTATGGACCTTGAGATTGGCGGGGATCTGCATCAGGGTGTCCGCGATCACGACGATGTTGCGGCTGGCATCGATGCGCTGCAAGGTGCCGCTAAGACGGAAGCTCTGTGGATAATAGTCTGGCAGGGAGGCTGCCCAGGCAAAGGGAGTCAGCAGTATCAGGCCAAGTGCTGTGAGAATACTCAGCTGTTTCATATTCATCTCTTAATTCCTTGGATTCATGGGTGAATACGTTCAATTACTATGCAATTCCTGCCAGGACAGGCGTCCTTTCTTGAGCAGCGAGCCGGCATCGATGGTCTTCTGTACCAGGTTGCCGGTGCTGCCCGGGGTGTACTGATTATCGCCGAGGAAATTGGATTCCGCGGGCAGTCCCTCGCCAAACTTGATGCCCGCTGGCGCCTTGGCGGTGCCATTGTCATCCACCAGGTCGCTGTCGTTGACCTCGAAGTCGTTGTTGATGTCGAAGACCGGGTCTTGTGGCGTGCCGCCGTTGACCTGTCTCACCACCATCAGCCAGCCACTGCCTCCGAAGCTGCAGGCCGAGGTTGCTGGGATCAGGGTGTTGAAGAAGACGTACTCCCCGCGGACCTTGGGATTGACTGCTACCCGTTCACCGCTGGTGAGATCGATATACCAGCCATCCTGGGTTTTGTAGTCCACCTCCACGGCCGTGGTTACCCGGGTGCTACTGGTGACAGAGCTTAGGGGCTGGGCCAGGAGGTTGCTGCGTCCAATGCTTTTTTTGCCATGGTCCCAGATGCCATAGAAAGACTGGGTGGCGGTGGAGGTGCGATCGCCATCCACGATGTACTGGCCGGTACCGAAGAACACCATGATATTGGGATCCGTGCTGCCGGTAACACTGACCGTCTGCTTGGCGGCCACCGGCTTGGCGGTGATGGGCTGGCCGGGTGAGGAAAACAGCGGCTTGGGGTTGGGTCCCGTCTTGTAGGCCACGTCCCAGCTCGAGCTGCTGCTGCTGGAGAGGTCGAAGGCCCACAAGTTGCCGTTGAGATCACCGGCATAGGCCCGGTCGGCGGTACCGTTGCCATCGAGATCGATCAGGTTGACGGTGGACAGGCCGTCCGCTGCCTTGGTGGTGATTTCGATATAATCGCTGCCCGGGGTCCAGGTGCCGTCCAGGCCGCCATCCAGAAAGAGAATGAACAGCTTGGCCTCGCCGGCACCGCTGTCGTTGTAGCCGTTGCCAAAGACAGCGGCCCACCTGCCATTGTTCATCAAGGCGATACTGGGCTTGCTGTAGGTATAACCCAAGTCCGGGTCGTCATCACTGCTGAATTCCCACATGACGATGTCGTCGGCCGCGCCGCTGGCAAAGGTACTGGGGTCGGTGATGTCCAGGGCGAACAAGGCGCGCCCGCCCCCCCGCAGTCCACCGATGAGAACGGTCTTCCAGCCCACCGAGCCGCTGGCTGTAGTCTTGATGCGGACATCAGAGACGGTGGGGCTGAGGTCGGCATAATAGCGATGTACATAGCCTGGGTCGCTCAGGTAGTGCAGCCCGTTCGTGGCTGCATTGGAGAACAGGGCATGGGGGACATAGGCCAGGACTTCCTGGCCATCGCTTTCCCGGAAGCCGTGGAGCATGCCGTCATTGGATCCGATGTAGATAATGCCAGGTCGTCCGGCTTTGGTGCTCTTGAAGCCGGAGTAGGCATTGCTGCCGGTGCCAAAGGGGGCTGCATCCGGATAGTTCATCTGGGGTGGGCCCACATAGACCGGATTGGAATGCACGATATCACCCAGCACACTGCTACGGATGCGGAAGTTATTGCCGGTGCCCTCGTCGGAGCGGTCGCCACGCAGATAGTCGATGCGCGCCTGGCCCAGACCATCTGCTACGCCCCCCGGTCCGGTGTTGAGATCACCCTGTTGGGTGGTTGAGAGGTCGCTCAAGGTATCGAAGACCACACCGCTGCCCGTATCCCGGTTCAGGGTGATGATGAAGCGACTGGCCGGGGCCATACCATCCAATGCCGCCGAGGCCTGCCAGTTGGGCGTGCCGGAGACGGCGCCGGTGAAGGGGTCGAGGTCATAAGAATAGAGTTCGCCCTTCCAGGATGAGGAGTTGAACTGTGCCAGATAGACTGCGCTGCCGGTGCCCAGGGTGGTGGAGTTGAAGGCCACGGCGGCGGCGCTGCTGGTGCGGTCGGTCACATCGGCCAGTGCGTCACTCAGGGCGCTGCTCAGGGATTCCGGGTCCTGGGCGCTGAGAAACAGCCCGCGTCCATTATAGGCGGCATGCCACAGGTCATCGATCTTTTCCGGGTCACCGGCAGAGGGATTGGGCCAGCTGAAGCCGGCATCCGTCGGATCGGTGTCGCTGGCATTGCCCGGCGTCTTGGTGTCGTCGGGGTCCAGGGTGCCTGCCACACCGAAGGAGACCGTGTAGGTGACCATGTGCTGATGGGAGGCGTCATCGACACCGGGGGTGGTGGGGACCTCGTCGTTGAGGCTGGTGGCAAGATCCCGCTCGTAGTAGTGCATGGCGACATCGGCGAGGGTGTTGCTACGACTGTCGCCATAGCTGCCGCCGTCGAAGCTGGTGTTGTTGTCGCCATCGGCATTGGCCTGGGGCAGGCCCGGGCTCCAGCCATTGTAATAGCCATCGGTCATGAGGATGGTGAAGTTCTGCTGGCACATGCCGCCCTTGGACGTGGACAGGATGGGACAGTTGGAGCCGCTGACGCCATAAAAATTACCACTGTCACATTCGAAGTAACGGCCCATGTCGCGCAGATTGGTGCGTAGTGGAGTGCCGCCGCTGGATATGGTGGTATAGATATTGTCCAGCACCGAACGCTTGTTGCCGCTGGCAGGATCGCTGTTCATGGAGGCAACGGGTATATTGACGTTGTTGTTGTTGTGAATGGTGCCGTAGCCCACCCTGCCGAAGTTGATGTCTGCGACCACCGAACCAATGGCGTTCTTGGCGCTGAATTCACGCTTCCGATAATAGGTGAACCAATTGGCGAAGTTCTGGATCTCCTCGGCATAGGTGCAGACTGGGGCAGCCACGCAATCGCTGCGCGCGGCGCTGCCTGTATAAGTGGCCGGGGGCGTGGGTGTCATGGGCGTTGCGGTGTTGGTGATTTCCACCAGGGTATGGGCGTCACCGGCGTCCACCACACCGTTGCTATTGCTGTCGGTCCAGCTGTAATAGCGGGCGGGATAATAGTTGAGCACTGTCATCCAGCCGACACCGGGAAAATCGGTGTTGTAGCTGGTCAGCGATGTCAGGTCGACAGTGCCGGCGCCAGGATTGTAGGGATTGATCAGGGCTGCCGCAGGCGGGCTGTTGCTATAGGTGTTCCCATTGCTGTTCACACCCTTCCAAGGTTTATAGGTCACCGCAGGGTTGTAATACATCTTGTTGTAGTCCGAATTGCGGGCCCGCCATACGCCCAGGGCCGGTGCCGCAACCCCCTCATTGTTGATCAGGTGCTCTTCACTGGCCACCGTCCAGAAGTAGGCATTGTCCGGTGCGGGGAGGGCGTAGTAGTAGATCCAGCCATTGAGCCAGATCACGCCGCTGTCTTCTGGCGTCATCAGTGTCCAGTCCATACTGCCGGAATCGTCAGAGAGAAACACGATGTTGGGTTCCACCGAGGTGCTGAGATAAAGCGGTGTCTGGGAAAGTGTGCCCGGGGCGCCGGTGGCTGCGCCAGTGGATATCGCCAGGGACAGGAACAGGACAGCCATGCCGGCGTATTGAGTCAATGTGGACTGCTTCATGACCATTCTCCTGTGTTCTATGAGAGAGTGCACGCGATCATTGCCGTGCGTAATAGGATTGCAACAGTACTGCGGAGTTGTCTGACCCGCCTGTGCCGCGGGCGGTAATGCGGAATGTGTTGACGGCACCGGTACCGGACGATTCTCCATAGCCATTGATGTTGATGTCTTCCGAGCCGATATTGCCCATCAGTTCGATGATGTATTTGGGCTGCTGGTTGATCTGGTCGATGCTGCCTGAATAAGTTTTGGCCGTACTCCAGACAGTGGGGTCGTAGACATCCGGGGGCGGATTGCTTCCCGAGGGAGGTGGGTAGAGGCCGGCGTAACTGCCGTCGAAGGCCGTGGTGGAGACGATGCCCGAGCGCAGGAATTCCTCGCCATCTTTGAGGGCCGCTTCAGCCGCCTGAAAGGCTAGGTTGAGGTCACGGCTGTTGCCGGCCATTTTTTCTTCCAGGCCGGAGGAACTCATGGCCGTTATGCCGAGCAGGGTCAGCACAATGAGCATCAGCAGGCTGACGATCAGCGTGGCGCCTTGCTGGCGCGCCTGCATATTGCTTGCTAGGTTCCTGGTGTACATTCAGCTAAGGCTCCTGTTGCGCAGTTTGACAGTGGTGGAGAAGATACGGCGCAGGCGCCGGTCGTTCGGCGGATCGATTACAGTATCAAGCAGTGGGTAGGTCTTTGTGTCGGCCTGGGTATTGACCTCGTTCGGTGTCTGCATCAGCAGGGCAAGGCGCACCGACACCACATTGGCGAAATTTCCCACATTGTTGGCTTTGATGTAGCGGTTGGCAATGCCGTCAGCGTCCAGGTCTTCCCCGTAGAGAAGCTGCATGTTCTCCACGCCTTCCACCAGTTCCTCGGTCTGCATGTTGGACCCCACCATGCGCTTGCGGAACAGGGACGGGATGCCGGCTGCGTTGGTGCCGATGTAGTAGGCCACTTTGACCATGCTCATGACCATGGCGTCGGGGCCGTAGGCCTTGCTCAGCTTGTTGTCAGTATTGACCGAATTGGCATGGGCAATAGTGGTGGTGCCCGAACCACTGGAGACATTGGTGGCGGCAAAGATATCGGACATCGTGCAGTCGGTGATGAACAGAATGTCATTGGCGGCAAACATGTTGGTTTGTGTCAACTGGATGTTGGCATTGACGGTAGTGAGATTGCCGGTGAGTTGCAGCGCTTCATTGGTCGAGCCGTACATGAGCACGATGACGTCCGTATTGCTCACCACATCGGCAGTGGTCAGAGTATCGGTGGCTGTGAGGTTGACCGGCAGATCGCCATACTCGAATCCCTGCAGGCCGTCGGTGGTGAAGTTATAGTAATTGTCGGCGATGGCATCACTGTTCAGGTCGGCAATGTTGTTGGGTGTGGTGGCGCTGCTGCAGCCGGAGAAGCCGGCCATGCGCAGGTCTTCACTGAGAAACTGGCTGGCGAAGCGGGCATTTTCCTGGAGTCTGGCGACACCTTCCTGGACACGATAAGTCTGCTTGCTGGAGAGCATGATTTCTACCACTCCTGTCAGCAGCACGATGCTGATGGTGAGCGCCACCATGATTTCCACCAGAGTCATGCCGCACTGACGGCGCAGGGAAGCAATGTGCTGGTTGGCTGGCTTCATATCACGGTCTCCACGGGCAGTTGGACGGCAGCCTCTTCGCCATGGCTGTCGTCCCACTGGATGACGATGGTGAAACGGACTTCATTGCCGGTAACAGTGCGGCTGATGGCGCCATCACCGGCGGGCAGCAGGCCCTGCAGGTTCTGTATCCATTCCGAGAGGTCGGCGGCGGCCATATTGGCCGGTGTGCAATTCTTACCCGTCCCCATGCAGCTGGCAGTGGGTGGCGAAGTGCCCAGGCTGATGTCGTAGCTTCCCGTGCGGGCAATATCCCGGTTGGCGCGCATGCGGTCGATGATGTCCGAGGCGAGCAGTGTTGCCTGGGAGCGCAGGTAGGCGCTGTGATTGTACTTGAGGCCGGTCAGCTGCAGACCAGCCAGTCCCAGCAGGCCAATGGAAAGGACAACCACCGTGACCAGGATCTCGATCAGCGAGAAGCCCTGCATTCCTTGTTTCTTTGTGCGTGCTGTGATGGTTTGCATGAGCCGGGTCTCTTCCTGCTAACAGCCGAGATATTCAGTGCTGCGGGGGCGGCCCGTGGCGCTGATATTGATCTGGCGGCCTGGTTTTCCTGTATAGACACAGAGATCGAAAGTGGTGGCGAGATTGCCAGTGAGCAGGCCGCGGGAGGTGTACTGGATGCTGGTATTGCTATCCAGGTTGCTGAGCGTGCTGTCGCCGCCAAGCGCGGCATGGGCGCGCAACAGTTCTGCATTACTGGCCTGCTGCACGATCCAGCCGTCCTGCCAGGCTGACGCAGTACAGGTGGCCTGGTCATTGCTGCTGCAGACAATGATCCCGGTACCCCGTTTGACGGCCTCGCTGCGGGCATAGTTGAGGGTGGAGATGAAATCGTTGGTCTGGGTTGTGATTCGGTTGTTGCGTATGAGGTCGATGAAGCTGGGAACGGCCATGGTTGCCAGGATTGCGCCTATCGCCAGCGCCATCATCAATTCGATGAGCGTGAAACCCGCGTGCAAGTCCTTCACGTTGTTTTTGATCGCATTCATAAAATATCCTGTCACGGCATTGGCGAGAGCCGAATCACATGCAAACGAATGGTCGTCGGCCTCTGCTTGCTTCTAGATTCCCTAGGAGAGATGGAGTTGGCTAAATGGTATATCGGCAGCAACGGAGAAAAATTTTGCGCTTGCGGCCCAGGCATGGAGAAGTGTTACGCGCCTTCTGTAACTTTATGAAATATCAATGAATGTTTGGCCTGCTTTCCTGTTTGCGGCGCCGGTCGTCCTGGCTTGCGCGCCCTGCCGTGCATGAGAGCGCTGTGTTCGTGTTTGGACTATTGCCCCTAGCTATCCGAAAATACGCTTTTCTTTGGCGCAAGACTTTGACTGGAGTCACAATTTTATCCAGCACCTAGGCTCCACTAAAACGCGCATCTTGGAATGCCGCTATCTCTGCCACGGCGGCATGGATGCTGATATCGCGTACGGCACAGATCTCAGCATGCAATAGAAATTGTGAGTGGTATCCACAAAAAGGACGGGTCAGGACATTTCGGCCGCCAGACACCGGTTCATGAATTACTGAGGGGTTCCCTACGTCGAGGGTGAGTCCAGCTTGTTACGCGAGCAAAGGCTGCGCCACTGTCGCTTCAGGGTGCAAGCGATAGAGAGAAGGGTTTCAGCTGCCATACAGCTTCAGCTGGTCACGGCCGCTGTTTTTTGCGGTATACAGGGCGCGGTCAGCGCGCCGCAGCAGATCGTAGGCGCCATGGATATCGGGGGTGCCATCCAGTACGGCGATCCCGATCGAGGCCGTCACCAGAATCTCCCCATGATCGTCGCTCACCAGGGGCGAGCAACGCAGCGATTCCAGGGCCCTGTTGCACACCACCTGGGCCCCATCGGCATCGGTGCCAGGCAGGATAGCTACAAATTCTTCGCCGCCATAGCGGGCCACGAGGTCACTGTGGCGGGTGTTCTCCAGGATGATGCGGGCGCAATGGACCAGGGCCTCATCCCCCGCCTGGTGGCCAAAACGGTCATTGATCTGCTTGAAATGATCGAGGTCGATGAAGACCACAGAGAGCGGGAAATTGTTATCACGGGCCATCTGGTATTCTGCGGCCAGCAACTGCTCCAGATAGGCACGGTTATACAGGCCAGTCAGATCATCGCGCCGGTTCTGCTCCTTGAGCATCTGGTTCTGGTTGGTGAGCGCATCGGTTTTTTCTTTGAGGGCAGTGGCTTCCTGCAGGGTGCTGATAGTCATGAGGCTCATCAGCTCCTTGGCCTTGCCGAGAAGCAATTCGGCGGGAATCTGGCCTTCTATGTCGATCTCGAACATGGTGGCAGACTCCTGCAGCTGGCTGCCTGTGTCCTCGATGATCTGCATCAGGTCGTCCCAGGACATGTCCAGCATGCGCTGCGCGTGCCCGGCCGCCTGTTGCAGACTGGTCTGCTGATCATCATGCCACCAGATATCACCCAGCACGCTGGCCACGGCAATGATCTGGTCAAAGTGATCTGTTTGATTGCGTCGATGACTGCTGCCGACCGCTGCCACGATATGCTCAGGAATATTCCAACTATTGAGCATCCAGGCGCCGACTTCGGCATGATCGCTGGAGAGCACGTTGCTTTCAAGGCTGACGATCTGGTCATGGTTAAAAGCCTTGCAGGCTAGATCCTGATAGACAAGGGGCTCCACCTTCTCTATGGCCAGCATGCCGATATCCTGCAGCAAGCCCGCTAGAAAGAGTTCATCCTTCTTGGCCGGTTCAAAGCGGGCCCCAAGCAGCTGGCTGCTGATGGCGCAAGCCAGCGAACGCCGCCAGAAATGGTTGTGGTCGAGACAGCCACCCTGTTGCCGGCTGCTGTCGACGACGGAGAATCCCAAGGCAAGGGTCAGGGTGCCATTGAGGCCGAAAAGCGAGATAGCCTGGCGGATGTTCTCGATCTTGCGTTGCCGTGCATACAAGGGTGAGTTGGCCATTCTCATCAGCTTTGCCGAAATGGCCGGATCATGCCCGATGACGGATGCCACTTCCCCCAATGTTGCATCCGGATCCTGACACAACTCGATAATGCGGATGGCGATCCCTGCGGGAGACGGCAACTCGGTGCAAAGCTGGAGCTTTTTGGTCAGGCCGGAATCCTGGAGCATGAGAGTGCGCGCCACGTTGAATGATGGTGATAACTTTACCGCATTAGTCGGGGGTTATCCAATCCTTTAAGGAACCTCTGATTAATTCATGAACCGGTGTCTAGCGGCTGAAATCTCCCGGCTCGGCGTTGAAAATCTTGGCAATAGCACGCTATTACCTGCGCTTTTCGCCTTGATCCGGAACATTTCATCTCGCCATCCATCCGGCCCAGAATTAATCAGAGGTTCCTTAATTTTGTAAGCATTTCATTGTATTTTGCAGATATGGGGGCTGATTTCAGGTCTCTGCTCAGCAGTGTCTGCTGCGTGACTGTTTCTCTATGTAGCGTGTACAATCAGTTTCAGTTGCCAGCCGCTTTTGCTGATAATTCGATTGCCGCGGTCCCGGCACAACATCAATGGCAGAGATCTGTCGGAGAACTGCACGCCACCGAGAGTTTGATGAGTAGGGATGAAGGAGCATACTGACTGTCTGATTGTCGGAGCCGGTCTTATCGGCATGCTGACCGCTCGGGAACTGCGCCGGCAGGGCTTCTCTGTCACCCTGCTCGATAAGGGCAGGGCCGGGGGGGAGTCCTCCTGGGCCGGCGGTGGAATACTCTCGCCACTCTATCCCTGGCGCTACCCCCGGGCAGTCAATGTCCTGGCCCGCTGGAGCCAGAGCCAATATCCGCTGCTGGCGGAACAGCTGCTGGAGAATACCGGCATCGACCCGCAGTGGACGCCCAGCGGCCTGCTGATACTGGACAGCGATGAACTGGAGCAGGCGTCCCAATGGTCCTGCTCCTATCGCGTCCCATTGGAAGTCGTTGGCGCCTCCCAATGCCGGCAACTGGAACCCCGGCTGGGCAAGACACCGGATACCGCCCTGTGGTTGCCAGAGGTGGCCCAGATCCGCAATCCCCGCCTGCTCAAGGCGCTGCTCAAGGACCTTGCGGCACAGGGCGTGATGCTGCATGAGCACGAGGCGGCTCTGGCGCTGCTGCATGACAAGGGTCGTATCAGAGGGGTGCGCACTGTCAGGGGAAGGGAGATCGCCGCTCCCCTGGTGGTGGTGGCTGGCGGGGCATGGAGCGGAGAAATCATGAAAGCGCTGGGGATCAGGTTGCGCATTCATCCTGTGCGCGGACAAATGCTGTTGTATCAGACCCCACCCGGGCTGGTGAGCCGCATCGTCATGGAGGCGGGGCGCTATATCATCCCCCGCCGCGATGGCCATGTCCTGGTAGGCAGTAGCGTGGAAGAGGCAGGTTTCGATAAATCCACCACTATGGAGGTGAGGGTGTCTTTGCAGGAAGCTGCCCGTGCGCTGGTGCCTGCATTGGCGGACTACCCACTTGTCCGCCAATGGGCGGGTTTGCGTCCCGGGAATGCAGATGGAGTGCCGGTGATTGGCGCGGTGCCCCATCTGGATGGCCTGTATGTCAACAGTGGACACTTCCGTAACGGTGTCGTGCTCGGCCCCGCCAGTGCCCGGCTGCTGGCGGCATTGATTGTCGGCGAGAAGCCCATCGTCGATTATCGGCCCTATGGCGTGGAGTGCCAGGCCGATCTGCCTGCTGACTTTTTATCAGTATGATTTTGTAGTAGTATTTCCTCCCCTGTGGATCAGGCCATGAAGCCGGTGTAGCTCAGTTGGTAGAGCAACTGATTCGTAATCAGTAGGTCGGAGGTTCAACTCCTCTCGCCGGCACCATTCCCCAGTTGGCGGAGCAGTTCGTGCTATTCCATTCCTATGGGTTCATCTTCCTCTTTCTGCCCCTGACACTGTTGGGGTTCTTTCTGCTGGGGCGCCTTGGTCTCTTTCGCTGGGCACTGGCATGGCTGGTGCTGGCCTCCCTGATTTTCTATGGCTGGTGGGATGCCGATTATCTAGTCCTGCTGTTGGCCTCCATCGTGGTGAATTACCACCTTGGCAGGGCGCTTGCCTCCCGTCAGGCCGGGAACATTGCCGCCAAGGGGCTGCTGGCCATGGGGATAGCCGTCAATCTGGCCTTGTTGGCCTATTTCAAGTATGCCGTTTTCATCGTCGGTAATATCAATCAGCTGGCCGGCAGTGATTATCAGGTTCCTGAAATCGTACTGCCGCTGGCCATTTCATTTTTTACATTTCAGCAAATCGCCTATCTGGTGGATGCCTATTATGACAGGGCGCGGGAATACAGCTTTCTGAATTACTCCCTGTTCGTGTCATTCTTTCCGCAGCTGATCGCAGGGCCTATTGTGCATCATCGGGAAATGATGCCCCAGTTCGAGGGACGGCGCATCTTCCGTTTCAGTTATGAAAACATGGATGTCGGCCTGTTGATCTTCTGCATCGGCCTGTTCAAGAAGGTGTTGCTGGCAGATGGCATGGCCCAGTTCTCCGAACCTGTGTTTGCGTCTGCCGCCGGGGGCGTCGAGTTGTCTTTCTTCGAGGCCTGGGGTGGTGCGCTGGCCTATACACTGCAGATCTATTTTGATTTCTCCGCCTACAGCGACATGGCCATCGGTCTGGCATGGATGTTTGGCATCAGCTTGCCGCTCAATTTCGCTTCACCCTACAAGGCGGTCAATATCATCGAGTTCTGGCGGCGCTGGCACATGACCTTGTCCCGCTTCCTGCGTGATTATCTCTATATCCCGCTGGGGGGCCGGCGCAAGGGGCGTGGGCGGCGCCATCTCAATATCATGGTGACCATGCTGCTGGGTGGCTTGTGGCATGGAGCGGCATGGACCTTTGTCGTTTGGGGTGGTCTCCATGGATTATTTCTGGTCATCAATCACGGCTGGCGCAGTCTGCGTCACCGCCTAGGACAGGATCTGGAGCGCAGCACACCCTGGGGGCGTCTGCTGGCGGCTGGCTGCACATTTCTGGTGGTGACCGTGGCCTGGGTTTTCTTTCGCGCCGACAGTTTTGGCAGTGCGCTGAGCATGCTGTCCAGCATGGCAGGCCTGCATGGCGCAGGCCTGGCTTCCTGGCAGCTGGGGCAGTTTGGTGCACAGCAGACAGCCGCAGTGATCCCGGCCGTGGTCTGGGTCTGGTTGTCGATTCTTTTGGCCATCATCTGGCTGCTGCCTAACACCCAGGAATTTGTGGCTGGCTATCGGCGTTTTTATCACCTGCTCCCTGGCCGGGGGGCCGTGCATTATCTGTTGACCCACAAGCGCTACTGGCTGCTGCCCGTGCTGGTGACCGGCGGCCTGCTGGAAGGCCTAGTGATTGCCATGGAAGGGGCGGCGGTCGCTCCCTTTATCTATTTTCAGTTCTGATGACTGTTTTCATGCAAAAAAAAGGTCCATGACGAGGCGCCCCGCATATTTCCTGCTGGCCCTGCTGCTGCCGTTTCTGCTGCTGGGAGGTCTGGAATGGGGGCTGCGGCTACTGGGCTACGGAGTGGATTTTCCGCTTTTCATCGAGGAGGAGATGGCGCCCAGTTACCTTGTGGTCAACCCTCAACTTATCAAGCGCTACTTCGGCAAGGATTATTCCAACCCCTTTCAGCTACGCGCCAGTTCGGTATATTTCCGTAAGGAAAAACCAGCCGGGGGGATACGGATCTTTGTGCAGGGCGCATCGACTGCGGCGGGTTTCCCCTTTGGCTACGGAGCTTCTCTGAGCGGTATGCTGGGGCAGCGCCTGCAGCGCAGTTTTCCTGACCGTGATGTGGAGGTGGTGGATACGGCGGTCACGGCTGTCACCAGTTATACCCTGCTGGATGTTGCCGATGAGATTATCGCTCAGCAGCCCGATGCCGTGGTGATCTATGCCGGCCACAATGAATACATCGGCATTATGGGGATCGCCTCATCATTGGGCGCGGGCACGGCACTGACGGGGCGTTTTTCCCGGCCCCTTAATCTGGCCTATCTGCAGCTTAGGCAGAGCCGGGTGTTGCAGTTGCTAGAGGATCTCTACCATCTACCGCACCGCTGGCGGCGGGAGACTGGCGGGGGCAGTACCGATTCCTTGCTGGCGCTGGCCGCCCGCGCGCCGACTATACCCTATGGTTCGCGCATCTATCGTTTGGGGGAGGCGCAGTTCCGTAACAACCTGTCTGCCCTGTTGCGGCGTTATCAAGAAGCCGGGGTCAAGGTATTTATCGGTACTCTGGTGAGCAATCTCCGGGACCGTCCTCCCTTCCGCAGTTTGCCGCCCGCCGAGACCGCCGGTCGCTCTGCATGGCTGAAATATAATCAGCAGGCGCTGACTGCCTTCCAGTCAGGTGACTTCCCGAGGGCTGAGGCGCTGTTGCTGCAGGCCCTGGAACTGGATAAGAACAGCGCCGCAGTACATTTCAAGCTGGCGCGCCTCTATGAGGCCAAGGGCGATTATGCCCAGGCCCATCGTTTCTATGTCAAGGCAAAGGATCTGGATCAGTTGCGCTTTCGCGCCCCAAGTGTGTTTAATGAAATCATCCGGGAGCTGGCGACACAGTATGATGCAACCATCGTGGAGGTGGAGGACCGTTTCCGGCAGCACTCGCCCCATGGTCTGGTGGGCGATCAGCTGTTCATGGAACATCTGCACCCCACCGTCGATGGTTTTTTTCTCTTGGCAGACAGCTATTATGAGGCCTTGTTGGAAAGCGGCATGCTGGATGAGCCACTGGTAACGCTGCCCGACGCCGTGGCGCGCCGTGAGATCCCCCTTACCCGGGCCGAGGAGTACAAGGGTTATTTTCAGATCAGGGCTATGACCATCGGCTTTCCATTCCAGGATCAGCCAGCACAATTGCCTCCGCCCGTGCTGGATTCATTCGAAAAACGCCTGGGTTATCAGCTCTTCAAGCAGACCGTGAGTTGGGAGGATTTTATCGAGACCCAGTGGAACTACTACAAGAAAAAGGGTGATGAGGAGAGGGCGGCCAAGGTCTTGTTCCTGCTGGCTGATGCGCTGCCATTTTTGTCCCCCTATCAGTATTACGCTGGCGTACAGATGATGCAGCAGGGACGCTTGCTGGAGGCGCGGCGTTATCTGCAGCGAGCCCTATCCCGGGACCCAGACAATGTGGAATATTTGCTGCGTAGCAGCCAGCTGGAGCTCAACCTTGCCCATTATCCAAAGGCAGAGGCCTTGCTGCGCAAGGTGCTGGTTGTCGAACCGCACAACCGCGTGGCGCAGGGCTGGCTGCGCAGGCTCGACTTGATGAAGAAAGAAGGAGGTGAACAGTGAGAAAATACAGGATCATTGCTGGTGGAGTGCTGTTGACAGTCGTTGCGCTGTTTATGATGGCGCTGGCGGAAGGGGGGGCTGTGAAGCAGGAGATGTTGTTGTCTCAGGTGGCATCTTCTCCACAGGGCGGCGCCAGGCATGTGGTGGGCACTTTGTCACCGGGTGATATCGAGAGCCGGGAAGACAGGGCGCGCAAATACCGCAGTTGCCTTTTCACCTATCTGCCCAGGATGGGCAGTGACGTGGCCGCAGAGATCATTCGCGATGCCTGCAAGGCGGAGTATATGGCCACCCCCTAGTAATTGGCCCGCTCTTCGAACTCGATGCGGCGCATCTTACGCCAGGTGGGGCAGGTCTTGCACTCAAAGCCCTTGACCTGTGGGACGTTGGCGAGACGCGAGGTTTCCAGGGCCAGGCACATGCGCACATCTTCCTCACTCAGGCCCTTGTCATCCGCGAAGAACGAAGTGAGATGGCCGATCAGCCGTTCCAGGTTGAGATGGGCGTAGACATGGTCGTAGCGGGTCCAGTCGGATTCGAGAAAGCCCATGCCCATGCCGAATAGGTCGCGGTAGTTGAGGTTGTCGCGCACCGGGACATAGGGCGGGGAATCGCCGCTGGGCTGGCGGCGCAATTCCGAGAGCACTGCCCCGCAGCGGCGGATATCAGGTGAAATGTGGCGGGTGACGATCTGGCTGCCCTTCAGGCTTTTGACTTTCGCGATGCTGGTGACAAAGGCGCCGGGTTCATAGGCGATGAAATTGTCCAGAGTGGCGGTGCGCGCCAGTTCTTCGGTCGTGCCGCGGTCCAGAGAGCGGTCATAGTCCACCGTGGAGCCGATGTTGAGTGTGCCGATGCGCATGAAGGCTGAGCTTTTCTCCTTCTTGCATAGTCCCAGATTGAATTTCACCTCGCCGCTTTCCTGGGCCAGCATGGTGTTGGCGGAAAACCAGAAGTTGCCATAGCTGGGACCGGGCAGGAACAGCGGTGACAGATTGCACAGGGTGTCTTGGTTGTTGAGCACGACGCGGGCGATGGGCGACAGGCTGGTGAGCGGATAATGGGCGGCAATGATGCGCACCGGCGGTCGCCTGCTGGCTTGCTGGCACTGATACCAGCGCGCCTGGCTGACAATGGCTTCGTCCAAGTCACTGCATTCCGTGGTGGCGTCGTTTTCTGTCAAGGACGAGACCCAGCCGCTGAGGCCATACCACTCCTTTTTGAAGGTGGTGGAAGCGAATGAGCCGACCTCGTCATGATAGTCGGAACTGTCCGCCAGCAGGATTTCCGAGCCGTCTTTGTAGACCAGTTTGCCGGCCAGGTAACAGCCTGCCTTGATATGCTGGTAACGGTTCTTGTCATTGACCACGCAGGCCTGATAGAGGCGCCGCTCGTTGTAGTTGTCGGTATAGCGCCACTTGTTGAGGATGCCGCTGTTGAGGCCGTCGAAATTGCCCTGGTTGAAGTTATGCACCAGAGTGATCAGTTGGAACTTGTCCACCGGGGTGTTCAACTCGGTGTCCAGGGAGACGGGGCTGTCGAAGCAGAGGCGGTTGCGTTGCGGCATGGCGGGTGTATAGCCCCCGCCCAGATAATCGTGATTGCCGATGACATAGAAAATGGGGGTGTGCTTGCCATGGCGGGTCCCCTGGCCGTCGCGGAACTGTTCCAGAATGTCGAATGTCATGCGCAATTCATCGCTGCAGCCGCTCTCTGCGCCATTGCCCAGATAGAGAATGACATCCACTTGTTCCTCGTCGATCAGGCGACGCAGGGCATAGGCCAGCATATCCGGGGCCAGGTGATTGAGGGCGGGGGGGCGCCGCGTGCTGGAGTCGGGGGTGGCGCTTTTTTCACCTGCGGCGGTCAAAGTGCCGAGATTTTGCTCGGTGGCATTGCGGGTATCGGCAAGCAGGCCGATCTTAATGCCATTCATGGCCAGGCTCAGTGCCGGGACATCGTCATAGGTGGTCCACTGGTCGCGCTTGCCGCCCTGCAGGGTGCTGCAGCCGCCCAGCAGGAACAGCAGGAGCAGCACAAGGGCGCAGGACGTGATTGCAGGAACAGGACGATTCATGGTCGCTTTCTCCTTACATTGCACCTACTGTAAGGTAATCACCAGGATACATCAATTCCGTGTGACGGCTGATAAGACTGAGATAAGGTTTATCCCCGCAGCCACTGCATTTTACTCGTGTTCCGGTTATAATCGGAAAGTGCGTGCAGCGGTGGTTCGCGAGTGAGGAAGGCCGCAGAGGTGCGTGAGTGAGGCGTCCGTGGAACCGTGTGAGGTGGGGCGCCGCAAGGTGGGCACAGCCCCCATGCCGGATGTGTGAAGAGACGGGTGTGGGGGGCTGTGCATTTTTTTGTGCCGATCCCTTTACTCCCTCGTTGTTTAAGAAAGATATCTCCCTCTGGGAAAGCGGGAGGTCATGGGCGGTTCTGGTAACAGCGGTGCCGTCGCCCATAAAAAAACGGCGCCAGAAAGACGCCGTAAGGGAGGAGAGGAGTCTATGGGGCTTGCGGCCTAGAGTTCGAGCTCAATTTCTTCGGCGATGCCATCGCCGACGATAATGCCAGTGCCTGCAGGAATGCTGTCCTTGATTTTTACCAGTGCTGTGCTGGGAGCCCCGTTGAGTGCGGAGATGAAGGCATTGGCATTAAGCAGCGTGGTATCCGTGTCGCTGCCGTCATCTTCCTGGAATTCAGTGGCGGCGCCTGAGGTGAACGGCACTCCTAGAATGCTCAGGGTGACAATGGTTCCGTTGAACTGCGGTGAGTTGTCCAGCGGACCCTGGAGAATGACTTCGCCGTCGCCATTCTTGCGCTTCAGGGTGGCGGCAACAATGCGGCCGGTATTGTCCTGGGTGGCCTTGATCTCCAGAAAATTACCAGTTTCTATGTTGTTGAATCTCATTTGGTCGCCAGTGGTATTGGTAAATGTGCCTGTCTCATCTTCGATGCGGGTCTGGCTGTCGTCCACCACCACATTGAGAGTCTGAGCAGGTGTGATCTGCAACTTGATGATGTTGTTGGGCAGGGTGTCCGCCACATAGGCCTCGATTTCAATGGTATTGCCACGTCCTTTTACTTTGTCCGCCTGTAGTGCGCCGCCTGCCAGGCTGCCCTCTATTTCCACAGCACTGCCATTGGCCAGGGTCAGGGTGTTGGGTTCGAGGGTGGCGCTGCTGGCGTCGATCTTGATGCCATTGACCTTAAAATTGCCGAGGTTGACGAAATCGGTGATCACACCTTCGACTTCTGCTTCGTCGCTGGATTCAGGCAGGCCGCTGTCGGCAGCCTCGATCTTGCTGGCGTTGATGGTGTTGTTGGCTGGGTCATAGTGTCCCTCAATCTCTAGAGGGCAGCCCTGATTGAGACCGCAACTCCCCAGGTTGTTCATGATGGTGCCACCATTGTTGGGGTCGAAGCTGATAGTGATCTGGTTGTCCAGCAGGAAACTGGTGGATGAGCCTTGCACGAAGCTAGTGAGCCTGCCTTTGATCTCCACGGTCTCGGTGCCGCTGAAGACACTCTGTTTTTCGATGTGGGTAGCCTGGATGGTGCCGTTGCCGTCGATGATGAAGCCGCTCACCTCGACGAAGTCGTTCTGGGTGATACCGCCAAAGCTGTAGTTGCCGTCGAAGCTGGTGCCTACGGCATCCACGATAACCTTTTTACCCATGATGGTGAGTGTCTTGGTCTGCCCATCACCATTGACGCCGGTGGTGATGGTGGTGATAGGGCCGCGCACTTCGGCATCGTAGACCAGCTTGTCGATGGTGGCCTGGCCGCTGCTGTTGAGGGTGCCGCTGATGGTGACCACCATGCCCAGTTTCAGGTCGGTCTCGCTGACCGGGGTGTTGTTGACCAGGAGCTGGCTGCCGTTTTTCAGGAAATATTCAACACCGTTGACGAAGACGCTGCCGAAGGCGGTGATTTGGCCCACCGCCACGATGCCGGTGCCGCCTATGCCGGCCACATTGGTGCCTGTGCCGCCGCCTCCGCAGGATGCCAGGCTCAGGGCGGCCAGCAGGCCCAGTGTCAGGGTTTTCGTCTTGAAGTGCTTCATGGTGCCGTACTCCTAATCTTGCCGGTCCCGTTCGTGATAATAGATGCCCACGCTGACATATCGGGCGCCCTTTTCAGC
>CAYRLE010000041.1:0-22029 GCA_964425105.1 uncultured Gammaproteobacteria bacterium | reverse complement strand
TAGTATTTCAAGTATAACATTGTCGGACACTGATCCAGAAGCCTTAATTTTTCTGAAACAGTCAAGGAAAGCAGTCAATTATTGTGGGCGAGCCCGATTTGTCCGCCTGTGCGGAAAGCGGAGGGAATATGAGGTGTAGCGCGGCAACACAGTGGGTGATGAGTAATGCATGATGAGTGATGGGCGTATCACAGCTTCATTACTCATCACTCATCACACATTACTCATCACCCCTCCTTGGGCGCCTCCACCAGCAGTGCCCCGGCGGTGATCATCAGGGCGCGTATGATGAGGATGCCCTTGCCCTGGCTGCGGTGTTCGCTGCGCGCCGCCTCATCCCCGGCCATGATGCGGCGCGCCGTCTGCACCTGGAAGAAATAGAGCAGATAGAGGGAGATCACCAGGATCAGATGCATCCAGATCAGGAAGGAAAAAATCTCCTCCTGTTCAAAGAGGCGCCGGATCCAGTCCCGGGTCAGATAGAGATAGACGGGGAAAAAGATATCGATGGCGATGATGGTGACCATCACCGGGATATGAAAACGGCGCACGCGCGCGCCATAAAAAGCCGCCACCATCAGCAGATAGGTCGTGGCCGCAAACAAGACTGTCCCTGCTATCATGGTAACTTCCCCTGTGTCACGGTTTGCTCACGAACTTCAGCACCCTGCCGCGCTGATGGGCCAGGATATAGAGTTCACCGGCCTCGTCCTGACCGAAGGAACTGATGTGGTAGGGCGTGGCCAACAGTTTGCCATTGCGCATCACCCGCCGGCCATTATAGCGCAATCCCCAAACCTTCCCCTTCACATAATCGGCGTACAGATAGACGCCGCACAGCCCGGGGATGCTGGTCCCGCGATAGACGTAGCCGCCGCTGATGGCAAACCCCTGGGGATGGGGGTAGGTGAACACGGGCATCTCCAGACCCTCACCATCGCAGTCCCTGGCACCGTCGGCGCAACGGTCCCCCTCCATGATGTTCCAGCCATAGTTGCCGCCCGGGACGATGACATCGATCTCTTCCACCCGGTCCTGCCCCACATCGGCCAGGAACAGGCGGCCACTGCGCCTGTCGAAAGAAAAACGCCAGGGATTGCGCAGACCATAGGCCCAGATCTCGGGACGAAATCCCGGCCGCGTCAGGAAGGGATTGTCGGGCGGCAGCTGGTAGGACGCCGTACCATCGCTGACATCGAGGCGCAGCAGCGTCCCCAGCAGAGTGGCGGGGTTCTGACCATGCCCCAGGGGATCGTTGGCGCTACCGCCATCCCCCAGGCCGATGTACAGATAGCCGTCGGGGCCGAAGGCGAGTTGGCCGCCATTGTGATTGGCGAAAGGCTGGCGGACCTGCAACAGGCGCTGCTCACTGGCTGCATCGCCATGGCGGGGATCCTGCGCCCGGAAACGGCTGATGACGGTCCACAAGGCGCCGTCGCGCCGCGCCGTGTAGTTGACATAGAACCAGCCATTGGCACTGAAATCGGGATCGAAGGCCATACCCAGCAGACCCTTCTCGCCGCCACTGCGCACCCGCTTATGGATATCCAGAAACGGCTGGCTGCGCAGGCGGCCGCGCTCGATGATGCGCACCACACCGCCCTGCTCCACCACATAGAGGCGCCCGCTACCATCCCCGGCATGGGTGAGAAACACCGGTTCCTGCAGTCCTCGCGCCACTTCCTGAAGGGCAAGCGCTGGCAAGGCGGCATAACCGGGAGGCTCCTTGCAGAGGGATGCCGCATGGGCATAGAAAGAAGTGAGGCACAGGAGAGTGAGGAGCAAGCTGTGAAGCGTGAGGGGTGAGGGGTGAGGAGGGAGGGGTAGGTGCCGGCGTTTTGCAAAGGCACTAGGCTTCCCTGAGGACAGCAGTAACCAGAATGCCTGTTTAGCGCTGACCCAATGTCCGTTGCACCGCGTACGCCTCACGCCTCACTCCTCACGCCTCACCCCCAGTCATACATCCCGCCGCCCGCTGATGGCGTGGGACAGGGTGCCGGCATCCAGGTATTCCAGTTCGCCCCCGAAGGGAACACCGCAGGCGATGCGGCTGGCCCTGATGCCGCGACTGCGCGCCAGTTCGGCGATGTAATGGGCAGTGGCCTCGCCTTCCACCGTGGGATTGGTGGCAAGGATCAGTTCCTGGATGCCGCCCTCCCCCAGACGCAGGGCGAGGCGGTCCAGGCCAATATCCTCGGGGCCGATGCCGTCCAGGGGCGAGAGATGGCCCATGAGCACGAAATACAGCCCCCGGTAGCTGGTGGACTGCTCCACCGCCTCCACGTCGCTGGGCGACTCCACGATGCACAGCAGGCTGCGGTCGCGGCGCTCATCGGCGCAGACCCGGCACAGTTCCGTCTCGCTGAGGGTGCGGCACTGGCTGCAGTGACCGATACGTTCCACGGCCTCCACCAGCAGTCGGGCCAGACGCTGCGCTCCCTCTCGGTCCCGTTCCAACAAATGATAACTCATGCGCTGGGCGCTCTTGGGCCCGACGCCGGGCAGGCAGCGGAAGGCCTCCACCAGCTGTTTGATGAGCAGACTCTGGGACATGGCGCTGGCGCGCTCAGAAAGGCAGCTTGAAACCCGGCGGCAGGGAGAGGCCGCTGGTCATGCCGGCCATTCTTTCCTTGGTCTCGCTCTCCACCTTGCGCACGGCATCGTTGACGGCCGCCGCCACCAGGTCCTCCAGCATCTCCTTGTCGTCCTGCAGCAGGCTGTCGTCGATCTCCACGCGGCGCACATCATGGCGCCCGGTCATGACCACGGTCACCAGACCGCCGCCGGCCTGGCCGGTCACCTCCAGATTGGCGATCTCTTCCTGGGCCTTCTGCATATCCTCTTGCATCTTCTGGGCCTGCTTCATCAAATTTCCCAATCCACCTTTCACGGGATGTCACCTCCTTTGGGTTTATTTATTCATTGGTGAGGTGTGAGGGGTGAGGAGTAAGGCGCCAAAAACCCTCTGTCACCCCTCACGCCTCACCCCTCACACCTTACGAATACATCAATCCACCGGCTGAATGGTCTCCGGGATGATGCGGGCATTGAAGGTCTCCTGCAAGGCCTTGACACCGTTGTCGCTCTCGATGGCCTCCACCGCTGCCGCCAGGCGCTCGCTCTGCTGGCGGGCCTGGCGCGCAGCCGGGGTCTCCTCCTTGGGAGTGGCGGCGCTGATCTCCAGTTTCAACTCAACGCCGAAATGGCGCTGCAGGGCCTGCTCCAGCTGCTGTTCCCGCTGTTTGCTGAGAAGATGGGCATGGGCGGCATCCAGCACCAGGCGCAGATGCTGCGCGTCCCGCCCCTCCAGTACACAGTGGCTGGCCATCTCCCGCAACAGGCCGCTGAGTCGCAGGGCCTCCAGGATCTGCCCCCATTCGTCGCCGCTCGGCGGGCCTGAGGCAGGGGATGCGGCCGGTGGCATCTTGTCCGGCCGGGGCGGACGCGCACCCTGGCCGCGGGCCCCCGCCGGCGCCGGCGGGGGTGCTGCAGCGGGAGCAGGGGCTGCCGGGCGTCCAGCGGCGGCAGGCCGGCCTGTGGCCGCGCCGCCCGCTGCCCCCCCAGGCGGAGCTGCAGGGGGCGGCGCCGCAGGCCGGAAGGCCAGCATGCGCAGCAGGATCATCTCGAAGCCGCCACGGGCATCGGGCACATGGGGCAGATCGCGGCGCCCCATGACGGCAATCTGGTAATAGAGTTGGACATCCTCGCGCCCCAGGCGCTGGGCCAACCCCAGCAGCTGCTCCCGGTCGCCCTCCTCGTCATCCACGGCATCCGGCACCAACTGTGCCAGGGCGACACGCTGCAGGGTGGAGATCAGGCCGTCCAGCAATTCGCCGAAATCGAAGCTGTGTTCCGCCGCCCGTGCCACTGTGGCCAACAGCGCCGCGCCATCCTCTTCCGCCAGAGCCTCCAGCAACTCCACCACGAAACCCTGGTCGATGCTGCCCAGCATGGCGCGCACCTCGGTTTCCGTGAGGGCACCGCCGCCATAGGCGATGGCCTGGTCCAGCAGGCTGAGGGCATCGCGCATACTGCCGTCCGCGGCCCGCGCGATGAGGCCGAGGGCCGGTCCTTCCGCGGCGATGCCTTCCTGTTCAAGCACCCGCGCCAGGTGGTCCCTGATCTGCTGCAGGGGCAGGCGCTTGAGATTGAACTGCAGACAGCGCGAGAGAATGGTGACCGGCAGGCGTTGGGGATCGGTGGTGGCCAGCAGGAACTTGATATGGGGTGGCGGCTCCTCCAGGGTCTTCAGCAGGGCATTGAAGCTGTGCTTGGAGAGCATGTGCACCTCGTCGATGAGATACACCTTGTAGCGCCCCCGGGTGGGGGCATATTGCACGTTTTCCAGCAACTCGCGGGTGTCTTCCACCTTGGTGCGGGAGGCGGCGTCCACCTCGATGAGGTCCACGAAACGCCCCTCGTCGATCTCCCGGCAGGCGGAGCACTCGCCGCAGGGCTGGGAACTCACGCCCTGCTCGCAGTTGAGCGACTTGGCCAGGATGCGGGCGATGGTGGTCTTGCCCACACCGCGGGTGCCGGTGAACAGAAAGGCATGATGCAGGCGGTCGTTGTCCAGGGCATTGACCAGGGCGCGCAGGACATGCGCCTGACCCACCATCTCGGTGAAGCTGCGGGGCCGCCATTTGCGCGCAAGAACCTGGTAGCTCATGAGTTTCCTGAATTCCGCAATCGTGACTTGTGTGCCCGAAGAGCGTTCCCGGGCGCTGATGAAGAGGGCTTATTATGGCAAAAAACCACGGAGGGCGTCATGGAAAAATGGAGGCAGCCTGCACCCGCCACACCCCGGCACACGACTTCGCTGCTACCGCTGCTCCCTTCCGGGCCTGACGGGGTTTGCAACTGATCGTTGCGAGGGGACCGGCACAGGCCACCATTGATCAAAGGGGAACCTGAACTACCAGGCTCTGGCGGGAATCCCGGCGCCCTGCAAGGCAGGCATCTTACCACCATCTGGCGGCGTTGCAAAAACTCTCTCCGGCGCCCGCCGGCAGCAGGAAAAAACCGGTGCCGGACTATTCGGCAAAGGGATCGGGAAGGGGCTCGCCGGCGATTTCAGAGAGGGGGCGGGGGGAGACAGGGGGGCGGCTTTTTTTCTCTACCACGGGTAGCGGCTTCGCGGCGGGCGCCGCTTCAGGCGGCAGCCTCTTTTTCATCACTGCTTGCGGCGCCGGCACAGGGGCCTTGGCCGTGGGCGGCAGCTGTGTGGAGACCGTTGCCTGAACCCCTTTTTTCTGAGGAGAGGTTTCCGCAATTGTTTGCGGAGGCCGTGCCGCTGCCTTCACAACCGGCGATGGCGGCGCCGCCTTGGGCACAGCGCGATCTCTGCCGGGGTCACGCACACGGCTGAGATAGGCATCGCTGAATCCCTGCGCCCGGATCTTCTCCAGAATCGCCTCGGCCTCGGCCCGGCTGCGGTAGTAGCCCATGCGCACCCTGACCAGGCCCTGGCCGCCGCGCGGTCGATAAGTATACAGGGTGCCGTATTCGCTGATGACCGCATAGTCCGCCAGCTGGGGTTTGCGGGATGACTCCAGTTGAACGGCATAGACGGGCGTCTCATCCGTCTGCGCTGCAGCGTCGGCGACGCTGCAGGCAAAAGAGAGCATCAGCAGCCAGCCCAATCGTATTCGTCTGTCACTCAGCATAGTTCGTTTTCAGCGATATCCACTCAAAAGTATTATCGACACCAGCCCTCCATCCTTGAAAAAAGCACCCCGGAACAAGGCCTTGTACCGATATAAGTTAGCAGGTATACAGGAATCTCCAGCCTCTGTAAAAAGAGCAAGATGAAGTGTCGCGGGATAGTCACAAACCGGGTGGCACCAGCACCCGGCTGCACACGGCGCGCAGCTCCTCATAGAGCGGCCGCATATCCTCTCCATAACGGCGTGAAAAGTGGAAAGGAACCAGGCGCGCCACAGCGGCCGCCGCGGCGATCTCGCCACAGGCGCGGGCCGTGAGGTGGCCGCTGCGCACCGCCAGCGCGGCGTCTGCTTCCAGGAAAGATGCCTCGCAGAACAGGGTGTGGGCATGGCGCGCCAGCTCCTCCAGTTGCTGGCGGTTGCGGGGGGTATCGGCGAAGTCCGTTGCATACACCAGGCGCTTGCCGGGCACCACCAGGGTGAGCTCGGCGCCCAGCTCGCCGGCAGCGGCCTCACTGCCGTCGGGCAGCTGAATGAGGGCCTGGCCATCGCCTGCCAGCAGGCGGCGCTTCAGTTCGCCCAGCCACGGCCCCGGCGCCAGGCCGCGCGCCCGCAGGCGTTCTTTGCGGACATTGATCTGCCTGGCGGGCTCGAAGGCAAAGGCCAACACCGGCGTATGGTGGTCCAGGGTCACCGCCCGGACACGGAATTCCGCCTCCTCCAGCAGGGTGCCGTCGGCGGCCAGCGCCTCCCCCAGCGGGCGGCAGCCCTTGTCGCCGGCCTGCAGACGGAAGCGCAGCAGGCGGTCACCGTGGAGCTCGGCCACCTCGAAACAGGGGGCCCGCTCCGCCACCCGGTCCCAGAGGATGGCGTTGAGAAAGCCCTCGATATGGCGCGCCAGCCCCGGCGGCCCGTACAGGCGACAGGGCGGGAACTCGCCGATGCGCGCCCGCAACAACCACAGAAAACCGCCGATATGGTCCAGATGGGCATGGCTGATGAAGACGTCCGTGACCTGATGGGCGATGCGCACCGGCAGCCGCCCCCCCTCCCCCAGATCGAACAGCAGGCTGCGCCGCTGGTGGGCAAGGCGCAGATGCAGCAGCGGATCACCGAACACGCCGTTGACCAGCTGCACCGTCAGCGCACCGACCCGGCCCACGATGCGCGGCCCAATGCTCTCCGCGGGTGACAAGCCCTGGTCGGGTGGCGGCAGCCAGGCGCAGCGCTCTGCAGCAAAGGGGATGGCCGTCTCCAGCAGGCCGTCCCCACCGCGCACGGCATCGCGCACCAACAAGGTATCGGCAGCAGCTGGCGGAGCAGACAGGCGCACCGTCAGACGGCTCCCCGCCAGCCCCACGGCCTCGCCCATGGCCACCGTGCGGCCCCGCTGCAGCAAGGCGATCTGCCGCCCTGCCCAGGCGCTCACAAGCTGCGGCGGCGGCGTGCCCACCAGGTGCATGCTGACCAGATCGATGCAATGCTCGCTGGAACCGGCAAGACAGGCATCCCAGCGCGCCGTGCGCCGCCGCGCCCGCAGACGCCGCCCCGGGCGCACGGCCTGCGCCGCGGCCTGCACCACGAATACCTCCACCCCCAGGGCGTGCAACTCCGCAACCAGCGGCGGCGCCCGCCCCGCGGTACTGAGGGCCAGCACCGCATCAACCGCACCCGCCTCCACCAAGCCCTGCAACAGTTCCGCGCCGGCGATGCCCCGCACCACCCCCGGACCATCCAGCAGCAGCACACCCGGGGGGGCCTCCTGCAGTAGGCGCCGCACCGCCGCCGCCAGCGGCAGGCGGAAGCGTCCTGCATCCAGAGTGCACAGGGCCTCGCTGCGCAGCGGGCGCCAGCCACCGCCCTGCCATGCCGCCAGCGACAGCGCACCGGGCGCGCCAAAGGCCGGTGAGCCCGGATCGGCGCCGATACACCAACAGTCAGCGCCATCCGCGGCCAGCACCTCCCCGAGGCGCGCAGCCAGGGTGGACTTGCCCACTCCCGGCGGGCCAAACAGCAACACCCGCCGCTGGCGCCCGAACACGGCAGCGGCGATTTCCTCTGCGCAGCAAGGCAGAATAGGCCAGTCGCCCGGAATACGCTTCTCTGTCATGGCACCAATAAGCGTCTCATGGTGGTCTGTCTTCTTTGCGAAAGGGGAAATGCACTGGCAGGGTCAATCATACCCTTCTCCCAAAAGCGCGACCCCGGATTCCCAATCCTTGGCTTCACCCTCTATTATCCATTAGAGTGGGAGGTGTTTACAGGGAAGACAAATGGTGCCGACCCACCAAAAGGGGGAACAGACCATGAACATCCGCAGCCGACAGCCAGCCATGTTGTTGCTTGCCATGTCAGCCTTCACACTGCTCTCTGCATGCGGCGGTGGCGGCGGTAACAACGGCGCGGCAGTTCCTACGACACCGGTGGCCATCACCGCCAGCAATGCAGGAACCGCAGCGGGCACCTCCGCGGGGAATGTCACCTCCACCTATGAGATCGGCACTCTGGGCAGCGACCTGGCCCTGGGAGCCGCCATCCGGCCAAGCCGGCATTTCCGCCTGCTGCCCTTTGCCAGGAAACAGCTGGCATGGCTGCAGCGGACCGCAACGCCGCCGCTGGCGCCCGCTGTCGCCGCCCTGTCCATCACCGTCGATGTCCCCTGCGACAACAGCAATGGGACTGCCAAGGTGACGCTCAACGACGCCGACAACGATGGCCAGCCATCTGCCGGCGACAGCTTCACCATCGTATTCAGCAACTGTTTCGACAACCTCGATCAGAGCACCACCAACGGCAGCATGACCCTGGCCCTGAACCAGCTCACCGGCAACCCCGACACCGATCCGGCCTGGAGTGCCGACATCACCGTCACCCTGAACAACCTGGCCATCAGCGACAACAGCGGCAACATCGCCCTGAACGGTGATTTCACCCTCGCCATAAGCACAGTCAATAGCATATTTTTTCGTGGCTCCATCACCGGCAACTCACTCGCCATCAGCGAAAACGGTGTCAGCGAAATATTGAGCGCCTACGACATTGCATTCACCAGTGACGAAGCCAGCCTGGGCACGGCCTATACCATCGACGCCAACGGCACCGTGGCCAGCACCAAGCTGGACGGCTCCGTACAGTTTCAGACCCTGACGACTTTCGAAGGCACCGAGCCGGACTATCCCCACACCGGCGTCATGAAGATCAGTGGCGCCCATGGTTCCAGCGTCACCCTGACCGCGCTCGACAGCACCGATGTGCAACTGGAGATCGATCCCGACGGCAGCGGCAGCAACATCACCACCGTCACTACCCAGTGGGCGCTCATCGACGACTGAGTATGTCATTGACATATATTTGCCGCCGCCGTCACCTTTGCCCTCTATCTGATGCTCTCCGATCAAGTGGTGCGGCGCACAGGCTCACTGCGTTTCACCGCCTATGCCATGAGCGTGGCCTGCCTGGCGACCGTGCTGCACTTCGCCGCCAGCCATGAACTGACTGCCTTGGTTCTGCCCGTCGGGGTCTATGGCCTGGCACTGCTCATGGCCCTGCTGGCCACGGTCATTCCGGCGTTCCTGATGAACGCCGGCATCCAGCGCCTCGGTGCCGGGCCGACCGCCATCATCGGCTCCACAGGTCCGGTGGCCACCCTGGTGCTGGCCTGGCTGTTGCTGGGCGAGGCGCTGACGGCACTGCAACTGGCAGGTACGGCGCTGATCCTGGGCGGCGTGCTGATCGGTGGACGTAAGGGCTGAACCCTAACAGGGGCCAACAAACTGGCCCCTGTAGGGTTTCCCCAGCTTTCGCGGTCCCTCTGCCTTTGGGAAATTCGGAGATGAGCGCTGACTTTTCAAGGTAATAACTAATAATAATTATTAAGATACTCTGAAAAAATTGTATTTTGTCATTCCATCGCCAATCGAAACCCAGTAACATCTTGATTTACTGCTTAGATTCACAGTCTCTGCTGTGTTACGCCGGAATGACGAATTATTCACAAAACCTGGAAAAAATAGCTGGCCAATCAGTCCAGCATGATATAGACTGGCTTCAGTTGCAGTTTTTGTCTTGTAGCAGTTCCGGTAGTTCCTCGCAGTATAGAGTGTAACCTTTCCCGTAATTTCTCAGCAGTAACCTGCACGCTAAACTACATTGTTCATCAATCAAAAACAGAGGTAACCAGAATGGCTACAGGTACAGTAAAGTGGTTCAACGACAGCAAGGGTTTCGGTTTCATTGCGCCTTCCGACGGTAGCGCAGATGTCTTCGTGCATCATTCCGCAATCCAGAGCAGTGGCTTCAAGTCACTGGCTGAAGGTCAGACCGTGACCTTCGAATGCGAACAGGGCCCCAAGGGACCCAGCGCAGTCAACGTTGTCCCGCAATAAAGCAATTCGGCTTTGAAAAGGAGCCCCGCCTCGTGCGGGGCTTTTTTTGTCCAAGGGGGGCCACAGGCTGCCAGGGGCAGCCGCATACCCCACCTGCCGGGCCGCTGGCAATAATACAGGAGGGTGAAGGTCAAAACGATCTGCCGGAAACGCGGCGCCTATCCCATAAGCGGTAAGCCACGATTGCCGCTGCAGCACCGATGGTGTTCAAGGCCACGTCCATTAGATTAGCCATGCGGCCGGGGATGAAACTCTGGTGAATCTCATCAAGCGCACCGTAGAGCACCGCGATGGCGAATGCCAGCAACAGTACCAGCCTGGAGGGCACAGCGAACTGCCTCAGTGCGCCACACCAAAACCATGCCAGCCCGCCAAAGAGGGGGATGTGCAGAAGGTTCTGTAAATCGGGCGACAACCAGACGAACACGAGAAACACACCAGGCTCGTCGGCACTGATGTCGCCGGGCACGGATGACAAGAGAAAGATAAAAAACATGTAGGCAACTGGCAAAGCCAGGTAGACAAGACGTCGCTGTGCCATTGTATTCCGTTCACTCGTCACAACTTTTCACCTTGTCTTCAGATTGCCACAAATCATCCGCCCTGGGTATTGAATCGACATAACGGCGGTGGCACCCTTGGCGCCCTGCATTTTCGAAAATCCTGCACTCTCCGTCTTGACGTGCCATCCGATGTGTACTATATACTACACATGACATTTGGAGAATACATCCGCCAGACCCGCGAACGGCTGCGCGAGAGCGAGCGACGCTATTCGCTGCGCCAGACCGCCCAGCGCATCGGCGTGGAGCCCGCCTACCTCAGCAAGATCGAGCGCAACGAGGTGGCGCCCCCCTCGGAGGCCACCATCCGCCGCCTGGCCGGGGACCTGGGCGAGGATGTGGACATGCTGCTGGCCATGGCCGGCAAGGTCTCCAAGGACCTGCAGGAGATCATCATGTGCCGGCCCCGGCTGTTCGCCGAGCTGATCCGGCAACTGAAGGACGCCCCGGACAAGGCGGTACTGCGCATCGTCCGGGAAGTACGCGACGGCGACTGGTAACCAACAGGAGGGATACCCATGATCGAACTCAAAGACGACCAACTCATTTTTCACTTTCCCGAGGTGCACCCCAATGCCTGCTGCACCGTCGAATTCCAGCGCACCCTGCGCCTGCCCGACGACAACCGCGAGTATCCCCTGCCCCCTGGCCTGGGACGCTTCCCCCTCATGCACGTGGATGATATCGGCGAGCGTCTGCCCGCCACCTGGGCGCGCCGTGGCGGAGTGTTCTTCCCCATGTACCAGGCCGAAGCCATGTGGGTCAATTTCGAGTCCGACTACCCCTTCGCCATCAAGGTGGCCGCAGGCAAGATCAACGCCGTCACCGGAGACATCTGGGACGATGCCCTACACGGCGCCCCCCAGGATTACCTGGTGCTCCCAGAGCAACCCTGGCTGGACGGCTTCTGCGTGGCCGAGGGCATGATCCGCCAGTTCGTGGCCATGCCCCTGGGCGAAGGCTACAGCGCCGAGGAGCAGCTCACCGGCAAGGCCGAACATGGCGGCCTGCAGATCATCGCCTACCCCATGAAACGTGAGATCTACGAAAAACGATTCGCCGAGCAGGCCCTGCTCAAGGCGCGATTCTATAGCGAGGCACTCTTTGAGCCAGAGGCAGAATTCGACATGGGCCTTGCACCCGGCGGCCTGATGCGCCAGAAAATCCGCGCCGACGACTACGGTCTGGAGACCTGGGACACCGAAACCTTCTCCCGATGCTATGTCCACATCGCCAATTCCCAGGTCTATGAGGCGCTCACCAGCCATGCACCCCCGACCCGCCCGCCCAGCGCCAAGGCCTATACCAATGCCGGGCTACCCTGGTTCGAGTACTATGACGAGCAGGCCACCACCCTGCCGGGCAGCCAGACGCTTGCAGGTCTGGACAGCATCGCAGCCAAAGGCATCAAGAAGGGCGAGCAGCCATTGCCGGAAAACGAACCCGTTGAGCCGGTGCACATAAAGAAACTGGTGGACAAGGTCGTGCGGGAGGGTGAGTTCTGACAGCGCGCCGTTCACCTCTCTATGGATCCCGGGCTGAAGCGCTGGCCGCATTCCTGGACGCCGCAAGGTGTTGCGAATCATGTCCGTTCGCGCTGACTTCGAGAATTCTGTCCCAGGCATATTGCCAGTCGATGCGCTCCTGTTCCAGGCGTACCCCGGGACCCCAGCGGCCACTCCGCAAGGCCTGATACAAGGCCTTCTCCTCGCTGTTCAAGCCCGGCAGTTCCAGCGCCTGTGCCGGCTTTGCTTCATGCCCCCAGAGTTGACGGTGGCGTAGCAGCGTCTCTTCATCCATCAACAGGGAGTGCGCCGCGGGGTGATCAATGCGCAAGCGGTCGAGAATGGCAAAGCCGTTGGTATCGAGATCACCCCAGTAATGCACCGGCAGTGACTCCAGCCAGGGGATTCCCGCGAACGCCTCCACGGCGTATCCCTGTTTCATGAACACCACGGCGCCCGGCAGATCCCCGAAAGCCAAGCCGGTCTGCAGGTTCTCGACGATGAAGACATGCCGCAACGGCAAGGAGATAGCCGCGATGTCGCTGAGCGGCGCCTCGATGTCGGACAAGCCAGCGAAGCGTGCGCGCAATTGTGGATCGAGCACCCGGAAACGGATGCGTGGCGGCGCTCGGCGCAGCCCGGCCAATTGATAAAGATCGCGCGCCCTTGCATCGCCGCCCTGCAGGGCGGCGAGCCAGCTCGTGACCGGACGGCGGTGCCGCTCCAGCCATTTGCCATCCACGCCCGGCACGGGTAGCTGGCGCAGGAGCAGGTCGGAACCCGGGTGACTGTGGAGCCAGTCCACCAGCCCCACTAAGCGCTCGAAATCGGCTTCTTCCCATTCGCCAAGCACGTCCCACTGTTGCGAGGCTGTCGCTGCCAGCGCGGGCCAGCGGCCGACGATGCGCTGCAGGCGCTCCACGGCTCTCTGCCACTGGGGCAACACACCCAGCATTTCCGTCACCATCGGGGGGGCATCGAAAACGACTGCCCTCGGCAGGTGCTGGGCGCCCAGCCGTGGCCAGCGGCGCTCGACCCACACCACCCGCCCCGGCCCTGGCCACGCCTGCCAGCCTTGCAGCCAACAGCTCACCTTATCAGGGTGGGCCATGGCCTCGGCTTCGGAAGGCACGCCCAGATTCAGGCTCAGGGGCCATGAACCCTCGCCGCGCAGCCAAGCGGCACGCTGGCGGACGAACCGAGTGCGCAGGCGCTCGCTCAGTGCCGGCGCTTCAAGCAGTAAGCTCTTCGCCATGGACTGGCCTCGGCAGATCGAGCCGTTGTGCTGCCTGGTCATATTCGATGGGCAGGGTTGCGGAACGCTTGCGATCGCTGATATCCACGAAACAGGCGCCGCCGATGAAAGGCTCCAGGGTCATCACGGCCTTGAGCGGAGTGGCAACGATCATCTGGAACCCGAATTTCTCGAAGATGCGCATGGCCAGCTCGGTGAATTCATTGTCGGCCTTAGCAAAGGCCTCGTCCAGCACCACGGATGCATAAGTGGGCAAGGCGCCTTCGCTGCCGCCGAGCTGATAGCGCAAGGCGGCGGCCAGGCAGGTGGTGGCCAGCTTCTCACGCTGGCCGCCGGACTTGCCGGCGCCGGAACGGTAGATTTCCACCTCCGCGCCTTGCCGGTCGATTTCCCGGCCGATGAATTCCACATGCAGCCGCACGTCCAGCACCAACTCGCGCCAGCGCCGGTCTTCGGACGCCTCGCCGGATAGCCGCTTGACCAATGCCTTGAGCATCAGGAAGCGCCGTTCCGCCACCTCGCGCTCAGCCCGCCAGGCATGGCGCAGCACTTCGGCTACCTGCCTGTTGAATTCGCGCACGTCCGGCAAGTGACGGTCATGCACCTCGATTTGCAGACAGGTGCCGGGATTGAATTCGGCTTCCGCCAGCCCTTCGTTGACAAGCTCCATGCGGGCATGGATATCCTTGCGGGCCTGGGAAAGATAGGTGTTGAGGGCAGCCAGGTTTTCGCTGCTCTGCTCCCGCAGCATATCGAAGAAGCGTTTTTCATGGCGCGGCAGGCCGTCCCGTTCCAGACGCTGAAGCAAGGCCAGAAAATCGGGCGCCGCCTCGAGGGTGGCATCCATGTCGGCGCCGCTCTGCGGCCATTCGCGCTTGAATTCCGCAAAGGCCTGTTCTATGCGCCGTATGCAAGCCGCACGCTGATCATGCAGGGCCTGCTGATCCGAGTGAATGGCGCGTTCCACCTTGCGGCGGCGCTCTTCGAGTCCGGAAAGGCTGGGCTTGGCAGGGACATGGAATCGCGACTCGAGCGCGGCCCGGCTGGCTTCGTCGGGCTGGATACAGGTCGCCAGGCTCTCCTTGGCCGATTCCCGCTCACGCAGGTAACGGTCGCGCTCCTGCCGGGCCACGATCAGCCCGGCACGTTTTTCACTCAATATCTGTTCCGCCTGCCCCACTATCTCACGCTGCCGGTCGAGATGTTCGCCCAGTTCGCGCAAGGCGCGATTACCCTGGCGCAGCTCCTTGAGCTGACGTTCGATGCTGGCAATCCGATCCAGTACGCTGGCCACGTCGATGGCCTGCCAGTCGAGATTGACGATCTGGTAACAGGCCTCGAGCCGCTTGCGTTCCTGATCCCGCGCCTCCCGTAAATCGTTCAGCTCCCCCTCTATGGTGGCAATCGCGCCACCCAGTTCACCGGCGCGGGCCCGGTAGAAGGCGAGTTTCTCGCGGTTGTCGAAACCGAGCACCCAGCGGCTGCGGTCGTCGATGCGCCAGCGGTCATCCTTCTCATGACGATCACGCCCGTGCCTTACCTGCCCCGCCTGGGTCAGCGCCCGTTCAGTGCTACGTAAATCGCGTAGGTTCTCGACGCAGGCATAGTTGAAGCGACGCATCAATTGCCCTTCGAGCCAGGGGCGAAACACGGTTTCCTTGACTTGCAGTTTGTGCAGCAGGGACTGAGGCGGCGGCTGCAGAGCGCCCGCAGAGAGCTCGTCATGAACCCGGTAGTAGACCAGCCGTCCGCCCAGATGGGTGTGGTCCACGTATTCGGACAGGGCGCTATAGCGGGCCTTGTCCACCAGCAGAGACAGCGCAAAGCCGTGCAGCAGGCGTTCGATGGCGCCGCGCCACGCTGACTCATCCTCACGCACCTGCATCAGCTCGCCGACGAAGGGCAGCTCGCTCTCCCCACAGCCCAGATGCTCCGCGATGGTACAGCGCAATGCCAGCATATGCGCCGGGATATTGGATGGCTGACGCTCCATGGCCGCGATTTCGCGGCGCACTTCGGCGAACTCGGACTCCAGGGTCTTCTTCCGGTCACGCAGCGCATCGCGCTTCTGTTCCTCAGACTCTTCCCACTCCCCCCAGGCCTCGGCCCGTGCACGGGCTTCTGTGAGCTGCGCGCCAAAAACGCTGGGGGTGTCGGGCGCGCGCCAGCCCAATAGACGGCAGGCCGCTGCCACCCGTCCGCGGTTCTTCAGCCGCTCTTCGCGCTGTCGTTCAGCGCTGCGACGTTGGTCTTCCAGCTGCTCGACACGCTCACCACCCTGTTCGCGGTGTTGCGATGCCAGGTTCCGCAGTTCGGTCTGCGCCTGCTCATGGTATTGCTCCTGCTGGCGGATTTCTCCCTCGAGGCCCAGGATGCGCGCCTCGCGCACGCCGATGGCGGTCTCCAACAGTGTGATGCGCAGTCCCTCCGTGTAGGCATCGATGCCCTCCAGCAGTCGTTCGTTGGCAGCGATGTCACTGTCCAGTCGCTGCAGTTTCTCGTACTGCTCCCGGGCCGGTTGCAAGGTATCCACCTGACGGCGGGCAGTGACCACTTCCTGGTGGGCGGCATCCAGCTCGGCGAACTCGGCCACCAGCCGCTCGGCGGCCTCGAAGGTATCGGGCCGTTCGAGCATGAACTCGCGCAGGAAACTGTTCAGATCGCCCAGGTTCTTGGCCGACTGGGTCTTGTGCAACAGCTTGAGTGCCTGTTCCGAGTCGATATTCAGCAGACGGCGAAAGCGCTCACCATAAGGCCGGAAGGTATCGCCAAAGTGATCGATGTCATGGAGGCGGCGTTTCAGGCCGCGAATGTCCAGGTCGAAGCCATCCAGCGCGCGGGCGATGTCGAAATCGCGTTCGGCGATCATGTAGTGACGCCGTATATCGCTGGTGGCCGCGCCACTACCGCGCAGCCAATAGAGATGGATCAGCGTCACCCACCGCCCTTCTCCGTTGACGAAGCTCAGCGCCAGGGCGGACCAGGTAGTGCCACGGCGCAGGTAGTGGGTGGCGATTTCGCCCGATGCCGTGTCGGTGCGATCCCCCCAGGCACCCCGCACATAAGAAACCAGATTGCGGTCGCGGCGGCTGCGCTCTCCTTCCCGCGCCGCGGCATTGAAACTGAGCCATTGAGGTGGCGTCAGCAGACTGGCGATGGCGTCCAGCAGCGTCGACTTGCCGGACCCCGACCGCCCCACGAACAGGAAACCCTGTTCAGCGATGGCGATGTCGTGCAAGTCCTGGAAGGTACCCCAGTTGTAGACCTGCAGGCGGCGCATGCGAAACTGCCTGCGCTGCGCCTGCGCCGCCACGTCCAGGAACAGATCCGTCTGGTCGCTCATGACGAGCTGCTTTCCGGTTCCTCGTCCGGGAGAAGATTCGCATAGCTGCGCGACAAGGCGGCAATCTGCTCGGCGGAGAACAGCAGTTTCAGGGTGGGTGAGATTTCGAAGCGCCCCTCGCTGCCGCGGATGGCGGAAATCAGGCTGTTTTTTTTCACCTTCTCGATGGCCGCGCGGGCACGCCGCTCGAAGCCGGCGCGATCGGTGTTGAGATGGCGTTCATAGAGCTGCATCTGTTCCATCATCTCGTCAAAGGCGACCACGGCCCGTTCGCCGCGCAACTCGGCATCGGCCAACAGACCGCGCAGATGGAGCAGGAGCACCGACTCCAGGAAGGTCAGCGGGGCGCGGCGCAGCAGGATGGGAGTTTCCAGGTCGCCGCTGTCGGCCTGGCGCACGAAGGCCACCTGTGCGTCCGCATCCAGCACCAGTTCCAGAAACAACTCGCTGAGGCGGGCAGCGATCGAGTCCTGGTAACGCAACAGGCTGGGCCAGAGCCGGCCATGGCGGCGGCCATCCAAGGATGGCCCGGCCAGCAATTGCACCAGCACGCGGCGTGCCTCCAGGGGCAGTTCACCCCTATCGCCGGGATAGAGCGGCTGCGCGCCCGCGCCGCTTTGCGGTTCCTCGCTGCGGGCGGTGGAGATCACAATTTCATCCGCTTCCTGCATGGGCCTGTCTCACAAAATAGAGGCGTGGAATGCATGCGCAGCGCTCGACGCCGTCCAGGCCGGACCAGCATACCCGGTCCTGGTGTTCACTTTGAATCCCCTCGCGCGAAGCCAGCGCCAGCAGGCCGATGACCGACCCCAGCCCCTGCCTGGCGGGATAGGCAGCCAGCACTTCGGCCACCGAGACCTGCGTCCGCATTGAGAGCAAGCGCTCCACCTGCCCGCGCAGGGTACGGAAATCGATCTCTGAGTGCGCCAGCAACTCCCCCACCGACTCCACGGAGATGGCCATCTCCCCCGCCCGGGTGATGCCACCCCCGATCTGTTCGGTGTTGGGGTCGTGAAGCTGCCACTGGGCGACGGAACGCAGGCCGGCGCTGGAAAGAAACAAGGTCAGGCCGATATCATCGGCCGGATGGACATACTCCTTCGCCGCCCGCGCCCGGCGTTGCGCCTGGCGCAACAGCCGGTTCATGCGCCGATGTTCAAAGTAGGCCTGACTCTGCACGAACTGCTTGAGGCCGCGGGCAAACTGCTGCAGCACGTCGTGCACCTCGCCACCATTGTCCAGCAGGCCGCGGGTCAGTTGCAACAGGAAACGCCGTTCCGGAGGCGCAAGCTGCCGGGCAAACTCGCGGGACAGCACCCGATCCAGCGCCTCCTCGAACGCTAGCGTCTGCTCCGGATCGGTCAACAGGCGCCAGAAGGCGCGGAACGTCCGGCCGGCTTCGCTCTCGGCCACTAAGTCCACCCCGGCGAACACCTTGTCCAGCACCTCGCCGCGGCTGCCCTCGTTCTCCACAATCTGCTCCCGAAGATCGCGGTTGATGCGCGCGAACTCGTCGCGCACGCGGCGGAAATCGCCCAGCAGTTCCTCGGCCAGCGCCGTCACCTCGCGCACCCGCTCCATGGCCCGCTCCGCCGGCAGGGTCTCCAGGCGGCCGGCGCGCACCGCCGCGATCTCCGCATCCAGCCGCTCACGCTCGCGCAGCAGCACCTCGAGACGGGCCTCGGGATCGGTCTCGGTCTGCTCGGCCAGTTGTCGCAACTGCTGGATGACCAGCGACAAGCGGCTCTCCGTCGCCACGGCGCGCTGCTCCTCCAGGCCTTGCACGAAGCGCAGGGCACGCAGCGCCGCCGTACTCAGCTCATACTCCTCCTCCACCGCCCCGGGCGGAAAACTGCGCATCAAATAACCGGCCCGCAGCCACGCCGACAGATAGCCTTCCGCCGCCTGCGGCAGATCCTGTCCCTGGGCGCGCAGGGCATCGAGATCCTGGCGCAGGCGCTCCAGCAGCACCGAACTGGGCAGACGCCGCTCCCTATCTGCCAGATGCGTCCCCAGCAGGCCCAGGGCCACCGGCGCATGATCCAGCACCAGCAGCGACCAGGCGGATTCACGCCGCAGGCGCTGCTTGGCAAGCACTTGTCGAATGGCCTTCATAATCTTGTGAATGGGTTGCGCCGCGCCAGCCGGGTTGGAAACATCCTATGGTAGTATCGGGATACCCCCGAAGCAACAAGACAGGCGGACTACCCATTCGTCAATACTGAACAACAAAAAGAAACAAAACGCGCGCAATGAAATCCTCCCGAAAACGCACCCGAAAAACCCCAGGCCGCCCCCGCTTCACCGGCTGGTTGACCAGTGACGCCGAAGAAATCGAACGCCGCCGGTTTCGCGGCATCGAAGAGGCGATATGCATCGAGCCCCTGGAACGATCCGCTACCTTCTTCACCACCTTCACGGCCCGTTCCGGCACCGGGCGCACCTACCAGGTGGAAATACGCTCTCTGAGCGAGCCCATCAACAGCTGCAACTGCCCCGACCACCGTGTCAACGGGCTGGGCACCTGCAAGCACATCGAGGCGGCGTTGCACCGCCTCCAGCAACGGCGCAAGCGGCTTTTCCGCCAGGCGGCCGCGGCCGGCAGCCCCTATATCGAAATCTTTCTGGACCGGCGCCTCTGTCAAGTGCGCGTCTGCTGGCCATCGGGCAGCCGTTCCCGCTCCCGGGCCCGCACCCTGCTCGCCCCCTTCTTTAACGCCAAGGGTACGCTGAGCGGTGATCCTCTGGACAGGCTGCCGGCGCTGGAGCGGGCCATTGCGGCGGCGCCCGCCCCTGTCAGGCGGCGCATGCGCATCTCCGCCGAGTTGACGCCCTGGCTCGAAGAGCTTGACCGGCGTGCGCAGCGGATTCGCGCCCGCCAGCATTTCGAAGCGGCCATGGCGGCAGGCAAGGCGCATCTCGATATCTTGAAGGTTCCCCTCTACCCCTACCAGCAAGAAGGGATGCTGCATCTGGCCTTCACCGGACGCGCCCTGCTGGCGGACGAGATGGGGCTGGGCAAGACCGTTCAGGCGATCGCCGCCTGCGAACTGCTGCGCCGTCTCCACGGCATCCGGCGGGTATTGGTGATCGCACCCGCTTCATTGAAAGCGGAATGGGAGGAGCAGATCGCAAAATTCACCGGCCAATGCTCACTGATCATTCAGGGACCACGCGCCAAGCGACTGCGCCAGTATACCGAAGACGCCTTCTTCTACCTCGCCAACTACGAACAGGTTCGGCCCGACATCGAGGAACTCAATCACACCCTGGCACCGGACGTAATCATTCTCGACGAGGCCCAGCGTATCAAAAACTGGCAGACCAGGACCGCCCAGGCGGTCAAGCAGCTGACCAGCCCCTATGCCTTCGTGCTCACCGGCACCCCGGTGGAAAACCGCATCGACGAAATCTACTCCATCGCCCAGTTCCTGGACCCGCACCTGTTCGGCCCCCTGTTCCGCTTCAATCGCGACTTCTACCAGTTGGACGAGAACGGTCACGCCATCGGCTACAAGAACCTGGACGAGCTGCACAGACGGCTGCAAGCGGTAATGCTGCGCCGTCGCAAGGAGGAAATCGAGGGCCAACTGCCGGGGCGCACAGTCAACACCTATTTCGTCGCCATGCACAAGGAGCAGGCCCTGCGCTATGGCGAATACGAGGCGCGGGTCGCCCGCCTGGTCGCCATGGCCAAGAAACGGCCACTGAAAAAACAAGAAATGGAACGCCTGCAGCAATACCTGGCCTGCATGCGCATGCTCTGCGATACGCCCTATATCCTTGACTCTGAGTGCCGCATCGCCCCCAAGCTGAAGGAGTTGGACAGCATTCTCAGTGAACTGCTGACCAGTGGCGACCACAAGATCATCATCTTCTCCGAGTGGGAGCGCATGCTGCACCTGGTGCAGGAACTGGCCGCCAGGATGGGCGTCGATCACGCCATGCACACCGGCAAGATTCCCCAGACCAAACGCCGCAACGAGATCCGACGCTTCAAAAATGACCCCGACTGCCGCCTCTTTCTCTCCACCGACTCGGGCGCAGTGGGGCTCAACCTGCAGGCCGCCGACGTGGTCATCAACCTGGATCTGCCCTGGAACCCTGCCAAACTGGAACAGCGCATTGCCCGGGCATGGCGCAAACACCAGAAGCGGGCGGTACAGGTCATCAACCTGGTGTGTGAGCACTCCATCGAGCATCGCATGCTGGCCCTGCTGGAACAAAAGCGCGCCCTCGCCGGGGGTATCGTCGATGGCCGGGGTGAGCGCGAGATGGCGCTGCCCTCCGGGCGGGCCGCCTTCCTGGAACGGCTCGATGCCTTGATGAGCGAGGACAAAACAGAAGAAACGGTGCCGCCAGCGGATCCACTGCAACAGCTCCGGGACCAGGCCCTGGCCCATCTTGGAGAGCACCTGAAACTACTGGAGCTGTATGGCGAAGACAGGCAACGCACACTGCTCGTGGTGGCCAGCAGCGTGAACGATGCCCTGCGCAAGACCCTGAAGAAGCAGTTACAGGAACATTGCCGGGAACAGACACCCCGCCTGGAACTGATGGACCTCGCCACTTACAACACGATACAGCGTTTGATCGAGGCCGGTGTGCTCAATCTCAGCCGGGAACAGAGTAAAACCCTGCATCGCGCTAAAACCCTGGATGTGCCCCCTGACATCGACCAGGCAAAGCGGCTGACCGCGGCGCGTCAGCAACTTGCCAAAGGCAGGCACAAACAACGCATGGTCCAGGTGCTGGCCGAGGGTGGTTTCCCGCTCGAAGCGCTGTCCCCCATGCGCGAGGCAGTGGAGGCCGCCTTGCAGGCATTACTCCAGTGGCGAAATGAAGACCACCAGCCACCCCTGTCCCCGGAACTGATCGAATCGGCATTGATTGCCGAGGATCTGCTCCCCGGCCACGCCTCGTCCCTCTACACCCACCTGACAAAAGATAGACCTGCAGCAGACGAAGAAGAGGCCGGCAAGCTGATGGAGCAGGGAAACAGCCTGATCGATCAGGCAGGGCGAATACTGGGATGACTGCCCACCGCCAAACAAGCTTGTACCAGCGGGACTCCCGCAATACCCAGGATTCAATTGACATAAAATACTAATTATTATAAAACATAATAAACTAACTATCGTTCCGCATAATAAACGAATGACAGCACAGGCAACATGGCCACACCTTCGGAAAAGCTGGCGGAATCCCTCGAAGCCCTCCGGGCACTCCAGGCCCAGGGGGGGGTGGCCATCCGCTCGGCTGATCTGAGCCGCACCCACCGGGAGCGCCTGTGCCGCAACGGCTTCCTGCAGGAG
>CAYRLE010000040.1:0-22049 GCA_964425105.1 uncultured Gammaproteobacteria bacterium | reverse complement strand
AAAACCGCACTTCATCTCATCACCCATCACCCATCACCCATCACCCATCACCCATTACTCATCACCCTTTCCCCAGGCATTATTATTGCCTTCCATAAAGCCGCGCCCTCCATAGGACCACGAAACCTAGGGCTTTACTTGCCGCCGCCACGGCTTCCGGTTACAGTGAGCGGCTCGCGGGCGGCCTTGTTTCACTCAGATTCACTCGGGCGGCCGCCCGGCCGATATGCTGGTAGGTGATCAGTTCCCGCAACATTCAAGAGCATCATGGAAAAATTCATCGAACGACTGCAGAAACGGGTGCTGCTGTGCGACGGCGGCACGGGCACATTGATCCAGGCCGAGGACTGGGACCTGGAAAAAGACTTCCTCGGCCTGGAGAACTGTTCCGAGATCCTCTGCCGCACCCGTCCCGATTTCGTGCAGGGCGTGCACCGCACCTATTTCGAGGCCGGCGCCGACTGCGTGGAGACCAACACCTTCGGTGCCAATCGGGTGGTGCTGGCAGAATTCGACCTGTCGGACCAGGCCCAGGAGTTGAACCGCCTGGCGGCGCAGCAGGCCCGCGCGGTGGCGGACGAGTTCGCCACGGCCGCCTGGCCGCGCTACGTGCTGGGTTCTATGGGCCCTGGCACCAAGCTGTGCAGCCTGGGTCACATCGACTACGACACCCTGGAGTCCTCCTATGCGGAGCAGGCCCGCGGCCTGCTGGAGGGCGGCGTGGACGCCTTCCTGCTGGAGACCCATCAGGACCTGCTGACCCTCAAGGCGGCCGTCAACGGCTGCAAGATCGCGCGCCGTGAACTGGGGTGCGAGGAGGTGCCCATTTTCGCCCAGGTGACCATCGAGACCACCGGCAGCATGCTGGTGGGTTCCGACATCGCCTGCGCCGTGACCAGCCTGGCGGCTCTGGACGTGGACGCCATCGGCCTCAACTGTGCCACCGGTCCCACCGAGATGGCGGAGCATGTCCAGTACCTGGGCGAGAACTGGCCAGGCTTCATCTCGGTGATGCCCAACGCCGGCCTGCCCATGCTGGTGGAGGGGCGCACCGAATATCCTCTGCTGCCCCCCGAGTTGGCGGAATGGCAGCAGCGTTTCATCGAGGAGGATGGGGTGAATCTCATCGGCGGCTGCTGCGGCACCACACCGGAGCATATCGCCACCCTGCGCGCCATGCTGGATGCCCGCCCCGATCCCGCCCCCAAGCACCGCCAAGTGACCCTGACCCCTGCGGTGAGTTCACTCTACACCTCGGTGGCCCTGCGCCAGGAGAACGCGGTGTTCGCCATCGGCGAGCGTACCAACGCCAACGGCTCCAAGAAATTCCGCGAACTGCTGGCCCAGGAGGATTGGGATGCCCTGGTGAGCATCGGCCGCGAACAGGTGAAGGAGGGTTCCCATGCCCTGGACGTGTGTGTGGCCTATGTGGGTCGCCCCGAGGCCGAGGACATGCGCGAATTGGTTTCCCGCTATCGCGGGCAGATCACCGTGCCCCTGGTGATCGACTCCACCGAGACCCCGGTGATCGAGACGGCCCTCAAACTGCTGGGGGGCAAGAGCATCATCAATTCCATCAATTTCGAGGACGGCGAGGAACGGGCCGCCACCGTCCTGGGCTACGCAAAAAAATACGGCACCGCCGTGGTGGCCCTAACCATCGACGAGGAGGGCATGGCCAAGGAGGTGGACCACAAACTGGCCATCGCCCACCGCCTCTACGAATTCGCCGTCGGGCGTCACGGCCTGCCGCCCTCCGATCTGATGTTCGACCCCCTGACCTTCACCATCTGCACCGGTGTGGAAGAGGACCGCGACCACGGCAAGAACACCCTGGATGCCATCGAGCGCATCGCCCGCGAGTTGCCCGAGTGCCAAGTCCTGCTGGGCCTGTCCAACATCTCCTTCGGCCTCAAGCCCGCCGCGCGCCACGTGCTGAATTCGGTGTTTCTCCATCACGCCCAGCAGCGCGGCATGACCGCGGCCATCATCCACGCCTCCAAGATCATGCCCCTGCACAAGATACCGCAGGAACAGCGCGAGGCGGCGGAGGATCTGATCTTCAACCGCCGCCGCGACGGCCAAGATCCCCTGCTGCGCTACGTCGATCTCTTCAAGGACGTCAACGAGGCGGTGGTGAAACAGCGCAAGCCCGCCACCGTGGAGGAGGCCCTCAAGCAGCGCATCATCGACGGTGACAAGCAGGGTCTGGACCAGGATCTGGAGCAGGCCATGGAGAAATACACCCCCCTGCAGATCATCAACGAACTGCTGCTGGACGGTATGAAAGTGGTGGGGGAACTGTTCGGCTCCGGTGAGATGCAGCTGCCCTTCGTGCTGCAGTCGGCGGAGACCATGAAGGCGGCGGTGGCCTACCTGGAGTCCTACATGGAAAAAGTGGATGGCCAGGAAAAGGGCATCCTGGTGCTGGCTACCGTGAAGGGCGACGTCCATGACATCGGCAAGAATCTTGTGGACATCATCCTCACCAACAACGGCTACAAGGTCATCAACCTGGGCATCAAGCAGCCCATCGGCAACATCATGGAGGCGGCGCGCACCCATGCCGCCGATGCCGTGGGTATGTCGGGACTGCTGGTGAAGTCTACGGTGATCATGAAGGACAACCTCGAGGAGATGAAGCGCGAAGGCCTGTCCATCCCGGTATTGCTGGGCGGAGCAGCGCTGACCCGGCGCTATGTGGAACAGGACTGCAGCCGCGCCTACAGCGCCCCCGACAAAGTGCACTATGCCAAGGACGCCTTCAGCGGCCTCAAGATCATGGAGCAGATCGTGGAAGAGAAGACGAGTGGGAGGGGGTGAGGCGTGTCGTGTAAGGGCTGTGCAGATGATCTTCCGGCAATCGTGAAGAGTAATGCGTGATGAGTGATGAGGCACGAGTTATTGTTTGCCATCACTCATCACGCATTACTCTTCACCTGCCAGGGAGATAAGCCGCCAGACGTTTTATAAATTAGTGCAGCGAAAACCACCCCATGCCCGAACAAACACCGCCCCTGGAAAACTGGCGCGAGGAGAAACAGGCCGCCTATCTCTACCGCCTGGTGGCCCAGCGCGAACAGGAAGAGGACAAGGTGCGCCTGTTCCAGGCCCTGTCCCAGGCTGCCGACTCCCAGGCCGCCATCTGGGAGCGCAAGCTCCGGGAGGCCGGCATCCCGGTCCCCGGGGAATTGGAACTCACGCCCCGCATCCGCATCGTTGCCTGGCTCATCAAGGTCTTCGGGCCGCGCGCCATCCGCCCCATACTGGCCGCCATGAAAGTGCGCGGCCTGTCCATCTACAGTCCGGGCATGATCAGCGCCGGCCATCCCATGCCCAGCAGCGTGGAGGAAGTGGGCTACCGCCACAGTACCCTGGGCGGAGGCGGCAACCTGCGGGCGGCGGTGTTTGGCGTCAACGACGGCCTGGTATCCAATGCCAGCCTGGTGCTGGGGGTGGCAGGCGCCATCCAGAATCCCGATATCATCCTGATGAGCGGCACCGCAGGCCTCATCGCCGGGGCCGCCTCCATGGCCGCCGGTGAATACGTCTCGGTGCGTTCCCAACGCGAGCTCTATGAATACCAGATCCGCCTGGAACGGGAGGAACTGGAGCAGTATCCCGAAGAAGAGGCCGAGGAACTGGCTCTGATCTACAATGCCCGCGGCGTCGATATGGAGCAGGCGCGGCGCATCGCCACGGACATGCTCAAAGACCCCGAACACGCCCTGGATACCCTGGCTCGCGAGGAACTGGGGCTCAATCCCGATGATCTGGGTTCACCGCTGGGCGCGGCGGCGGCCTCCTTCGTCTCCTTTGCCCTGGGTGCCCTGTTGCCCCTGCTGCCCTTCCTCTACGGTGGCAGCAGCGCGCCTCTTCTCTATACCATCCTCATCAGCGGCGCCAGCCTGTTTGGGGTGGGTGCCCTGCTCAGCCTGTTCACCGGCCGCGGTGCCGTGCGCGGCGGGCTGCGCATGGTCCTCATCGGCGGTGGCGCCGGCCTGCTCACCTGGTTCATCGGTACCCTGCTGGGTGTCAGCCTGCTTTGAGGCGGGTGACGAGTGATGCGTAGTGCTGGAATGGGACATACACATCACTCATTACGCATTACTCATCGCCAGCTTTACCTCCATCGGGCAGGGGTGCTAGGGTTTCCTCTATCAACAACGAAGGTATCCCCATGATGGATTTCTATCCCGAGATCAAACCCTATGTCCAGCACAGCCTGGCGGTGGAATCACCCCATGTGCTGCATGTGGAGGAATGCGGCAACCCCCGCGGCCTGCCGGTGTTGGTGGTGCATGGCGGGCCGGGCGCAGGCAGCGAGCCCTGGCAGCGGCGTTTCTTCGACCCGGACATCTATCGCATCATTCTCTTCGATCAGCGCGGCTGCGGCCGTTCCAGCCCTCATGCCGAGTTGACGGGCAACACCACCCAGGCCCTGGTGGCCGACATGGAAGCCATCCGCGAACACCTGGAGATCGAACGCTGGGCGCTGTTCGGTGGCTCCTGGGGTTCCACCCTCAGCTTGGTCTATGCCGAGACCCATCCCCAGCGGGTGTTGGGCCTGATCCTGCGGGGGATCTTCCTGTGCCGGCCTAGTGAGATCCAATGGTTTTATCAGGACGGCGCCAGCCGTATCTACCCCGACTACTGGGCGCACTATGTCGCTCCGATTCCGCCCGCTGAACGCGGCGATCTGCTGCAGGCCTATCACCGCCGCCTCACCGGCGGTGACGAGGTGGCGCGCATGGCAGCCGCCAAGGCCTGGTCGCGCTGGGAGGCCCAGGCGGCCACCCTGCTGCCCAACGAGCGCTTGCTGCTCCACTTCGACGATCCGTTCACCGCCTTGAGCCTGGCGCGCATCGAGAATCACTATTTCGTCAATAATGCCTTTCTGGAGCCGGACCAGATCCTGCGCCATGCCGGGCGCCTGGCCGACATCCCCGGCTACATCGTCCACGGCCGCTACGACATGGTCTGCCCCCTGGAGAATGCCTACCTGCTCCACCAGGCCTGGCCGCAGGCGCAGTTCCGCATCATTCCCGATGCCGGCCATGCCGCCCTGGAGACGGGGAACCGCAGCGCCCTGCTGGAGGCAAGCCGGGAACTGGCTCAACGGCTGCAGCCATGATCGCCTTGCTGCAGCGGGTCAGCGAGGCCTCGGTGACAGTAAGTGGCGAGGTGCAGGCGCGCATCGGTTCCGGCCTGCTGGTGTTCCTGGCCGTGGAGCGCGGCGACGGCCCCGCCCAGTGCCGGCGCATGGTGGAGCGCATCCTGGGCTACCGGATCTTCGCCGATGAGCGCGGGCGCATGAACCGCAGCCTGCTGGACAACGGCGGCGGGTTGCTGCTGGTGCCCCAGTTCACCCTGGCGGCGGACACCCGCAAGGGCAGCCGCCCCAGCTTCACGCCAGCGGCGGAGCCCGCCAGCGGGGCCCGCCTGTTCGCGCAGTGCGCAAGCCTGGCCGGGGAGCGGCTGGGCGAGGTCCAGACGGGTTGTTTTGGCGCCGATATGCAGGTGGCACTCATCAACGACGGCCCGGTGACCTTTTCCCTGCGTGTGCCGCCAACCGGCGAGGCCTGAGGGAACCCCGTGGCCATATTCGTCATCGGCGATGTCCAGGGTTGCTACGCGGAACTGCGCACTCTGCTGAAGAAGATCCGCTACACGGCGGACCGCGACCGCCTCTGGTTCGTGGGCGACCTGGTGAACCGCGGCCCCGATTCCCTGGCGGTGCTGCGCTTCGTCAGATCCTTGGGGGAAGGGGCGGTGACGGTGCTGGGCAACCACGATCTGCACCTCCTGGCCGCTGCCTTGGATGTGCGCACCCCCCATCCCCGGGATACCCTGGCGGAAGTGCTGGCAGCGCCGGATCGGGAGGCGCTGCTGGACTGGTTGCGTCATCGGCCCCTGTTGCACCATGATCCTGTCAGCGGTTTTCTCATGATTCATGCCGGTCTGCCACCCCAATGGGACCTGGACCGCGCCCGCGCCTGCGCCCGTGAGGTGGAGACGGTGTTGGCCTCTCCCGACTATTCTCAATTTATCCGCCACATGTATGGCGACGAACCGGCGCGCTGGTCGGAGTCGCTGCGCGGCTGGGAGCGGCTGCGTTTCATCACCAACTGCTTCACGCGCCTGCGCTACTGCCGCCCCGACGGCACCCTGGTACTGGAGGAGAAGGATGCGCCGGCTGCGCAGGATGCGGAACTGTTGCCCTGGTTCCGGGTGCCGGGGCGGGCCAGCGCCGGTCTCGACATCGTCTGCGGTCACTGGTCCACCCTGGGCCGCCACCGCGAGGACGGCATCTGGTCCTTGGACAGCGGTTGTGTATGGGGAGGCTCGCTCACCGCCCTGCGCCTGGGCGAGGCGCCGGTATGGTGCAGCCTGCCCTGTCCCGGAGCCGCCAGACCGGGAGAGCCGTAGAAGGGTGGGCAGCGCCCACCCTGCGATCCTCGCGCCTTATTGGCCTGTCAGCGGCCAATAGCCGCACACTATCAGGGGGATAAGGATAATCCATTGGCATGATGGCCGGGCGGGATCTATGATGGAGCCATGTATCCATGACGGGCAACGTAGGAGACAAGACCATGGAACTGAAAGGCAGCAAGACCGAGCAATGTCTCAAAGAGGCCTTCGCCGGAGAGTCTCAGGCGAACCGCCGCTATCTGTATTTCGCCGCCCAGGCCGATGTGGAAGGTTTCAACGATGTTTCCGCCGTGTTCCGCTCCACCGCCGAGGGCGAGACCGGCCACGCCCTCGGCCACCTGGAGTATCTGGAGGCCTGCGGAGATCCTGTTACCGGGCTGCCCATCGGCAGCACCGCCGCCAACCTCAAGGCCGCCATTGCCGGGGAGACCCATGAATACAGCAATATGTATCCCGGCATGGCCAGGATCGCGCGCGAGGAAGGTTTCGACGAGATCGCCGACTGGTTCGAGACCCTGGCCAAGGCGGAGCGCTCCCACGCCAATCGTTTTCAGAAAGCCCTCGACAGTCTCGATACCTGAGAGGGGCCGTGGAGGGACTCGACTACGGTTGTGCGCCGCGGCAGAGCAAGGGGGTATGAAGTCAGCGGGGTGTGGAATGAAGAAGCTGGCGCGTGACAATCATTGTCGGCCCTGTTCCTGCCACCAGGCAGGCGCCCACTGGCAGGGGGCAACGCTACATGTTTCATCCATTCTGCGTTTTCGATTTTACGCCTCACCCCTCACGCCTTACTCCTAACGGATGTCGCCCCCCCCAGCCAGTCCCGCGGCCTGAGGAATTCCTCATAGAGCCGTGCCTCCGCGCTGCCGGCTGCTGGGTGCCAGTTGTAGCGCCATTTCACCAGCGGCGGCAGGGACATGAGAATGGACTCGGTACGCCCGCCGCTCTGCAGGCCGAACAGGGTGCCCCGGTCGTAGATCAGGTTGAATTCCACATAGCGCCCGCGGCGGTAGAGCTGGAAGTCGCGTTCGCGCTCGCCATAAGCCAGGTCCTTGCGCCGCGCCAGGATGGGGCGGTAGGCGGCCAGGTAGTGGTCCCCCACGCTCTTCATGAAGGCGAAGCTGCGCTCGAAGCCCCACTCATTGAGGTCGTCGAAGAACAGGCCGCCCACGCCGCGCGGTTCCCCGCGGTGCTTGAGAAAGAAGTACTCGTCACACCACTGTTTGTAGCGGGGATAGACGTCGTCGCCAAAGGGCAGGCAGGCGGCACGGGCGCTGCGATGCCAGTGGACGGCGTCCTCCTCGAAGCCGTAGTAGGGGGTCAGGTCGAAGCCGCCGCCGAACCACCAGATGGGGGCGGCGCCGTCCTTGCTGGCCATGAAGAAGCGCACATTGGCATGGGAAGTGGGCACATAGGGATTGCGGGGATGGATCACTAGGGAGACCCCCAGGGCCTCGTAGCGGCGCCCTGCCAATTCAGGGCGCTGGGCGGTGGCAGCCGCTGGCAGTTGTTGGCCGCTGACATGGGAGAAGTTGACGCCGGCCTGTTCCAGCACTGTGCCTTCGCTGAGGACGCGGGTGACGCCACCACCGCCGCCTTCCCGCGACCAGCGGTCCTCCAGGAAGGCAGCGCCGCCGTCTTCCTCTTCCAGTTCGCTGCAGATGCGTTGCTGCAGGGCCAGCAGGTAGTCTTTCACCGCATTGATGTCTGGTGCGCTCATTGAAACCGGGTCCTGTAAGGGTTGTTTGTGGGGCATGATAGCAGATGGACGCCCTCAACCGGGACGCACGATATGTCCGCTGCGCGCGTCGCGGATTTCGGTGGGGGCGGGAGCACCACCGGTCTCCCCGCTGAGGATGCAGTCCACGCTGCCGCCGAAGTGGCGCCGCACATCGAGCGCCGAGCGCGCCGGCGGCCGGCCGGCGGGGTTGGCGCTGGTGGAGACCAGGGCGCCGCCCCACTGGCGGCACAGGGCGGCGGCCAGGGGATGGGCCGTGACCCGCAGGGCGATGGTGTCGTGAGCGCCCCGCAGCCACTGCGGTACGCCAGGTGCGGCCGGCAGCAGCCAGGTGACGGGGCCGGGCCAGCTGCGCCGCAGGCGCCGCAGGATCTTTTCGTCCACGGCATCCATATCTATATAAGGACGCAGCTGCCGGAAGTCGGCGCCGATCAGGATCAGTCCCTTGGCCAGTGGCCGTTGCTTGAGGGCCAGCAGGCGCAACACCGCGGCAGGATCCAGGGGGTCGCAGCCCAGGCCGTAGACCGCCTCGGTGGGATAGGCCACGATGCCACCGGCGTGCAGCACAGCAGCGGCATGGCGCAGCTGCCAGGGGGTGGTCACGAGGCGCCGAGGCGGTTCTGGAGTTCCTGGTTCTTGGCCATGACGGCGGCGGCATTGTCCAGGCGCGCTTGGCGCAGACGTTCCACTAACGCTTCGTCGCCCAGAGCCAGGACCTGGGCCGCCAGCCAGGCGGCATTCCTGGCGCCTGCCTTGCCCACTGCCACACAGGCCACCGGGATGCCGCCGGGCATCTGCACCGTGGAGAGCAGGGCGTCCATCCCCTGCAGGGGGCCGGCATCCAGGGGCACGCCGATCACCGGGCGCACGGTCAGCGCCGCAACCGCCCCCGCCAGATGGGCGGCCAGTCCGGCGGCGGCGATGAATACCCCGCAGCCGCGTTGCTCGGCGTCGCAGACATAGTCGTGGGTGGCCGCTGGCGTGCGGTGGGCCGAAGTGATGCGCACTTCATAGGGGATCTGCAGGCCCCGCAGCACCTCCAGGGTGGCTTCCATGACAGGCAGGTCGCTGTCCGAGCCCATCAGTACGGCGACGAAGGGTTTCATGGTGGTTGCTCCTCGCTTGGTTGGGTATGGGTTGAAATCTGATGATGTTCGGGGGCCAGTGGTTTCTGCTTGGTGGGTAATGTGTGATGTGTGAGGAGTAATGAAGAAAACACATCACGCATCACTCATTACTCATCACTGGGGCATTCCCGCGCCACCGCCCGGTAACCGATATCCCGCCGGTAGAACATGTCCGGCCAGCGGATGGCCTCCACCCGCCGGTAGGCACGCTGCTGCGCCTCCCTGACACTGCCGCCCAGGGCGCATACGCACAGCACCCGGCCGCCGGCGGTGACCACCTGGCCATCTTTGAGGGCGGTGCCGGCGTGGAACACCTTGACGCCCTCTTCCTCCACCTGCTCCAGGCCCTGGATGATGTCCCCCTTGCGGTAGCTGCCGGGGTAGCCGCCGGCGGCCAGCACCACGCCCAGGGCATAGCGCTCGTCCCAACGGGCCTCTGCTTCGTGGAGGCGGCCTGCCAGGGCGGCCTGGCACAGGGCCACCAGATCCGAGCGCAGGCGCATCATGATGGGCTGGGTCTCGGGATCGCCGAAGCGGCAGTTGAATTCCAGCACCTTGGGTTCGCCGGCGGGGGTGATCATGATGCCGGCATAGAGGAAGCCGGTGTAGGGGTGGCCGTCGGCGGCCATGCCGCGCACCGTGGGTTCGATGACCTCGGCCATGATGCGCCGGTGCAGTGCCGGGGTGACCACCGGGGCCGGCGAATAGGCGCCCATGCCGCCGGTGTTGGGGCCGCGGTCGCCCTCGTCGCGGGCCTTGTGATCCTGGGAGGTGGCCATGGGCAGGATATGTTCGCCGTCGGCCATGACGATGAAGCTGGCCTCCTCGCCTTCCAGGAACTCCTCCACCACGATGCGGTGCCCGGCATCGCCGAAGGCGTTGCCCGCCAGCATGTCCCTGGCGGCGGCCGCCGCCTCCGCGACGCTGTGGGCGATGATCACCCCCTTGCCGGCGGCCAGACCATCGGCCTTTATCACCAGGGGCGCACCCTGGGCATGGATATAGGCCAGGGCCTGGTCCAGGTCGTGGAAGGTGGCATAGGCCGCCGTGGGAATCCCGTGGCGGGCCAGGAAATCCTTGCTGAAGGCCTTGGAACCTTCCAGCTGGGCGGCAGCGCTGTCGGGGCCGAAGCAGGGCAGGCCGGCTTCCCTGAAAGTGTCCACGATGCCCGCCACCAGGGGCGCCTCGGGGCCCACGATGGTGAGATCCACGCGCTTTTCGGCGGCAAAGTCCCGCAATGCCGTGATATCGTCGGCGCCGATGGCGACGTTCTCCACGCCGGTCTCGCGGGCCGTGCCGGCATTGCCCGGCGCCACATAGACCCTCGCCACCTGCGGCGACTGGGCGGCCTTCCACGCCAGGGCATGCTCGCGTCCGCCGCCGCCTACGATCAATATGCTGAGTTGTCCGACCATTGCAGGGTCCTTGCTGAAAAAACGCTAAGTCTAGCCTAATCACCGCGGCAGTTCATCCTGCTGCCTGCGTGTTCTTCTGGTTCATGACCGGAAAAAACTGATTGACAGCCTTGCCCACTTGCCTACATATTTCACGAATACCCTCTTGGTCGATAGGGTGAACGGACAGGCCACATTTTGGAAGTGTGCCTACATAACAATCAATATCAAGGAAGATGCGCATGCCCCACCTGAGGCTGTTGCGCGGTTTTTATGCCGCACTTGTTTGGCTAGCTCTCCTTCTTCTTTCTTCTTTTGCCCACTGGTTTTGCCGCTGCCGCCGAGCGCCTCAATGTAGCCGCTGACGGCAGCGAGGCCAGCCAGCCCGCCACGGGCAACTGGAACAGCCTGAGCGACGACGGGCGCTTTGCGGTGTTCAGCAGCGCGGCGGCCAATCTGGTGGCCGGCGACAGCAACGGTGTGGCAGACGTCTTCGTGCGCGACCGCCAGACCGGCATCACCAGCCGGGTGAGCGTGGCCAGCAACGGCAGCGAGGCTAATGGCCCCAGCGGCGCGGCGGTCATCAGTGGCGACGGGCGTTATGTGGCCTTCGAGAGCCAGGCCGGCAACCTGGTGGCCGGTGACAGCAACGGGGTCTCGGACGTCTTCGTCCACGACCGCCAGACGGGGCAGACCTGGCGGGTGAGCGTGGCCGGCGACGGCAGCCAGGGCAATGGTCCCAGCCTGCGCCCGGACCTGAGCGCAGACGGCCGATTCGTCTCCTTCGAGAGCCAGGCCACCAACCTGGTGCCGGGCGCCCCCTACTGGGGCGGCATCTATGTCCACGACCGCCAGACCACTCAGACCACCCTGGAGAGCGTCAACAGCGCGGGGGTGGCAGCCGCCTTTGCCTACGTGGCCACCCTCAGCGATGATGGGCGCTACGTGGCCTTTACTGCCGGCAACTTCAACGAGTGGGGTTTCCCGGGCTTGACGGCCATCAACAACGTCTATGTACGGGACCGCAACGCCGGCACCACTTGGCTGGCGGGTCGGGCCGCCGACGGCACGCCGGCCAACGCCGACAACGGCCCCGGTACCCTGAGCGGCGACGGGCGTTTCGTCGCCTTCATCAGTGTGGCCGACAATCTGGTGCCCGGCGACAGCAACGGGCTGTCGGATGTCTTCGTCCACGACCGCGTCGTGCTCTATGGCTCGGCGGCGGACAATCTGGTGGCGGGTGACGGCAACGGCCTGACGGATGTTTTTGTCCAAGCCATGGCAGGCGCGGACAGCATGCCGCCTGAAATCACGCTCACATCCCTGGACCTGACCAAGCAGGCGGCCTATACCCTGAGCGGCGTCCTCAGTGAGACGGCCACGCTCAGTGTGGACGGGCAGATGGTATCCGTGGCCCCGGATCTCAGTTTTCAGCATGCCTTGACTCTGAGCGAAGGGGCCAATGAGTTGCATTTGCTCGCCACGGACGGGGCGGGCAACAGCACGGTGCTGGACTTCACCGTCACCCTCGACAGCACGCCACCCGCTGCCCCAGATCCAGGACTGATCCAGATCAGCCCCCCGGATGCCGCAGGACAGGTGAGCATCAGCGGCGGCGCCGGTAGCGTGGAGGGCAATGCCACCGTGATGGTCACCAACCTGCGCACCGGCGAGACCGTGACAGTAAGCGCCGATGCCACAGGCGCCTTCACGGCCACCCTGGGCGGCCAGTCCGGCGACAGTTATCGGGTCGTGGTGGAGGACGCCGCCGGCAACCAGAGCGCGGCCACGGCGGGTGTAGGCCTGCCGCCGGATCCGGCGGCCATCGCCCCGCCCGTGGATCTCACCGTGGCCAGTGACCTGTATGCCGCCACGGCCTTTCTCTACACCGGTCTCAACGCCGTGCAGACCGGGGTGGCAGCCGGTACCATCGAACCCCGCCGGGTGGCGGTGATCCGTGGCGGGGTGCTGGGGCGGGACAATGCCCCGTTGCCCGGCGTCACCCTCACCGTCAAGGACCACCCCGAATATGGCCACACCCTGAGCCGGGCCGACGGCCGGTTCGACTTGGCGGTCAACGGTGGCGGCCTGCTGGTGCTGAATTACGAGAAACCCGGCTACCTGCCGGTACAGCGTAAAGTGAATACGCCCTGGCGGGACTATGCCCGAGCCGAGGATGTGGTGATGATTTCCCTGGACGGGACCGTGACCTCAATCAGCGCCGGCAGTCCTGATATGCAGGTGGCCCGCGGCGGGATGGTGGCGGACAGCGGCGGCAGCCGCCAGGCCACGCTGTTGTTTCCCCCGGGCACCACGGCCGAAATGGTGTTGACGGATGGCGCGCGCCAGCCCCTGTCACAATTGAACGTGCGGGCCACGGAATACACCGTGGGGGACAACGGCCCCCAGGCCATGCCCGGCGAACTGCCGCCGGCCAGCGGCTCACCTACGCGGTGGAACTGTCCGCGGACGAGGCTATTGCGGTTGGGGCGCGGCAGGTCGTCTTCAATCAGGCGGTGTTCTTTTACATCGAAAACGCCTGGGACTTCCCCGTCGGTGAGAAAGTGCCCGCCGGTTGGTATGATGCCGACAGAGCGGCCTGGCAGGCCGCGGATGATGGCCGGGTGATCGCCATCCTTGCCATCAACGGCGGCTTGGCGGAACTGGATCTCGACGGCGACGGCGCGGCGGATGACAGCGCAGCCCTGGCTGCCCTGGGCATCACGGATGCCGAACGAGCCCAGCTGGCGGTACTGTATGCCCCCGGCCAGAGTCTGTGGCGGATCCCCGTGAGTCATTTCACGCCCTGGGATTTCAACTTTCCATGGGGTTTTCCGCCGGGGGCTTTCCCGCCTGATCTGACCGGCTTGATCACCGGCAATGATGACAGCCTGGACGATCCGCAGATCCAGTGCAACGCCTCCAGTATCGAGTGCGAGAACCAGGTATTGCACGAGACCGAGGCCGTGGTGGGTTCGCCGCTTGCCCTGCATTACAGCAGCGCCCGGGTGCCCGGCAATACGGCGGCCTATACCCTGGAGATCCCCATCCTGGGGGATACGATTCCGGAAGACCTGGTGGACATCCTTTTGGAGATCGAAGTGGCCGGCCAGCGTTTCAGGCAGGTCTTCAAAGGAACGGGGACCAACTTCACTTACCGTTACGTCTGGGATGGAAAGGACGGTTACGGGCGGCGGGTACCGGGCATGCAGACGGCCCGGGTGGTCTTAACCTACCGCTATTTCGCTCGAAGTTACCAAGGGGTATCCAGCTTTCGGCGTAGCTTCGGCGCATTCAGCGACAGTGGTCTGGAGATCGGCCGTCCCCCTGCCGCCGTCGGTGGTAGTGGAGGCACGGGAAATGTCTACTGCGCACAGGAAATCCAGCTTTATGACGGAACGATTGTCACTGTGCCCTGTGGTCCCAAGCGCATTATCAGCGCGCAACGCAAGGCCGAACGACTGATCGGCGTTTGGGATACGCTGGGACTGGGGTTAGGTGGATGGACTTTCTCTGAGCACCATGCCTATGACGTAGCCAGCCGGCGCCTTCTGCTGGGCGACGGAACACAGCGTACGGTCAATAAGGTTGCCTGGGCGATTGATACGGTAGCCGGTATAGGGATTGACGGGGTAGCGGGTGACAGTGGCCCCGCCCGACAGGCACAAGTGGGCCGGGTTCAGGATGTGGCAGTAGCACCGGACGGTAGCCTCTACTTGGCCGATACTTTCAATCAGCGCATCCGCCGTATCGCGCCCGACGGTACTATCAGCACAGTCATCACCGGAGTCACAGCCTATGCTCTGGCAGTGGCGGCGGACGGCACCCTGTACTTCTCAGATTTCGGCGTGGTGCACATGGTAAAGCGACTGGAAGCGGACGGTAGCCTGACGGTGGTGGCAGGGGGCGGTAATCCCGCCGACGGTCTTGGGGATGACGGGGCGGCCACCGCAGCGCGCCTGTCCAGTCCTTATGGTTTGGCCTTCGGGCCGGCCGGTGCCTTGTATATCGCCGACAGCGGCAACCATCGAGTGCGGCGCGTGGATGCCGATGGGCGGATTCTGACGGTGGCCGGCGGCGGCACTCAAACCAACCCTGATGGGGTGCAGGCCTCCCAGGCCTTTTTCTTCCTGCCCTATGGGGTGGCAGTGGGTCAGGATGGCACGGTGTACATTGCCGACCGCAATCATGCCGCGGTCTATGCGGTGGATATCAGTGGCATGATCCGGCGTTATGCAGGGACGGGAGCGCCAGGTTTCGGCGGCGATGGTGGCTTGGCCACTGCAGCGGCCCTGGTTTCACCGGAGGGCTTGTCCCTGGCAGCGGATGGCAGCCTCTACATTGCAGATTCCGGCAACCACCGCATCCGGCGCGTCAGCCCGGAGGGAATCATCGCAACAGTGGCAGGTAATGGCGCTGTGGGTTTCAACGGCGATGCCGGACCCGGTCCGGCGGCTTCCTTGAATTTCCCCACGGCGTTGGCCGCGGGCCCCGAAGGCAGCCTCTTCATCAGCGACAGCTTCAACTACCGGGTTCGCGTGCTGGGCCCGCCCTTGCCGGGTTACAGCGCCGATGATCTGCTGATCGGCGCCGAAGACGGTACCGAGCTATACCATTTCGACAGTGCTGGACGCCATCTGGAAACCCTGCATGCCGACACCGGCGCCGTGTTGTGGTCCTTTGCCTATGACGGTGGCGGGGGACTGACCGAGATTATCGATGGCGACGGCAACCGGACGCGCATCCTGCGCGACGTGACTGGTCTGCCCGTGGCCATCGAGGCAGCCGACGGCCAGCAGACCACCATGGCCCTGGATGCCAATGGCTATTTGGGCCGTCTCACCAATCCGGCCGGCGAGACGGTGGACTACCAGTACGATAGCGGCGGACGCCTGCTGAGCCGGCGTGATGCCCGGGGCAATCTCTCGACCATGGACTATGACACGGACGGTCGTCTGCTGGGGGACAGCAATGCCGCCGGTGGCTACTGGGCATTGAGCCGCAATCGCCTGGCGATGGGTTTCGAGGTGGTCAAGACCTCCGCCCTGGGGCGGGTCACCCGCTACCAGGTTCTGGATCGGGCCGCGGGTGGCCGCGAACGGCGCCTCACCGCACCCGACGGGACCACCACGGTGACCGTCATCGATGGCGCCGGCCGACGCACGGTGACCGCCCCCGAGGGCACGGTGACCGAAGTGACGGAGGGCCCCGACCCGCGTTTTGGCCTGCAGGCCCCGGTGCCGCAGCAGAGCATCCTCACCACCCCCGGTGGACTCCGGTATCAGGCGCAGGTGGCGCGCTCGGCAACTTACGACCTGGGCCTGAAAACCCTGACCCAGACCCTGGACATCAACGGCCGGGTGCGGACCCGGGTTTTTGATGTGGCGACCCGGCGCTACACCCTCACCAGTCCCGCGGGGCGCAGCGCCACCTTGACAGTGAACGGCCAGGGCCGGCCCCAGCAACAGATACTGCCCGGCCTAGAATCCTGGGATTACAGCTACGATGCCCGCGGCCGTCTGGTGGGGCTGAGCCGGGGCGTGCGAAACATGACTTTCGCCTACGATCCTGAAGGCAAGCTGGCAGGCCTCACCGATGCCCTGGGGCGCAGCACCGGCTTCGCCTACGACGCCGCCGGACGGCTCACGCGCCAGACCCTGCCTGACGGGCGCACCATCGACTACCAGTACGATGCCGCCGGCAACCTGACGGCGCTGCTGCCACCGGGGCGCAGCGCCCACGTCTTCACCTATGATGCCGTGGACCAGCCTGTGAGCTACGACCCGCCGGATGTGGGCGTTCCCGACATCACCCGCTACGATTACAACCTGGACAGACAGCTTACCCGCATCACCCGCCCCGATGGTCAGCTGTTGGCGCTCGGCTACGATCCCGCCAGTGGCAAGCTGTTGAGCCTCGGCCTGCCGCGGGGCAACTACGACTACAGCTACGAGGCCTCAAGCGGCCACCTCAAGCAAATCACCGCCCCCGGCGGCGAGGTCCTGAGCTATGCCTACGATGGTTTCCTGCCGATCGCCGAGACCTGGAGCGGCAGTATCACAGGCAGCATCAGCCGGGCCTATGACGACAACCTCTGGGTGACGAGTCTGAGCGTCAATGGCAGCCCCCTCAGTCTGGGCTATGACGCCGATGGTCTGCTGATCCAGGCCGGCGCCCTGACCCTGACCCGGGATCCCGGGAACGGCCTGCCCACGGCAACCGCCCTGGGCGGCCTGAGCACCACGCGGGCTTACAACGGCTTGGGCGAGCCGGTGACGGAGCGTGCCGGCACGGCGGCGGCAGTGACCGTGGCCCTGCAGGGCCAGGACATCACCGAGGCCGAGCTGCTGGTGAGCGGCCGGCTCACGGCGGCCAGCGCGGTGCAGATCAACGGCCAGCCCCTTGCCCTGGCCGCGGACGGGACCATTACGGGCACTGTGCCCCTGGCCTTGGGTGACACCCCCCTGACGGTGGATGTCTACGGCCGGGACGGACAGCTCGCTCATCAGGAGGCGCTGACCGTGACGCGCGTGGTCTTGAGTACCGGGCTGAATATGGAAGCGATGTGGGCGGTTGCCCCTGGCGGCGACGTGTATTTCCAGGCCGACGGCCAGCCTCAACGCCTGCCCGCGGCCAGCGGTGTCCCCGAGCAGCCGGCCTGGCTGGCGGGCGCCGAGGACGTGGCGGTGGACGCCAGTGGCAAAGTCTACCTGCGCAAGGGGCTGAACCTGAGTGTCTACGACGGCAACGCCGAGAGCGGCCTCATCGACCTGTCTGCGGCAGGCTTAAGCCGGGTGGACGACATGGAAGTGAGCCCTGCGGGGCAGGTCTACGTAGTCGTGGGCCTCAATCTCTACCGTGTGGAAGGGGGCGCCCTGGTCTTGCACGCCACGCTGCCGGGCAACATCGAGGCCCAGCGGCCCACCTTGCTGGACAGCTCAGTCTGGGGTCTGGCGGCCCTGGTGGGCGACGGCCGCACGGGGCTGGTGCGGGTGTTGAGTGATGGCAGCACCGTACCCTTATGGCCGCTGGGAGCGGAAACGCCCTTCGCGGTGGATGATGCCGGCACGATCTGCTATGCAAACCTGGGAAATGTCACCTGCCGGGCCACGGACGGGAGCCAGACGACATTGGCCATCACCACCACCACGGCCCTGGAATACGGCACGGACGGGGCCCTGTACCACAGCAGCGCGGACAACCTGCACCGCTGGGAGGGCGGCAGCGACAGTGCCCTGCTGGTCACCACCCCCGTCCAGGGCGAACTCCAGCTGACCGGCACCGCGGGCGGCGCCTGGTACAGCGCCAGCTACAGCCGCGACGCCCTGGGGCGGATCACCCAGAAGCAGGAAACTATCGAAGGCGTCACCACCACCTACGACTATGCCTATGACCTGGCCGGGCGCCTCATCGAAGTCAAGACCGATGGCGTCACCAGCCAGACCTACAGCTATGACGCCAACGGCAACCGGGATGTCGGCACCTATGACGCTCAGGACCGCCTGCTCACCTACCAGGGAAACAGCTACAGCTACACCGAAAACGGCGAGCTGCAAAGCAAGACTACATCGGAGGGCACCACGACCTATACCTACGACCTGCTGGGCAATCTCACGCGGGTCGTCCTGCCCGACGGCACCACCATTGACTATATCGTCGATGGAAGAAACAGAAGAATCGGCAAGCAGATCAACGGCAACCTGATCCAGGGCTTTCTCTACCAGGACCCGCTCAATCCCGTTGCCGAACTCAACCCGGATGGGAGTATCAAGAGCCGATTCATCTATGCCGATAAACCCAATGTGCCAGCGTACATGGTCCAGGGAGGCAAGACCTACCGGATCCTCAGTGACCACCTGGGCAGCCCGCGACTGGTCATTGACATCGAGACGGGTGAGGTTGCCCAGCGCATCGATTATGACGTCTGGGGCAGTGTCATCAACGACACCAACCCGGGCTTTCAGCCCTTCGGGTTTGCCGGCGGGCTTTACGATCCGCACACCAAGCTGATCCGCTTCGGGGCGAGAGATTACGACCCCGAGACGGGCAGGTGGACGGCGAAGGATCCCATACTCTTTGCGGGTGGGGATACGAACCTGTATACCTATGTGCTCAATGATCCGGTGAATTTTGTGGACCTAAAGGGAGAAGATGGTGCTTTGGTTAAAGAAATAGAAAATCGTGGTCCCCGAGAAAAACTGTATTATCCGAAGTCTCCAGAATGTCTTGTGATTAGGTGTAGGGCAGATGATTATCTCTATCCATCAGATCTTATCTTGGATAAGAACACTGCTGAAATGGTTATCAAGAGTGCAAACCGGACGTATGACCTCTACAATGTATTACCCCTGATTGGTGACCCATCTGCTTTGAGAACGATAGCTGCATGGTATAGGGGGCTTAATGAAATCAGGCCCTTTCTCAGATCAGAGAATAGCATTGTAAATAAGAGGATTGAGCGGGAAGGGTGCAAATGAACAGTTTGTTTTTAGAGTTTGAATGGTCAAGGATGGGTGACAGGAAAGGAACTCTTCTTGTGAGAGATGATGGGCTATATTTCCAGCCATATCAAAAAATTGACAGATATCTCAGTATACTTGGTGACTCTATAAGTATCGGAGCATCTGGTGTTTTTGGTGCGATCAACCTGATAAAGAAATTGGAATCAGATGCTAATATGGATCTGCCAGAGGCGGCTAGAATCGTAAGAGATAAAATTGGGCTAGATAATCTGTTAAAGAATGATCATATAATCTACTTTCCTTGGAATAATGTTGCAGAGATAAAAAAAAGAAAAGTGAGAAAGGAAATCGTAATGTTTTTGAAAAACAAAGATAAAATCCTTGTCAAGGAACCCTTCAAGTTCGATGAAACATATGAGATCCTGTCTGAGAGGATCGTAAAGTCCTAAATTTCATGGGGATGCCATACTTGGGAATTCTGGGGACAGTATACTTACATTAGAGCAGGTATGGAAATAAGTGTACTGTCCCTGGAATTCCCGGTCTGGCGGCCCTGGTGGGCGACGGCCGCACGGGGCTGGTGCGGGTGTTGAGTGATGGCAGCACCGTACCCTTATGGCCGCTGGGAGCGGAAACGCCCTTCGCGGTGGATGATGCCGGCACGATCTGCTATGCAAACCTGGGAAATGTCACCTGCCGGGCCACGGACGGGAGCCAGACGACATTGGCCATCACCACCACCACGGCCCTGGAATACGGCACGGACGGGGCCCTGTACCACAGCAGCGCGGACAACCTGCACCGCTGGGAGGGCGGCAGCGACAGTGCCCTGCTGGTCACCACCCCCGTCCAGGGCGAACTCCAGCTGACCGGCACCGCGGGCGGCGCCTGGTACAGCGCCAGCTACAGCCGCGACGCCCTGGGGCGGATCACCCAGAAGCAGGAAACTATCGAAGGCGTCACCACCACCTACGACTATGCCTATGACCTGGCCGGGCGCCTCATCGAAGTCAAGACCGATGGCGTCACCAGCCAGACCTACAGCTATGACGCCAACGGCAACCGGGATGTCGGCACCTATGACGCTCAGGACCGCCTGCTCACCTACCAGGGAAACAGCTACAGCTACACCGAAAACGGCGAGCTGCAAAGCAAGACTACATCGGAGGGCACCACGACCTATACCTACGACCTGCTGGGCAATCTCACGCGGGTCGTCCTGCCCGACGGCACCACCATTGACTATATCGTCGATGGAAGAAACAGAAGAATCGGCAAGCAGATCAACGGCAACCTGATCCAGGGCTTTCTCTACCAGGACCCGCTCAATCCCGTTGCCGAACTCAACCCGGATGGGAGTATCAAGAGCCGATTCATCTATGCCGATAAACCCAATGTGCCAGCGTACATGGTCCAGGGAGGCAAGACCTACCGGATCCTCAGTGACCACCTGGGCAGCCCGCGACTGGTCATTGACATCGAGACGGGTGAGGTTGCCCAGCGCATCGATTATGACGTCTGGGGCAGTGTCATCAACGACACCAACCCGGGCTTTCAGCCCTTCGGGTTTGCCGGCGGGCTTTACGATCCGCACACCAAGCTGATCCGCTTCGGGGCGAGAGATTACGACCCCGAGACGGGCAGGTGGACGGCGAAGGATCCTATCCTCTTTGCGGGTGGGGACACGAACCTGTATAGCTATGTTGGTAACAACCCGATCAACTTTGTAGATCCAACAGGCGAGTTCACTGCACTTGCTGGTGCGGCCGGTGGTTTTGTGGCAGGTGGATTAGGGAGTTTTGCGGGTACTCTATTTGCTGGTGGTAGTTTTGGGGATGCAGCGGCGGCAGGGTTTCAAGGCGCGCTGACGGGAGGCGCGGCAGGATTTCTGGCAGGGCTATGTGGTGGTTGCGCTGCCGGCGTATTTACCGGAGTTGGTTTTGATTTGCTAATAAATGGAGCAACAGGGGCAAGTATCGTCAATAGTACAAATCAACCTGAAGACTCCAAGGCTTGTGAGTAGCAGACGTGTCAGTGGCGCATATCGTGCTTTACAGAAATATTCTGTGTGCTATCAATTTTGTGATTGCAGCAGTAGGTTTCTATTTTGAAGGAGGCTTTAGTGAACCTACTCTAGTGCAACTAGGCGGATTATTTATTCTTCTAAGCCCGATAGCGATCTGGAACCGCTGGCTTTACGAAGGGTTGTTCGAGAGTGAGCGAAGTAGGCTTCTGATAAGCTACAAAAGTTTCCAGGTAATCGGCTTGTTGATGGTGATTGCGGTGTTTTTATCGATCACAGTTGCATACGATTGGGGGATGCACAGAAGATAACAGCAAACACTCCGGCCAAGCCCCGCGGTTGCGGGGCTTGGCCGTTATGCTTTCAAAAACTGATCGGTTGTAATGCCCGCCTGCTTGAGGATGGCCCGCAGTGTACCGTCCGGCATGTCGCCGGGATGATTGGGCGAATTCCGGAGACAGTGTATCTATCTGCTGACACAGAATTCTGAACACTACCCTGACACATGGTGGCAGACAGACGGAATTAAGTATACTGTCCCCCAATTCCTCCACATAGACTCTCGCCACCTGCGGCGAGTGGGCGGCCTTCCATGCCAGGGCGTGCTCGCGGCCGCCGCCGCCGACGATCAAGATTTTCAATTGTCCGGCCATTGCAGGGTCCTTCATGGAAAAAAGGCTAAGTCTAGCCTAATCGCGGAGGCAGATCATCCCGGGGCAAAGGGGGGAGGCGCGCGGACAAGATATTGATATTTGGGGTCAGAGTAAAAAATCTGCGCGAAAAAGCGCGAAAAAGGGCTCTGACCCCTTGATCGCAGGAAAGTAAGTGGTGGCGGATAATCTGTTGATTATAAGGAACATGGTATAATCAAAA
>CAYRLE010000039.1:0-23257 GCA_964425105.1 uncultured Gammaproteobacteria bacterium | reverse complement strand
TTAAAACAGAAAGATTGCTCTTTCATGTCAAATTTCAATCTTCCTATCGTAATCACCGGTTGCCAGCGCAGTGGCACGACTCTGCTGCTGCTGGTATTCAATGCTCATCCCGCGGTGCATGGGATAGATGAAACCAAGTTCGATCCCGAGCAGCTGGTTCGTTATCTGAAGACACCGGAATACGCCCCGGCTGTTTGTTTCAAGGTTCCCCTCATCGCCCATGAGATTGCCTATATTGCTTCATTCCCCGGCGTGAAGGTGTTGTGGTCATTGCGTGACCCGCGCGATGTGGTGGCATCGATGGTCAGGCTGCAATTCGATCACAAGGGTATCAAGGCTTCGTTTGCCGCTCATCCCCATGTCGGCCCCAGAGTACAGATCCCCCTTTTGCTCAGGGCACTGGATGGGGCGCCTGTAGGGCTGAGGGAAGAAGTGCAGCTGTTTCAGGAGCAGGACGCCATACAGCCCGAAGACCGTTCTCTTGACCTCAATGTCACCGCCGCAGCACTCTGCTGGCGCCTCAAGCAGGAACTGTTGAGACTCTACCGCCAGGAGGCGGTGGATCTGCGCATCATCCGCTATGAGCAGCTGGTTGCCGATCCCCCCACAGTGGTTGCGGAGATTCTCAACTTCGTCGGTCTTCCCTGGCATGATCAGGTACTGGCTCATCACCGTTTTCATCGTGGCAAGGTGACCGGCGACACCGACAGCACCCGCCCCATTGACCAGAAATCGATGGGCAGATGGCGCCAGATGTTTTCATCTTCTCAGCTGGAAATCATCGAGCGCATCTGTGCTGAGAAGGCGAATGAACTGGGCTACCCGCTCTGAATATTCATTTTTCTGGCCTCCCTTTTGTTTAAGCAAGGAAAACAAATGGATGGACAGAGTGATGTGGGGCGCTCTTTTTCATGCTCTGGCGCCTTCCCAGGCTCGGCTATCCCCTGTTGCAAATGGTCCGGTGTGACCCTATAATCACTGCGCGGGAGGACCGGGTCCCTACAAGGCAGGTGATGTATAGCCCCGTTTCGGGGTTTTTTTTCATCGACCGGGCCCGCCGGGGGGCATCGCGGAAAGTCCTTTGCCGTGGCCAAGAGGCCGGGGCGGGGCAGCGGCATCTGCGTTCAGCCGAGCGCTGGGCCGGAAAATTTTTTATGGGAGGTGGGCCTTGGGCCCACTTTTTGTTTCGGAACCACTGCAGCGGTTCCCCGCGAAAGCGGCAGTGATTATTGGCAATTATGGTGCATCAGGCGGACGAACGTTTACAGCGGCTTCTGGAGCCGGTGGTGAAAATGCTGGGTTACGAACTGGTGGGAATTGAATATTTCCCCACCGGTCACCACTATATATTGCGGGTCTACATCGACAAGGAAGCTGGCGTCACCCTGGACGATTGCGAAATCGTGAGCCACCAGGTGAGCGCCCTGCTGGATGTGGAAGACCCGATTCGCGGCCAGTACACCCTGGAAGTGTCTTCCCCAGGGCTGGATCGGCCCCTTTTTACGGCGGAGCATTTCAGACGTTTCAGCGGAAAACAGGTAAAATTGCGCCTCTCCACGCCCCTCAATGGCAGGCGCAACTACAAAGGCAGGCTGCAGGGGCTGGATGACGGCAAGGTGATGCTGGAGGTCGATGGCGCACGGGTGGACCTACCCCTGGAGGACATCGAGAAGGCGCGCCTGGTGCCCGAGATCTGAAACGGCGTCGGGAAAGGATTGTCGCGCGGTCCGACGAAAGTAAAGTAAGGCATTGATTTGGAACAGAGGCGGTGGTGATGAGCAAAGAGATTCTGATGGTGGTCGACGCAGTGTCCAACGAGCGGGGCATCAGCAAGGATATTGTTGTCGACGCGATCGAGGCAGCATTGGCGGCGGCGACCAAGAAACGTTATGAAGAGGATGTCGACGTGCGCGTCGAGATCGATCGCCGCACCGGTGAATATAAGGCTTTTCGCCGCTGGCTGGTGGTTGACGACGAGCGCGCGGCTGACGAGAGCGGGACCGAAGAAGACGCGGCAGAAGGGGAAAACCCCGATGCCCAGATTCCCCTCAGCGAGGCCCGCAAGAAGGATCCTGACATCCAGCCCGGCGACTACATCGAAGAGCCCATCGAATCGGTGGCCTTCGGCCGTATCGCCGCCCAGACTGCCAAGCAGGTCATCATCCAGAAGGTTCGCGAGGCCGAGCGTGCCAAGGTGGTGGAGCAGTACCAGGATCGCGTGGGTGAACTGGTGACCGGTGTGGTCAAGCGCATCGACCGCGGCAATGTGATCATGGACCTGGGTGGCAATGCCGAGGCCGTCATCACCCGCGACGAGCTGATTCCCCGCGAAGCGATCCGTCCCGGCGACCGCCTGCGTGGTTACCTGAAAGATGTCCGTTCGGAGACCCGCGGCCCCCAGCTGTTCGTCAGCCGCACCGCACCGGAGTTGCTGGTGGAACTGTTCAAGCTGGAGGTGCCGGAGGTGGGCGAGGGCCTGATTGAGATCGTCAGTGCGGCGCGCGATCCAGGATCGCGGGCGAAGATCGCCGTCAAGAGCAACGACCCGCGCATCGATCCAGTGGGTGCCTGCGTCGGCATGCGCGGTTCCCGGGTGCAGAGCGTCTCCAATGAACTGGCCGGGGAGCGTATCGACATCATCCTCTGGGACGAGAACCCGGCCCAGTTCGTGATCAACGCCATGTCGCCGGCCGAATTGGAATCCATCGTGGTGGACGAGGACCGGCACAGCATGGACTTGGCGGTGGCCGAAGAACACCTTTCCCAGGCCATCGGGCGCGGTGGCCAGAACGTACGCCTGGCCAGCCAGCTGACCGGCTGGGAACTGAATATCATGACCGAGACCGAAGCCGAGGAGAAGAGCGAAGCCGAGGCCGAGGCCCTGAAACGGGTGTTCATGGAGCAGCTTGATGTGGACGAGGATATCGCCACTATATTCGTGCAGGAAGGTTTTTCCAGTATCGAGGAGATCGCCTATGTGCCTACTCAGGAACTGACGGCGATCGAGGAATTCGATGAGGAAATCGTGCAGGAACTACGCGACCGGGCCCGTGATGTGCTGCTGACCCAGGCCATTGCCAGTGAGGAGGTGCAGGGTGGCAAGAAGCCTGCCGATGATCTCCTGGCTCTGGAAGGCATGGACGAGGAACTGGCCTACAAACTGGCTGCGCATGGCATCACCACTCAGGAGGAGCTGGCGGAACAGGCGGTGGACGAACTCCTGGAGGAGATCGAGGGCCTGGATGAAGAACGGGCCAGCAAATTGATTATGGAGGCGCGCGCCCCCTGGTTTGCTGAAGAGCAGCAAGGCTAAAGGAAAGTATTTGAAGATTATGGCAGAGGTAACGGTAAAACAGCTCGCAGATGTGGTGGGTATCCCCGTGGATCGGCTCCTGGTACAGCTGGGAGAGGCCGGGGTGTCCGTCTCCGATGAAGACCAGCTGATCAGCGACAAGCAGAAGATGGCGCTGCTCACCCATTTGCGTACCGCTCATGGAACGGGGCAGGAGGGCAAGGGAGATGCCAGGAAGATCACCTTGCGCCGCAAGACCGTGGGCGAGTTGAGGCAAAGCAGCGGTGGTGGCGCCCAGGGCAAGGCCAAGAGCCGCAAGATCAACGTGGAAATCCGCCGCAAGCGGACCTACGCCATGCGCGGCGACGTAATGGCCGACGAGGCGGCACGCCTGGAGAAGGAACAGCAGGCGGCAGCAGAGGCCGCAGCCGCTGTGGAGGCTGCAGAAAAGGCGGCGCGCGAGGCCGAAGAGGCCGCCCGGCAGGCGGAGGAGAAGGCGCGCGCGGAGGCGGAAGCGGCGCAGGCCGCAGCGGCCGCGCAAGCCGAGGCCGCGAGTGCCCAGGCCCAGGCCGCAGCAGCGCCTGTCCCCGCAGCCCCTGCGGAGAAGGAAAAAGAGAAAGAGAAAGAGAAAAAAGGTCCGCGCCGTAGCAAGGAGAAGGTTGAGCGCAAGACCAAATACGGCCGCAAGGAACTGCATGTGACCAGCGAGGTTTCCAGCAGCCGGCGCAAGAAGAAGGTGCGTGGCTCGGTCAAGGTCAGCGGCACTTCCCTGCACGGTTTTGAGAAACCCACCGCGCCCATCGTTCGCGAAGTGACCATCCCCGAGACCATCACCGTGGCCGAGTTGGCACAGAAGATGTCGGTGAAGGCCGCCGAGGTGATCAAGGCCATGATGAAAATGGGCAGCATGGTCACCATCAATCAGGTGCTGGATCAGGAAACGGCCGCCATCGTGGTGGAAGAGATGGGCCACAAGGCCAAGATCCTGCAGGAAAATGCCATCGAAGAAGAGGTGATCCAGGAGGCAGAGTCTGGCGGTGAACAAACAGCGCGCCCGCCGGTGGTCACCATCATGGGCCATGTAGACCACGGCAAGACCTCGCTGCTGGACTATATCCGCCGTACCAAGGTGGCTGCCGGTGAGGCCGGTGGCATCACTCAGCATATCGGGGCCTATCATGTGGAAACCGATCGCGGCATGATCACCTTTCTCGATACGCCTGGCCACGCGGCCTTTACCGCCATGCGTGCCCGCGGCGCCGAGATCACCGATATCGTGGTGCTGATCGTGGCCGCCGATGACGGCGTCAAGCCCCAGACCCTGGAGGCCATCCAGCATGCCAAGGCTGCCGGCGTGCCCCTCATCGTGGCGGTCAACAAGATCGACAAGCCAGAGGCCGATCCGGAGCGGGTCAAACAGGAACTGGCCCAGCACGAGGTGATTCCCGAGGAGTGGGGTGGCGACACCATGTTCATCAACGTCTCGGCCAAGACCGGCCAGGGCGTGGACGACATCCTCGATGCCATTCTGCTGCAGGCCGAAGTCATGGAACTGCGCGCTGTCCACGATGCTCCGGCACGGGGTACAGTGATCGAATCCAGCCTCGACAAGGGGCGCGGTCCCGTGGCCACGGTGCTGGTACAGAGCGGTACTCTGCACAAGGGGGATATCATCCTCTGCGGCAAGGAGTATGGCCGGGTAAGGGCCATGTTCGACGAAAGCGGCAAGCCCGTAGAAGAGGCCGGCCCTTCAATACCGGTGGTGGTACTGGGGCTGTCCGGCACACCTAATGCCGGTGACGACATGGTGGTGCTGCCCGATGAGCGCAAGGCCCGCGAAGTGGCGCTGTTCCGCCAGGGCAAGTTCCGCGATGTCCAACTCGCCAGCAGGAAGGCTACCAAGCTGGAGGAGATCTTCTCCCAGATGGACAAGGACAAGGTCAATACCCTCAATATCCTGCTCAAGGCCGATGTCCAGGGCTCGGTGGAGGCCCTCAAGGATGCCCTCACCAAACTGTCCACCGATGAGGTGAAGGTCAAGATCATCGCCAGCGGCGTGGGCGGCATCACCGAGTCCGACATCAATCTGGCGCTGGCCTCCAATGCCATCGTGATCGGCTTCAACGTGCGCGCCGACAGCGTGGCGCGGCGCGTCGCCGAAGAGTCCGGGGTGGAGCTGAACTACTACAGCGTCATCTATGATGTCATCGATGACGTCAAGCAGGCCCTGTCGGGCATGCTGGCGCCGGAGATCAAGGAACAGATCATTGGCTTGGCCGAGGTCCGCGACGTCTTCTCATCGCCGAAGTTTGGCACCATCGCCGGCTGCCTGGTGCTGGAGGGCGTGGTGAAGCGCCACAGCCCCATTCGCGTGCTGCGCGACAACGTGGTGATCTACGAGGGCGAACTGGAATCGCTGCGCCGATTCAAGGATGACGTCAACGAAGTGAAGGCCGGCACCGAATGTGGTATCGGCGTCAAGAACTACAATGACGTCAAGGTCGGCGACCAGATCGAGGTCTTCGAGCGGGTCGAGGTCAAGCGCCAGCTGTAAGCAGCGCACCCTGTCATCGCACACTACCTACCTATGGCCAGAGAATACAGCCGCACCGTCCGCGTCGCCGAACAGCTGCGCCGGGAACTCGCCATCCTGATTCAGCAGGAGGTCAAGGACCCGCGCCTCGGTATGGTGACCGTGTCAGACGTGGAGGTCTCCTCCGACCTGGCGCACGCCAAGGTCTATGTCACCGTGCTGGGCGGCGAGGACAAGATCGAAGAGACCGTCGCCGTGCTCAACCGTGCGGCGAACTTCCTGCGCCGTGAACTGGGCCGCCGCCTGGTGTTGCGCATTATTCCCCGCCTGAAATTTCATTATGACCGCTCCATCAGGCAGGGCGCCGAGTTGAGTGCCCTCATCGAGAAGGCGGTCCACGACGACAAACAAGCAAAGGGCTCTTGAAACCATCATGAAACGCCGACGTCGCAGTCATACAGGGCGGGCCGTCAACGGTATCCTGCTGTTGGATAAGCCGGCCGGTATTACTTCCAATGCCGCCCTGCAAACCGTGAAACGCCTGTTGCAGGCCCGCAAGGCCGGCCATACCGGCAGCCTGGATCCGCTGGCCACCGGTATGCTGCCCCTCTGCCTGGGGGAGGCCACCAAGATCTCCGGTTTTCTGCTGGAGGCCGACAAGACCTATGAGGTGGTGGTGCGCCTGGGGATCACTACCACCACCGGCGATGCCGAGGGCGAGGTGCTGGAGACCCGGCCAGTGCCGGCGCTCACGGAGGCGGCACTGGAGCAGGTGCTGGACAAGTTCCGTGGCGCCATTCAACAGGTGCCACCCATGCACTCGGCCATCAAGCGCAACGGGCAGCCTCTCTACAAGCTGGCCCATCAGGGCATCGTGGTGGAACGTGAACCACGCAGCGTGCGGATCCACGAGTTGCGGCTGCTGGGCATACGTGAGGAGTGTCTGGAGATCCACGTCCATTGTTCCAAGGGCACCTACATCCGCACCCTGGCAGAAGATATCGGCGCCGAATTGGGCTGCGGCGGCCATGTCATCGCTCTGCGGCGCAGCGGTGTGGGCAGCTTCGATATGGCTGAGATGGTGACCCTGGAGGCACTGGAGCTTATGGCCCGGGAGGAGGGCCCCCAGGGACTGGAGCGCCATCTGCTGTCCATTGAAAGCGCCCTGCGTCACTGGCCTGATGTGCGCCTGTCCAGCGACGTGGCCTATTTTCTCCAGCAGGGACAAGCGGTATTCGTCCCCCATGCGCCGACCCATGGTTTCGTATGCATCTATGGCGGAGATGATCACTTTCTGGGCATCGGCCACATTCTGGACGATGGCCGGGTGGCGCCCAAGCGGCTGATGAACCGCTGAGGCCGCAGGCCGCAAATATTTGCTTGTATATTAAGATGGTTAACGGATAAAATATGCGCTCATTTTTCTGGTTAGACAAACGACAGACAGTAGACTAAGGCAGGTAGGTAACAACTATGGCACTAGACACACAAGTAACCGCAGACGTGGTCAAGCAATACCAGCGTTCCGAGGGCGATACCGGCTCCCCTGAGGTCCAGGTGGCGCTGCTTTCTGCGCGCATCGATCAGCTGTCCCAGCACTTCAAGGAACACAAGCATGATTTCCACTCCCGTCAGGGACTGTTGAAGATGGTCAGCAATCGTAGAAAACTCCTCAGCTATCTCCGCAAACAGGATCTGTCCCGCTATCAGGACCTGATTGCGCGTCTTGGTCTGCGCAAGTAGTTCTCACTGCAATGCAGCGTTCGCAGGGGCCTCTTCATTCATTGCCAGGCTGCCGGCGCCGCTGTTTGCCGCCCTGCCGAAGGTCCTGTTCATCAGCCATCGTTTAAGGAATTCACAGTGACACCCATTAAAAAGGTATTTCAATACGGCGATCACAGCGTTTCCCTGGAAACCGGCGAGATCGCCCGACAGGCGACAGGCGCCGTTCTGGTCAGCATGGGCGACACCGTCGTGCTGGTGACCGTAGTCGGTCAGAAAGAGGCGGTGGAAGGCCGCGATTTCTTTCCCCTGACGGTCAACTACCAGGAGCGCACCTATTCGGCGGGCAAGATCCCGGGCGGTTTCTTCAAGCGCGAGGGGCGTCCCTCGGAGAAGGAAACCCTGACCTCCCGGCTCATCGACCGGCCCCTGCGTCCCCTGTTCCCCAAGGGTTTTACCAACGAAGTCCAGATCATCGCCACGGTGGTCTCCCTGGACAAGGAGATCGATCCCGATATTCCGGCGATCATCGGTTCCTCCGCTGCCCTGGCCATTTCCGGCATTCCCTTCAACGGCCCCATCGGCGCCGCGCGGGTGGGCTACAAGGACGGCCGTTACCTGCTCAATCCCACCCTCAGCCAGCTGGAGGGTTCCCAGCTGGACCTGGTGGTGGCCGGTACCGCCAATGCCGTGCTGATGGTGGAGTCGGAAGCCAAGGAACTGCCGGAAGAAGTGATGCTGGATGCCGTGCTGTTCGGCCACCAGCAGCAGCAGGTGGTCATCGATGCCATCGATGAACTGGTCCGGGAAGCGGGCGTCACACCCTGGGAGTGGCAGGCGCCGGCGGAGGACGAGGAGCTGAAGGCCGCTGTGGAACAGTCCGCCAAGGCGGACATTGCCGTCGCCTACCAGATTCAGGAGAAAATGGCCCGCCAGGATCGCCTGGCGGAGATCCGCGCGGCCATTGCCGAGCAGCTGGGCGGCGGTGAGTCGCCGCGCTGGTCCGCAGACGAGATCCGCGGTGCCGTGGAGAAGCTGGAGAAGACCATCGTGCGCGAGCGTGTGCTGTCGGGTGAGCCACGCATCGATGGCCGCGACAACCGTACTGTGCGGCCCATCAATATCCGCGTCGGCGTGTTGCCCCGGGCCCATGGTTCGGCGCTGTTCACCCGCGGCGAAACCCAGGCCCTGGTGGCCACCACCTTGGGCACCGGACGCGACGCCCAGGTGATCGACGCCATCGAAGGGGAACGCAAGGAACCCTTCATGCTGCATTACAACTTCCCGCCCTATTGCGTCGGTGAGACGGGCTTCGTGGGCAGTCCCAAGCGCCGCGAGATCGGCCACGGGCGCCTGGCCAAGCGCGGCATCGCCGCCGTGCTGCCGGATCTGGATGCCTTTCCCTATGTGATCCGCGTGGTCTCCGAAATCACCGAGTCCAACGGTTCCAGTTCCATGGCCACGGTATGCGGCGCCAGCCTTTCCCTGATGGATGCCGGGGTGCCCATCAAGGCGCCGGTGGCGGGTATCGCCATGGGCCTCATCAAGGAAGGGGAGCGCAGCACGGTGCTGACCGATATCCTGGGCGACGAGGATCATCTCGGCGACATGGACTTCAAGGTGGCGGGCACCAACAACGGCGTTACGGCGCTGCAGATGGACATCAAGATCGACGGCATCACCCGTGACATCATGGCGGTGGCCCTGGAGCAGGCCAATGCGGGGCGCATGCATATCCTGGAGACCATGAATGCGGTGATCTCCCAGCCGCGCAGCGACATCTCCGAGCATGCCCCGCGCATCGTCACCATCAAGATCAACCCGGAGAAGATCCGCGACGTGATCGGCAAGGGCGGCGCCACCATCCGCGCCCTCACCGAGGAGACCGGTGCCAGCATCGACATCGCGGACGATGGCACCATCAAGATCGCCTCCGTGGACAACGAGGCCGGGCAGGAGGCCGTGCGCCGCATCAAGCAGCTCACCGCCGATGTGGAAGTGGGCTCGATCTATGAGGGGCGGGTCGCCAAGCTCATGGACTTCGGGGCCTTCGTCACCATCCTGCCCGGCAAGGATGGCCTGGTGCATATCTCCCAGATCTCCGAGGAGCGCGTGGAGAATGTCAGCGACAAGTTATCGGAAGGCGACATCGTCAGGGTCAAGGTGCTGGAGATCGACAAGCAGGGCCGCATCCGCCTCAGCATGAAGGAAGTCAACGACTGAGCGTGCGCCAGGCACTGTCGGGCCAAGCTCTTGCAAAGCCCCCGCAGCAGGCTCGCTGCGGGGGCTTTGTCATTTCCGGGCCTGCTCCTGCTCCCTCGCGATCCCCTCTCAGGTCTTCGCAGTGCCTGCAAAGTGGATGCCGGCCAGTTCGGCCATTTCTTTTTTCCAGCTGGTGATGTCCTGGCAGCCGAACTGCCCGAGGTGGCTATGGCCGCAGGCGCGCGCCATCACCTTCATCAGCGTTGTCGATGCGTCGAGGAAGCGCTGCAGGCGTTGAGCGCTGTCGCTGATGTCCAGGCGGGCGCGCAGCCCGGGATCCTGGGTGGTGATGCCGGCAGGGCACAGGTTGCTGTGACAGATGCGCGCGGCGATGCAGCCGATGGCCTGCAGGGCAGCATTGCCCAGGGCGATGGCATCGGCCCCCAGGGCAAGGGCCTTGATGAAGTCCTCCGGCAGGCGCAGGCCGCCGGTGATGATGAGGGTGATGTCATGGTGGCCGGTGCGCTCCAAGTGACGCCGTGCCCGGGCCAGGGCGGGGATGGTGGGCACCGAGATATGGTCGCGGAACAGGCGCGGGGCGGCGCCGCTGCCGCCGCCGCGGCCGTCCAGGATGAGGTAGTCCACACCGACGGCCAGGGCGAAGTCGATGTCCTGTTCGATGTGGTTGGCGGACAGTTTCATGCCGATGGGAATACCTCCCGACAGGGCGCGCACCCGCCCGGCGAAGGCCCGGAAGTCCGCTACCGTCTTCAGCTCGGCGAAGGCCGCCGGGGAGACGGCGTCCTCGCCGGGAGCGATGCCCCGCAGGCGCGCCACTTCTGCGCTGACCTTGGCGCCTGGCAGATGGCCGCCGGTGCCGGTCTTGGCCGCCTGGCCGGCCTTGAAGTGAAAGGCCTGGACCTTGCTCATGAGTTCTTCCCGGTAGCCGAACATGGCCGGGGCCAACTCGTAGAGATAGCGCGAGTTGGCCGCCTGTTCCGCGGGCAGCATGCCGCCCTCGCCGGAACAGATGCCGGTGCCGGCCAGTTCGGCGCCGCGGGCCAGGGCCAGCTTGGCCTCCCGGGACAGGGCGCCAAAGCTCATGTCCGTGATCAGCAGGGGCGTGCGCAGGACCAGCGGGCGTGCCGCGCGCGGGCCGATCACCACTTCGCTGCCCACCGGGGCGTCCTCAGCCAGGGGGCGCGTGGCCAGCTGGGCGGGGAGGATCTGGATGTCGTCCCACTGGGGCAGGGTGGTGCGCGGCACGCCCATGGCCGTCATTTCGCCATGGGGACCCGTGTCGCTCAGACCCTGGCGGGCCAGTCTGTGAATGCGCTCCAGGGTAGGCTCCTCAGGCGTGGCGCGCACGCCAGGCATTGCCGCCGCTGGGAGCTGCACAGACAGCTGGGCATGGCTGCCGTCGCAGTAGGGCGGCTTGGCGGTATGTTTGCAGAGGCACAGCAGGGCCTGGCCGTCGGTCTGCGCCCGGAAGGCCAGGGGTTCAAAGCCGCTGCCACGGTGGGAGCCGTCACAGAAGGGCTGGTTGCGGGAACGGCCGCAGGCGCACCAGTAGTATTGCCGTCCGGCTGCCAGTTCCACGGCGCGCGGTTTGCGTTGGGCGATGACGGGTTCTTTCATGTCATGTCTCCTCTGCCATGTCAGGCTGCCGGCCGCGCCTGTCGGCCCTGAACCAGGCGGCATAGAGGGCCGGCAGGAACAGCAGGGTCAGCAGGGTGGCGATGATGAGGCCGCCCATGATGGCCATGGCCATGGGGCCCCAGAAGGTGCTGCGGGTGAGGGGGATCATGGCCAGGACCGCGGCGGCGGCGGTCAGGGCGATGGGCCGCAGGCGGCGCACCGTGGCCTCGATGATGGCTTCGCGCAGATCGCTGCCGGCACGGCGGTCCTGTTCGATCTGGTCCACCAGGATCACCGAGTTGCGCATGATCATGCCAAACAGGGCGATGACGCCGAGGTTGGCGACGAAGCCATAAGGGGCATCGAATGCCAGCAGGGCGAGTACCACCCCGATCAGTCCCAGGGGGGCGGTAAGAATCACCAGAATGGCGCGCTGCATGCTCTGCAGCTGAATCATCAGCAGGGTCAGCACCGCCAGCATCACCAGCGGCAGCACGGCGGCAATGGCCCGTTCCCCCTTGGCGCTCTCGCCTACCGTGCCGCCGATGGCGATATGGTAGTCCGGCGCCACGGCGGCGCGGATGCCAGCCAGCTGGGGATCGATCTGTGCCATCACGGCGGGCGCCGGCAGATCGCCATTGACATCGGCACGCACGGTGATGGTGGGAAAACGGTCGCGGCGCCAGATCAGGCCCTCCTCGAGCCCGTAACGCAGCGTGGCCAGCTGGCTGAGGGGCACGAAGCGCCCGCCGGCGGCAGGGATGCTGATGTCGGCCAGGTTCTCCAATGCCAGCCGTTCTCCCGCTTCGGCCCGCGCCAGCACCTCGATGAGCCGGTTGTGCTCGCGGAAGCGGGTGATGCTGTAGCCGTTGAGAATGGAGTTGAGCACGATGGCCAGTTCCTGGGAACTGATGCCCATCACCCGCGCCTTGTCCTGGTCGATGTCCAGGCGGATCACCTTGTCCAGTTCATTCCAGTCGAAATGGACGTTGTCGGTATAGGGATTGGCGCGCATCACCGTCGCCACCTCTTCCGCGATGCGCCGCAGCCGCGCATGATCACCATCGCCGCCGCTGACGCGCACCTGCAGGGGGTAGCCGATGGGGGGGCCGTTCTCCAGGCGCTGGACGCGGCCGCGCACTTCGGGAAAGTCCTCCCGGAAACGCTCCAGCAGGCGCTCGCGCACGGTCTCGCGGGCCTGGTTGTCACGGGTCATGATGACGAACTGGGTGAGATTGCTGTGCTGCAGTTCCTGGGCCAGGGGCAGGTAGAAGCGCGGCGCGCCGCCGCCCACATAGGCCACGTAATTGACGATGTTGGGATCATCCTGCAACAGGACTTCCAGCTTCTTGGCCTGGCGCTCGCTGGCCTGGAAAGAGGCGCCCTGGGGCAGCCACAGGTCCACCAGCAGTTCATTGCGGTTGGAACTGGGAAAGAACTGGTTGTCCACATGGCGTAAGGCGCCGAGGGCGGCGGCAAAGCTCAGCACCGTCACCAGGATCACCGTACCGCGGTGCTCCACGCACCAAGCGACCAGACGGCGGAAGCGGGCATAGAAGGGACGCTGGTAGACAGCGCCCCGTCCGTGGGACTGGCGCGGTGCGGGCAGCAGGCGGAATCCCAGGAAGGGAATGAACAACACCGCCACCAGCCAGGAGACCAGCAGCGAGATGCCCACCACCACAAAGATAGAACCGGTGTATTCGCTGGCCGAGGACTTGGCGAGAAACACCGGCAGGAAGCCGGCCACGGTGATGAGGGTGCCGGTGAGCATGGGAAAGGCGGTGCTGCTATACGCGAAGGCGGCGGCCTTGAAACGGTCCCAGCCCTGTTCCATCTTGATGGCCATCATCTCCACCGCGATCATGGCATCGTCCACCAGCAGTCCCAGGGCGATGATCAGCGCCCCCAGGGAAATGCGCTGCAGGTCGATGCCGGCCAGCTGCATGCCGAGGAAGGTGACCGCCAGTACCAGGGGAATGGAGAGCGCCACCACGAAGGCGGTGCGCAGCCCCAGGCTGAGGATGCTCACCAGCAGGACGATGCCCACCGCCTCGGCCAGCACCTTGAGAAACTCGTTGACCGAGCGCTTCACGATGGCCGGCTGATCGGCCACCTTGTGGACATCGATGCCGATGGGCAAGTCCTGTTCGATGCGCGCCATGGCCTGGTCCAGCGCCTGGCCCAGGGCCAGCACCTTGCCGCCCTTGGCCATGCTCACTGCCAGGCCGATGACCTCTTCGCCCATGAAGCGCATCTTGAAGCTTGGCGGGTCCACATAGTCGCGGTAGATGCGCGCGATATCGCCGAGCCGGAACAGGCGCCCATTGGCGCGGATGCCCAGATTGCGGATCGCCGTCACCGAGTCGATGCCGCTGACCCGCAGATGGATGCGGTCGCTGTCGGTCTCCACGATGCCGGCGGGCGTGAGGTAGTTCTGCTGGCTCAGGGTGTCGAAGATCAACACCGGATTCAACCCCAGCTTGGCGAGCTTGACGTTGGACAGTTCGATGTAGATCTTCTCCTCCTGCACCCCGATCAGGTCCACCTTGGACACGTCCTTCACAGCCAGCAGTTCCTGGCGCACCTGGTCCACATAGTCGCGCAGCCGGGCATAGCCGATGCCGTCTTCGCTGAAGGCGTAGATGATGCCGAAGGTGTCGCCGAACTCGTCGTTGGGAAAGGGGCCCCGGACTCCCGCCGGCAGGGTGTGGCGGATGTCGTCCAGCTTCTTGCGCACCTGGTACCAGGCGGCAGGCACCTCAGGCGGCGGGGTGTAGTCCTTGAGATTGACGAAGATCATGGACTCCCCGGCCTTGGAATAGCTGGACAGATAGTCCAGCCAAGGCGTTTCCTGCAGTTTTTTTTCCAGTCGGTCGGTGACCAGCTGTTCCACTTCGCGGGCGGTGGCGCCGGGCCACAGGGTGCGCACCGCCATGGTTTTGATGGTGAACTCGGGATCTTCCGCCTGCCCCAGATTGACATAGGCCAGAGCGCCGCTCAGAAACAGGGAGAGCATGAGGTAGCTCACCAGGGAGGGGTGGCGCAAGGCCCAGGCGGAGAGATTGAAGCGGCTCATGGTGTGCTAGGGGGTGTGCCTCGTGATCACGGGTACCATGGCGCGCTTATTCCTGCGGGCTGTCGCTGGCGGCGGATTCCATGAGGCGTACCCGCTGGCCTTCGTGCAGCTTGTGCACCCCGGCAGTCACCACTCGCTGGCCGGTCTCCAGGCCGCGGCGGATCAGCACCGCTTCGCGGCGGTACTCGGCCACCGCCACTGGCACCAGGGCCACCGTGCCGGTGGTGCCGGTGTCGGCGGTGAACAGCCACACTGCTGGCTGCCCCTGGGTGCGCAGGTAGAGGGCAGAGAGGGGCAGGCGCGCCACTTCCCCGGCCATCCTGCGGCGCACCGTGACGGTAGCGGTCATGCCCAGCTGGACACTGGGGGCGGCTTGCAGCAGGCTCACCTTGACCCTGTAGGTGCGGGTCACGGGATCGGCACCGGGCGAGATTTCCCGCACCTCGCCGCGGTAGCGGGCATCGGGGTCGGCCCACAGGGTGATGCGTATATCGTCGGCCTGGCGCAGATCCTCGAGACGGTTTTCCGGAATGGAGATTACCACATCCTTTTCCCCCGCATAGGCAAGGCGCAGCACGGTCTGGCCAGCCGCCACCACTTGGCCGGCCTCTGCCTCGGTGGCGGTGATCACCCCCGCCTGGTCGGCGCGCAACAGGGTGTAGCCGGCTAGGTTGCGGGTCACCTCCAGCTGGGCCTCGGCCTGGCGCAGGCGCGCTCTGGCCACATCATAGGCATTGGCAAAATCCTGGTAATCGGACTTGCTGATCAGCTTCCTCTCCAGCAGGGTGGCATAGCGTTCCAGGTCGGCGGCCGCCTTGCGGCTCACCGCCTGTGCTGCCGCCAGTTCGGCTTCCGCCTCCAGCAGCCGCAGCTGATAGTCCTGGGGGTCCAGCTTCGCCAGCAAGGCCCCCGCCGCCACCTCGTCGCCCACGTCCACGTAACGCTCGATGATCTTGCCGCCGATGCGGAAGCCGAGGGCGGTTTCATGGCGCGCCCGCACCTCGCCGGCATAGATGGCCTCCTGCCAGTAGGGCTGAACCTTCACCTCCTCGGTGAGCACGGGACGGATGACCGGGGCCGGTGGCGCCTCGTTGCGGCAGCCGCTGTTCAGCAATAGCAACAGAAGGGGGAGCAGGAGGCGGACGGTAAAAAAACGGAAAGACTGGCGGATCATGTCTCCAAGACTATACCATCTCCTTCAGCAAGTCATGGCGTGGCAGGGCGGGAGTTTTGCCCTGCAGAGGGAAAGCATATATTGTTGCTGGTGGATGATAGTTATCGAGCCTGAAAAAAGACGGCCTCCGTTTATTGTGCCACCCGCAGCCGCTGCACAACAGATGGTCTGGCGCCTGCCATGAGAAGTGTGTTTCTGCTGGTCTGTGTCCTCATTGCCTATGGGTCCCTCTATCCCTTCGATTTCCGGAACATGGCAGCGGGTGACTGGGAACTGCTATTGAACAGCTGGCATGGACGCACCATTCGCAGCGATGTGCTGAGCAACATCGTACTCTTTTTGCCCTTTGGTTATTTCGGCGTGCTGGCCTGGGGGCGGCGCCTGTGGCTGGCCGGCCTGGCGCTGCTGCTGGGCACCGGCCTGCAGCTGCTGCAACTCTATCTGCCCAGCCGCGATGCCAATCTGCTGGATGTGGCATGGAACCTGGCAGGGGCGGGGTTGGGTGCTGTCCTGGCGGCGCTGCCCCTGAGGCAGATTCCCTTTCTTGCGCGTCATTACCGGCGCAGCCAGGGATTCGTGCTGATGTTGCTGGGGGCCTGGCTGTGCTACCGTCTGCTGCCCTTCGTGCCCAGCCTGGACTGGCAGGAGATCAAAGACAGCCTCAAGCCCCTGCTGCTCCATCCGCGCTTGTCCGGCACGGACCTGTTGCGCAACACCATCAGCTGGGCAGTGGTGGCGGCGTTGTGGACGGCGCTGTGGTACGGCCGCCATACCCTGCGCTGGCTGCTGGCAGTGGCGGGGGGGCTGTTTCTGCTGGAAGTGATCATCGTCGACAACAACGTGAGCCTCGCCAACGTACTGGGTGCAGTGCTGGGACTGTGGACGTGGCACCTGCTACGGCGCCTGCCCGCCGCCAGTGGTGTGCTGGCGCTGTTGCTGCTCGTTTCCCTGCTGGTAGCCGGCTTGGCACCCTTCGAACTGCGTACCACGCCGGCAGCATTCCACTGGCAGCCCTTCTATGGTTTTCTGGGCGGCGCCATGTTGTTCAACATCATCGCCTTGTTCGAGAAGATCTTCCTCTATGGCAGCCTGTTGTGGCTGGCCCGGCGGCAGGGTGTAAGGACGGTGATCGCCATCGCCCTTGCCCTCGCCGTTACCGCTTTCATCGAAGTGGCGCAGGTCTATGTTGCCGGCCATACCCCCGAGATCACCGACCCGCTACTGGTGCTGTGCCTGGCGCTGGCGCTGGAGCAGATGGAGGCGGGGGAAAAGTCCACGAACACCAGCCCCGCCCGGGGATAGCCGATGAGCTTGCCAAACATGCCCTTGCCAGCGAAATCGGGTATTCGCAAGGTGTGAGGATCCGCTACCTGTGGGCCTCGTTTATCCGCCTGCGCGCTTATTGTCTGCCAGTATGTTGCGGATAAACACCCTTGGAATACAAGGCGATTTACAAGACAAATGAGAATCATTATACTTTAGCTTCTTTTCAATGCGGGCTGTGGAGCTATGTTACGTTTAATGGCATTTCTGACCTTGATCCTTGCCTCCAACCTGGCGCGCGCTGCTGATATTCAGCAAATGCTGCAACTGATCGATTACCTCGGGGTCGACTATGGCGGGGCGGTGGCCAACGGTGAGGTCATTAATCCTACTGAATACGAGGAGATGCGCGACTTTGCCGCTGCCATCGTGCGTCAGGCGCGCGATTTGCCCCCGGGCGAGGCCAAGCAGCGCCTGCAGCAGCAGTCCAGCCGGTTGGCCGAGCAGGTCGCCGTCAAGGCGCCGCGCGCCGAGATCGGCGCGCTGACCGCGGCCATGCGTCAGGCAGTCATCGATGGCTACAAGGTCACTGTCATTCCGCGCCGGGTTCCCGACCGCCGCCGTGGAGCTGAGCTCTATACGGAGCATTGTGCCGGTTGTCACGGTGCCAGCGGCGATGGCAAGGGGCCGCTGGCCGCCGCTATCGAACCGCCGCCGATCAATTTCCTGGATCGGGAGCGCTACGCGCAACGTACCCTGTATGGCCTGTACAACACCATCACTCAGGGTGTTGCCGGCACCGCCATGAAATCCTATCGGGACCTGCCGGACGAAGAGCGCTGGGCGCTGGCATTCTATGTCGGCGGACTGGCGGCGGAGGATGTCCCGGCGGCTGAAGCCAAGGCCCTGCTGTCAGACCCGGCCCTCGGTCCACTGTTGAAAGTACAGAAACTGACGGTCACCACCCCGGCCGAGGCTGACAAGGACTTTGGCGTGGCCGGTGGCCACTTGATGGCCTATCTGCGCACCCACCCCGAGGCCCTGTTCGATTTACAGTCACCCTTGCAGTTTTCCCGCCACCGCCTCGACGATGTGGTGGCGGCGTACCGCCATGGGGACGGCAAGCGCGCCTATCGATTGGCGGTGGAAGCCTATCTCGGCGGATTCGAGTTGGTTGAACAGGGGCTCAACGCCATCGATGCCGAGCTGCGCCTGGCCATCGAGCACGCCATGATCGGTTTGCGCAGCGGTATCCGCAAAGGCATGTCGGTGGCGGCGCTGGAGGCCCAGGTGATAGAGATCAAGGGCATGCTCGATAGCGCAGCGCAGCGCCTGCAACAGCGCAGCCTGTCCGGCGCCGCCGCCTTTACCAGCGCCTTTTTCATCCTGGTGCGCGAGGGGCTCGAGGCGCTGCTGGTGGTGGCTGCATTGGCCGCATTTCTGGTCAAGACCGAACACCGTAACAACATGCGTTATCTGCACTATGGCTGGCTAGGGGCCTTGGTGGTAGGTTTTCTAACCTGGCTGGCATCGCAATCACTGATCGACATCAGCGGCGCCAGCCGCGAGATCACCGAAGGGGTAGCGGCCCTGCTGGCCGCCGCGGTGCTGTTCTCTGTCGGTTTCTGGCTGCACGACAAGAGCAATGCGGCGCAGTGGAAGCAGTTTATCGAGAACAGCGTACGCCGCGCCTTGAGTGCCGGCGTGCTGTGGGGCTTGGCCGGCTTGTCGTTCATCGCCGTGTACCGCGAAGTGTTCGAAACCATCCTCTTCTACCAGGCCCTCTGGATGCAGACCGACACGGCCGGCAAGAGCATGGCGCTCAGTGGTTTCGGCACCGGCATCGCTGTGTTGATGGTGCTGGCCTGGATAATTATGCGCTACAGCGCGCGCCTGCCCTTACGTCAGTTCTTCAGTTTTACCGGTGTGCTGATGTTCGTGCTGGCAGTGGTATTCGCTGGCAAGGGGGTGGCGGCGTTGCAGGAAGCGGGTTATATCCCAGTGAGCCCGGTGCATTTCCCACGCATCGATCTGTTGGGCATTTACCCCAACCTGCAGGGGCTGCTGCTGCAACTGGGCCTGTTGCTGTTGGCGCTGTTTCTCTGGTATGGCCTGCCCGGCAAACGACTGAAGCCCCCATCGTCTTAGTGGCTGGCCGGGGTATGTGCAGACGTGGCGCCCGCTGGGTGTTTCGCTAGGTTTATTCATTCTCACTTTCTGGGTGAGCACGCCCATGGCCCGGGAACAGGCGTCGTACGATGGTGTAGCACACCGGCACCAGAAAGATGGCGAATACGGTTGCTGTCAGCATACCTCCGATGACGCCGGTGCCGATGGCGTGGCGGCTTTCGGCACCGGCACCGCTGGAGATGGCCAGAGGTGTGACCCCGGCGATGAAGGCGATGGAGGTCATGAGGATGGGGCGCAGGCGCAGCCGCGAGGCCTCGAGAATCGCCGCCAGGCGCGCGCGACCCTGGTCCTCCAGGCGGCGGGCGAACTCGACGATGAGGATGGCGTTCTTGGAGGACAGGCCGATGATGGCGATGAGGCCGACCTTGAAATAGACATCATTTGGCAGGCCGCGCAGTTCTACTGCAGCGACGGCACCGAACACACCCAGGGGCACCGCCAGCATCACCGCCAGGGGGATGGACCAACTCTCGTAGAGGGCTGACAGGGTCAGGAATACCACCAGCAGCGAGACCGCGAACAGCAACGGTGCCTGTCGTCCGGAGATTTTTTCCTCGAGCGAGACGCCCGACCATTCGAAGCCGATGCCCGGAGGCAGCTTGCCGGCGATTGTCTCCATGGCGGCAATGGCCTCGCCACTGCTCACCCCCGGGGCACTGCCGCCGGAGATTTTCATCGCCGCCAAGCCGTTATAGCGGTCCAGCTTGGGCGAGCCCGCCACCCAGCGGGTGTGTGCCACTTCCTCCAGTCGCACCATCTGTCCACCAGTGCCACGTATTGGCAAGCGCAGCAGTTCCTCGACGCTGCGGTGGGTGCTGGGATCGGCCTGCATCTGCACGCGCAACACCCGGCCCTGGCGGATGAAATCATTGATGTAGGCGACGCCGAGCAGGGAACGCAGGGTATCGTTCAGTTCCGTCATCGAGATGCCCAGGGTCTGCGCTTTGTCGCGGTCGACGTCGAGATAGAGTTGGGGTCCCGGTTCCTGGCCCTCTGGGCGGACATTGGCCAGACGGGGATCCGCCCGCGCCATGCCCAGTACCTGATTGCGCGCCGCGAGCAGTTTTTCGCGCCCCACTCCGCTGCGGTCCTGGAGACGAAAATCGAAGCCACCGGCCGAGGCCAGCTCTGGAATGGCCGGGGGGTTGATGGCGAAGATCAGCGCCTGCTTGATGCGGAAGAAGGCCATGTTGGCCCGGCGCGCCAGGGCCTGGGCGCTGTTCTGCCGCCCAGGCCGCTCATCCCAGTCCTTGAGGCGCACGAAGGTGATGGCCATGTTCTGGCCACGCCCGAAGAAGGAGAAGCCCAGTACACCGATCACTTTATCCACCTGGGGCTGTTTCAGAAAATACTGCTCGACCGATTCAAGCACCCGCTGGGTGCGCTCCCGTGTTGCGCCGGGTGGCAACTGGATGGCGCTGATGAGATAGCCCTGATCCTCCGCCGGCAGGAAGCTGCCAGGGAGGCGGCTGTATAGCCAGCCAGCAGTGATGACGATGACAGCATAGATCAGCAGCAGCCGTCCGATGCGGCGCACGGCATAGGCGACCGTGCCCACATAGCCGCTGGTAAACTTGCCGAAGAAGCGCGCGAAGGCGGCGTGAAATCCCTTTTTGTATTTGCCCGGATCATGGCGTAGCAGGCTCGCGCACAGCGCAGGGCTCAGGGTCAGTGCGAGCAGGGCGGAGAAGGCCATGGTGACCACGAGGGTCACCGCGAACTGGCGGTAGATGGCGCCGGTGGAGCCGCCGAAGAACGCCATGGGCACGAATACCGCTGAGAGCACCAGCGATATGGCGATGATCGCTCCGGTGATCTGGCCCATGGCGCGGCGGGTTGCCTCACGTGGCGGCAGACCCTCGGTGCGCAGGATACGCTCCACGTTTTCCACCACCACGATGGCGTCGTCCACCACGATGCCGATGGCCAGCACCATGGCGAACAGGGTGAGGACGTTGATGGAGAAGCCGAAGGCATAGAGCCCGATCATGCCGCCCAGCAGGGAGACCGGCACCACGATGGCAGGGATCAGGGTGGTGCGCCAGTTGCCGAGGAACAGGAACATCACCAGCACCACTAGTCCGGCCGCTTCGAACAGGGTCTTGACCACTTCGTCGATAGACAGTTCGATGAAGCGGGTGGTGTCGTAGGGGATCAGCCACTCCATGCCCTGGGGGAAGTAGCGGGACAGTTCGGCCATGCGGGCCCGCACACCCTCGGCGGTGGCCAGGGCGTTGGCCCCCGGCGTAGTGCGGACCGCCATGCCGGCGATGGGCTGGCCGTTGAGGCGTGCGCCGTGAGAATAGTCGTCCGCGCCCAGTTCCACCCGGGCCACGTCCTTGAGGCGCACGATGGCGCCATCTGCTGTGACACGAATGACGATGTTGCCGAATTCCTCTACACTGGTGAGACGCCCCTGCGTGGTGATGACGGCGTTCAGTTCCTGCCCGGGCCTGGCCGGCAACTGTCCAATCTCGCCGAGAGGCAGAAGGGTATTCTGCGCCCGTACTGCGGCAGCCACTTCGCCCGCTGACAGCCGGAAGGCCTCGAGTCGATCCGGGCGCAGCCAGATACGCATCGAATACTCGCTGCCGAACAGCAACACCTCGCCGACCCCAGTCACGCGCAGTAACGGCTCGAGCACCCTGGCCGCGGCATAGCTGCCCAGATCGATGCTATTGAAGCGGCCACCGGGCGAGGCCAGTGCCACCACCATGATGAAGTTGCGCCCGGCCCGGGTCACCGTGACACCCAGGCGGCGTACTTCGTCGGGCAGGCGTGCCTCGACCCGCTTGATGCGGTTTTGCGCTTCCACCGACGCGAAGTCGATGTTGGTGCCGGGCTGGAAGGTGAGGGTGATAGTGCCGCTGTTCACCTGAGAACTGGATTGCATGTAGAGCAGGTTATCGATGCCATTCATCTCCTGCTCGATCAGTGCCACGGCGCTCTGTTCCACCACCTGAGCCGCGGCGCCGGGATAACGGACACTGATCTCGAGGGCCGGCGGCGCCACCGTGGGATACTGGGAAACCGGCAGGGTACGCAGGGCCAGAATGCCGCCCAGGGTGATCAGGATGGCGATGACCCAGGCGAAGACCGGGCGGTCAATGAAGAAGCGCGGTAACACTGTTCAGCGCTCTCCGCGGGGCTTGGCCGCCGATACCGGCAGCTGCCAGGGGACCGTCTTGACGATGGTGCCCGGACGGGCCTTCTGCAGCCCCTCGACGATGACCTGTTCCCCGGCCTCGAGCCCATTGCTGACCAGGAAATCCATCCCCTCCATGCCGACGGTGCTGATGGCCTTTGCTACGACCTTGCCCGCGGGGGATACCACCAGGACCTGCAATCCGTCACTGCCGGCCAGCACCGCCCGTTGTGGAACCCGCATCACAGCAGACACTTGCGCCACTGGCATGCGGATACGCACGAAAGTGCCGGGCAGCAAGATATGATCCGGGTTGGGCAGGCGGGCGCGCACCAACACCGTCCCGCTGTCGGGGTCTACCTTGCGTTCGGTAAACAGAATCTGCGCGGGGTAGGGATAGAGGCTGCCATCACTCAGCACCAGGCGCACCTCGCCACTGTCAGAGGGTTTGAACTGAGCGTTTTTCAGGGCTAGCAGTTCGGCCTCGCTGCGGGTGAAGTCGGCATACAGGGGGTCGAGTTGTTCGATGGTGGCGAGCAGGGTCGGCTCGCTGTGGCCCACCAGGGTCCCTTCGCTGACCCGGGAGCGGCCGATGCGGCCCGTGATGGGAGCAGGGACACGCGTATTGTCGAGATCCTGCTTTGCCCGTGCCAGTTGCGCGAGGGCCTGCTGGTAGCGCGCACGGGCTGCGTCCAGGACGTCGGGTGCCAGCAGTTTTTTCTCGAGCAGGCTGCGGTTGCGTTCCACCTCCAGACGCGCCACCTCGGCCTCGCTACGGGCAGCCTCCAAGGCCGCGCGGTAGGTGCTGTCCTCGATCTGAAACAGGGTGCTGCCAGCCTCGACTTGCGCGCCTTCGTCGAACAGGCGCTGCTCCACGATGCCCTCGACGCGCGCTCGCACCTCGGCGCTGCGCCAAGCCCGCAGGCGTCCCGGGTATTCACGATGGATGGTTGCCCTACCCGGTTGCACGGCGATAACGGCAACTTCAAGTGGTGGTCTCGTGTTCCTCTGCGTCGCTG
>CAYRLE010000038.1:0-23345 GCA_964425105.1 uncultured Gammaproteobacteria bacterium | reverse complement strand
CCCTCACCCCTCACCCCTCACCCCTCACCCCTCACCCCATATTGGCATTTGCCCGCAGCTGGTCTATAGTGTCTTTTATGACCATGGCCGCGAACATTGCGCTTCCATTCCCGGCAGACCGCTCCGGTTTTGCCGCTTCCCTGCCGTGTCTGCTGCTGCCCTAGGGCAGCTTATTCACTTTCTCCTCTCATCCCGATGTTTTCCCTGGCGCCCGATAGCGCAGGCCCTGCCGTTTTGTCGTAAGCGTAGAGGTCGGTTACACTGAAAAAATCAGATTGGAGCAGTCCATGAACACGAAAGAAAAACTCATTATTTTCGATACCACCTTGCGGGATGGTGAGCAGAGCCCCGGCGCCTCCATGACCCGCGACGAGAAGGTGCGTATCGCCAAGGCCCTGGAGCGCATGCGGGTGGATATCATCGAGGCGGGTTTTCCCGTCGCCAGTCCCGGTGATTTCGAGGCAGTGCAGGCAGTGGCGCGGGCGGTGCGCGAAAGCCGGGTCTGCGGCTTGGCGCGGGCCCTGGAGCGTGACATCGACCGTGCCGGCGAGGCCCTGCGGGATGCCGCCGCTTCGCGGATTCATACCTTCATTGCCACCTCTCCCATCCACATGAAGATGAAGCTGCGCATGGAACCCGACCAGGTACTGGCGCAGGCGGTGCAGGCAGTGCGCCATGCGCGGCGCTATACCGATGACGTGGAATTCTCCCCCGAAGATGCAGGCCGTTCTGACATCGACTTCCTGTGCCGGGTGTTGGAGGCGGTGATCGAGGCCGGCGCCGGCACTGTCAATATCCCGGATACCGTGGGTTACAACGTGCCTGAACAGTTTGGCCGCCTGATACACGAATTGCGTGAACGCATACCCAATTCGGGCCAGGCGGTGTTTTCGGTGCACTGTCACAATGATCTGGGGCTGGCGGTGGCCAATTCCCTGGCGGCGGTGATGAACGGCGCGCGCCAGGTGGAGTGCACCATCAATGGCCTGGGTGAGCGGGCCGGCAATGCCGCCTTGGAAGAGGTGGTGATGGCGGTGCGCACACGCCAGGATGTCTTTCCCTGCGACAGTGAACTGGACACTACCCAGATCGTGCCCACCAGCCGTCTGGTGTCCGGCATCACCGGCTTCCCGGTACAGCCCAACAAGGCCATCGTGGGCGCCAATGCCTTTGCCCATGAATCGGGCATCCACCAGGACGGGGTGCTGAAGAGCCGCGAGACCTACGAAATCATGCGCGCCGAGGATGTGGGTTGGAGCGCCAACCGCATGGTGCTGGGCAAGCATTCGGGTCGTAATGCCTTTCGCACCCGCCTCAAGGAACTGGGCATCGTGTTCGCCTCGGAAGAGGAACTCAACGAGGCCTTTGCCCGCTTCAAGGAACTGGCCGACAAGAAACATGAAATCTATGAGGAGGATCTCCAGGCCCTGGTGACCGACGCCAATCTCTCCGCCGAGAACGAGCGTCTCAAGCTGGTGTCCCTGAAGGTCTGCTCCGAAACCGGCGAACGACCAGTGGCCGAGGTGACCTTATGGTTCGACGGCGAAGAGAACCAGGTGACGGCGGTGGGCAGCGGTCCCGTGGATGCGACCTTCAAGGCCATCGAGTCATTGGTGAACAGCGGCACCGAACTGCAGCTCTACTCGGTCAATGCCATCACCAGCGGCACCGATTCCCAGGGCGAGGTGACTGTGCGTCTGGAGAAAGGCGGGCGCATCGTCAACGGCCAGGGCGCCGACACCGACATCGTCATCGCCTCCGCCAAGGCCTACATCAATGCCCTCAACAAGATTCTGGAGGCGGTGGAACGCTCCCACCCGCAGGTGTGATTATTTTGAGGGGTGAGGGTTGAGCTCCGCAGGGTGGGCATTGCCCACCAAGAGGCCTGGAAAATACCAAAGATCCGGTGGGCGGTGCCCACCCTTGTACGACTGAGGAACGGGGAAGTGGGATTGTCTCGACGACAGCGCCAATGCCTGGAGGCCATGGAGATTCCGGTGTGGGAGTTGCGTGGTCGGGAAGCTGCCGGTGCCGGGAAGCAAGCGGATGCCGCCTCTGCCATGCCAGATGCCGACATCGCCTCCCTGGACTGGGAGGCGCTGGAGGCGCGTGTCGCCGCCTGCACCAGGTGCGATCTGCACAAGAGCCGTACCCAGACGGTGTTCGGGGTGGGCAGCCGCGAGGCCCGCTGGCTGATCATCGGCGAGGCGCCGGGGGCCGAAGAGGACCGCCAGGGGGAGCCCTTCGTGGGACGCGCGGGGCAGCTGCTCAATGAAATGCTGCTGGCCATCGGCCTCAAGCGTGAAGAGGTCTATATCGCCAACATCCTCAAGTGCCGGCCGCCCAACAACCGCGATCCCCGTCCCGAGGAGGTGGCCAGCTGCGAGCCCTATCTGAAGCGTCAGGTGGCCCTGCTGCAGCCGGATATCATCCTCGCCGTGGGGCGCATTGCCGCCCAGAATCTGCTCAAGACCGACACCCGCATCGGCGCCATGCGCGGCCACCTGTACAGCTACGGCGAGACGGGCATTCCCGTGGTGGTCACCTACCATCCAGCCTATTTGCTGCGCTCGCCCAAGGAGAAGCGCAAGGTATGGGAGGATCTCAAGTTTGCCCTGCGCATTTTCAGGCAGCGCGAGACAGCATCATGAGCATCTCCCCCGACGACCAGGGTAGGGCCCGCCAACACTGTGGTGAGGAGGCTTTTTTCTTCCGCCACATGGAGGAAAGGGACTTGGCGGCGGTGTTGGCCATTGAGCAGCAGGCCTATGAGTTCCCCTGGACCCGGGGCATATTCCGTGACTGCCTGCGTATTGGCTATCACTGTTACGTGGTCGCGGGCGAGGAGGAGGTCGTCGGTTATGGCATCCTCTCCATCGGCGCCGGCGAGTCACATATCCTCAATCTGTGCATCCATCCCCAGCGCCGCCGCTGCGGCCTGGGCGGGGCCTTGTTGCGCTTTCTCATGGAAGAGGCACGCAAGGCCCGGGTGGATTGCATCCTGCTGGAAGTGCGGCCCTCCAACGAAGGCGCCATCCGCCTCTATCAGAGCCTCGGTTTCAATGAGATCGGGTTGCGCAAGGGATACTATCCGGCCCGCAAGGGGCGCGAGGATGCGCTGGTCTTTGCCTGCGAATTTTGAATGGTAATGAGTGATGTGTGATGAGCGATGCGTGGAGCGATTCCACTGCTCTATTCAGGCGCATCACCCATTACTCATCACTCATTACCAGAATCAAGCCAGCTTCTTGTACTTGATGCGGTGCGGCTGGTCGGCGTCGTTGCCCAGGCGGCGGTGGCGGTCGGCTTCATAGTCGGCGTAGTTGCCCTCGAACCATTCCACATGGCTGTCGCCCTCGAAGGCCAGGATGTGGGTGGCGACCCGGTCCAGAAACCAGCGGTCATGGGAGATGACCACGGCGCAGCCGGGGAAGGCCAGCAGCGCCTCTTCCAGGGCGCGTAGGGTCTCCACGTCCAGGTCGTTGGTGGGTTCGTCCAGGAGCAGGACATTGCCGCCGCTCTTCAGCAGCTTGGCCAGGTGGACCCGGTTGCGCTCCCCGCCGGACAGTTCGCCGATGCGTTTCTGCTGGTCCGAGCCCTTGAAGTTGAAGCGTGCGCAATAGGAGCGTGAAGCGGTTTCATACTTGCCGACGGTGATGATGTCCTGGCCATCTGAGATCTCCTCCCACACCGTCTTGCCGTCGTCCAGGCTGTCGCGGCTCTGGTCGACGCAGGCGATCTCCACGGTCTCGCCGATACGGATCGCGCCGCCATCCGGCTGTTCCTGGCCGGTGATCATGCGGAACAGGGTGGTCTTGCCCGCGCCGTTGGGGCCGATGATGCCCACGATGCCGCCGCGCGGCAGGCTGAAGTCGAGGCCGTCGATGAGCAGCCGTTCACCGAAGCCCTTGCGCAGGCCCTTGGCCTCGATCACCAGATCGCCGAGGCGCGGCCCCGGGGGAATGTAGATTTCCCGGGTTTCGTTGCGCTGCTGGACTTCCTGTTTGCTCAACTCCTCGAAGCGGGCCAGGCGCGCCTTGCTCTTGGCGTGTCGCCCCTTGGGATTGCTGCGCACCCATTCCAGCTCCGCCTTCATGGCACGCTGGCGGGCGCTCTCCTGGCGTTCCTCCAGTTCCAGGCGTTGTTCCTTCTGCTCCAGCCAGGAAGAGTAGTTGCCCTCCCAGGGAATGCCGTGGCCGCGGTCCAACTCCAGGATCCAGCCGGCCACGTTGTCCAGGAAATAGCGGTCATGGGTGATGGCCACCACGGTGCCCGGGAAGTCGTGCAGGAAGCGCTCCAGCCAGGCCACGGATTCGGCGTCCAGGTGATTGGTGGGCTCGTCCAGCAGCAGCATGTCGGGGCCCGAGAGCAGCAGCTTGCAGAGCGCCACGCGGCGCCGTTCACCGCCGGACAGCTTGCTGACGTCGGCCTCCCACGGCGGCAGGCGCAGGGCATCGGCGGCCACTTCCAGCTTGCGCTCCAGATTGTGGGCGTCGGCGGCCTGGATGATGTTTTCCAGGCGTCCCTGTTCCGCCGCCAGGGTGTCGAAGTCGGCGTCGGGCTCGGCATAGGCGGCGTAGATCTCCTCCAGGCGTTGCTGGGCTTCCTTGATCTCGGACAGCCCTTCCTCCACGTTGCCACGCACGTCCTTGGCGGGGTCGAGCTGGGGTTCCTGGGGCAGATAGCCGATGCGGATACCGGCCTGGGGCCGGGCCTCGCCCTCGTATTCCTGGTCGACACCGGCCATGATGCGCAGCAGGGTGGATTTGCCGGAGCCGTTCAGTCCCAGCACGCCGATCTTGGCGCCGGGAAAGAAAGACAGGGAGATGTCCTTGAGGATGGTGCGTTTCGGGGGGACGACCTTGCCCACCCCGTTCATGGTGAAAATGTATTGGGCCATAAGTGTATCGATGGAGTCGCAGGAAGATTAAAAGATTTATAGAGGGTGGCAAGGATAGCATATTCTTGATGCGTTAGGCCGTAGGATGGGCAAGCGCTTTGGTGGGCAGTTCCCCCCTGCATATCCGCTTTATATATCCGGATTTGCCCCCGTAGGGTGGATGAGTAACGCATAATCCACCATTTTGTGAAGCATGTGCTCGCTTGGGTATAGAATGACCTCATGAGCGATACGAAGACACCAACGACCCTGCCCGCTCTGCGCACCCTGGAGGACTGGATCCGCTGGGGTGCGGCGCGTCTCGATGAGGCGGGTGTGTTTCACGGCCATGGCATGGAAGAGGCGCTGGACGAGGCGGCCTATCTGGCGCTGCATGCCCTGGGTCTGCCGCCGGAGGTGCCTGCTTCCGTTTATGCCACGGCACTGACGGAGGAGGAGGGGCAGGCGTTGCAGGCGTTGATCCGGCAGCGTATCGAGGAACGGCGGCCCGCGGCCTATCTGACCCGCGAGGCCTGGTTCTGCGGCCTGCAATTCTACGTCGACGAGCGGGTGCTGGTTCCGCGTTCACCCATCGCGGAACTCATCGAGCAGGGTTTTAGTCCCTGGTTGGCTTGGGACCATGAGGTGCAGCGCATTCTCGACCTGGGGACCGGCAGCGGCTGTATCGCCATTGCCTGTGCCCATGCCTTTCCGGGGGCGGAGGTGGATGCGGTGGATATTTCCAGTGCTGCCCTGGCGGTGGCGCGCCACAATATTCAACGCCATGGCCTCATGGGGCGTGTCCGTCCCGTCCATTCCGATCTGTTTCATGCCCTGGGTGGGAAACGCTACGATATCATCGTCAGCAACCCACCCTATGTGGCCGAGGCGGAGATGGCGCAGCTGCCGCAGGAATACCACCATGAGCCGGAGCTGGGCCTGGTGGCCGCCGATGAGGGGCTGGAGTTCGCACTGCGCATTCTCAGGGAGGCGCCGCGCCATCTGCGCGCCGGCGGCCTGCTGGTGGTGGAGGTGGGGGCCAGCCAGGCCGCCCTGGAGCGGCGCCTGCCCACGGTGCCCTTTGTGTGGCTGGACTTCGCGCATGGCGGCGAAGGGGTGTTTCTGTTGACCGCCGAAGACCTGCTGGCCCATAGCCGGGACATCGGGCTATCTAGCGGGGGCTGAAACCCCCTATAATGTACGGCAAACAGCCACAGGGAAGCTCCATGGACCAGTCTATCGCCTTCGACATCGACCTGATTCGCCGCTATGACAAGAGCGGGCCGCGCTATACCTCCTATCCCACGGCGGTTCAGTTCCACGAGGGCTTCGGCGAGGCCCAATACCGCGCCTGTGCGGCGGCCACCAACGAGGAGCCGCAACTGCGCCCCCTGTCGCTGTATTTCCACATCCCCTTTTGCGATACCCTGTGCTTCTACTGCGCCTGCAACAAGATCGCCACCAAGAACCGTGCCCACGCCGAGCCCTACCTCGAGGATCTGCATCGCGAGATTGCCCTGCAGGGCGCCTTGTTCGATTCCCGGCGCACCGTGGATCAGCTGCATTGGGGCGGGGGGACGCCGACCTTCATCAGCCACTCACAGATGGCCGCGCTGATGGAGCAGACCCGGCGCCATTTCACCTTGCGGGACGACGACAGCGGCGAATATTCCATCGAGATCGATCCCCGCGAGGTGCAGCCTGACACCATACGCTTCCTGCGCACCCTGGGGTTCAACCGCATGAGCATGGGGGTGCAGGACTTCGATACGGCGGTGCAGCGCGCCGTCAACCGCATCCAGTCGGAAGAACAGACCTTCACCGTACTGCAGCAGGCCCGCGAGGAAGGCTTCAAGTCGGTGAGTGTCGACCTCATCTACGGCCTGCCTTTTCAGAGCGTGGCCGGTTTCAGCCGCACCGTGGAGAAGGTCATTGCCGCGGCCCCCGACCGTCTCTCGGTGTTCAACTATGCCCACCTCCCGGAGCTGTTCAAGCCCCAGCGCCGCATCGCCTCCGCGGATCTGCCGGCGCCGGCAGAGAAGCTGGAGATTCTCCAGACCACCATTGAACAGCTCACCGCCGCCGGTTATGTCTATATCGGCATGGACCACTTCGCCAGGCCGGGGGACGAACTGGCGGTGGCTCAGCGCGAAGGCAGCCTGTACCGGAATTTTCAGGGTTATTCCACTCACGCCGAATGCGACCTCATCGGCTTGGGGGTGACCTCCATCAGCATGGTGGGAGCCAGCTACAGCCAGAATGTAAAAGGCACGGAAGACTACCGGCGGCTTCTGGCGCAGGGACAGCTACCCATCTACCGCGGTATCCATCTCGATGCAGACGACCTGTTGCGGCGCGACGTCATCACCCGCCTGATTTGTCAGTTCGAACTGGACTTCGCTGCCGTCGAGGCGGCCCACGGCGTGGTCTTCGCCGAATATTTCGCCACCGAGCTGGAGGAGTTGGCGCAGATGGAGGTGGACGGACTGCTGCGCCTGGAGCGTGACGCTATCCGGGTCAATCCCGCCGGCCGTCTGCTGATCCGCAACATCTGCATGGTGTTCGACAAGTATTTGCGGGACAAGGCCGGGCAGCGTTTTTCCAAGGTAATATAAAGGCAGGGGAAAGATACAAGATACAAGATACAACTCTTGTATCTTGTATCTTTTCCCTTGTATCTTTCTTACAATATCTCAATGTCAGGCAACAGCATCGGCAAGCTCTTCACCGTCACCACCTTTGGGGAAAGCCACGGGCCCGCCCTGGGCTGCATCGTCGACGGTTGTCCGCCGGGCCTGGAACTCAGCGCGGCGGATCTGCAGCACGATCTGGACCGGCGCAAGCCAGGGCAGTCGCGCCATACCACACAGCGCCGCGAGACGGACCGGGTGGAGATTCTCTCCGGGATCTTCGACGGCCGCACCACCGGCACCCCCATCGGCCTGTTGATTCACAACGTCGATCAGCGCTCTAAGGACTATTCCGACATCCTGGACCGCTTCCGGCCCGGCCATGCCGATTACACCTACCAGCAGAAATACGGTTTCCGCGACTATCGCGGCGGCGGTCGCTCCTCGGCGCGGGAGACCGCCATGCGTGTTGCGGCGGGCGCCATCGCCAAGAAATATCTGCACAGCCGCTATGGCGTCACCATCCGCGGCTATCTGGCGCAGCTGGGCCCCATCCGTGCCGAGGCCTTCGACTGGGAGGCCGTGGAGCGCAACCCCTTCTTCTGTCCCGATGCCGGCAAGGTGGCCGAGATGGAGACCTATATGGATGCTTTGCGCAAGGAGGGCAATTCCGTGGGTGCGCGCATCAACGTGGTGGCCAGCGGGGTGCCGCCGGGCTGGGGCGAGCCGGTATTCGACCGCCTGGACGCCGAGATCGCCCATGCCCTGATGAGCATCAACGCCGTGAAGGGTGTGGAGATCGGCGCCGGTTTCGCCTGTGTGGAACAGAAGGGCACAGAACACCGCGACGAGATCACGCCCCAGGGTTTTCTCAGCAACCATGCCGGCGGCGTCCTGGGCGGCATCTCCAGCGGCCAGGACATCCTGGCCAGCATCGCGTTGAAACCCACCTCCAGCCTGCGCCTGCCGGCGCACACGGTGAATCTGCGCGGCGAAGCGGTGGAGGTGGTGACCAAGGGGCGCCACGACCCCTGTGTCGGTATCCGCGCCACCCCCATCGCCGAGGCCATGCTGGCCATCGTCCTCATGGACCACATGCTGCGCCACCGGGCCCAGAATGCCGACGTGGTATCGGAGACCCCGGTGATTCCCCCTTCGGTGTAGCCAGGGGGCCCCGTGGGGATGGCGAGTGCCGCAAGAGGCTGTCAGCTGGCCTGCTTTTCTTTTTTCTTTGCCCTTTTATCTTTCCTCTGAATTTATGTATTTCCGCCTTTCCGGCTTCTATTTCTGCTATTTCGCCGCCTTGGGAGCCCTGATTCCCTACTGGAGTCTATATCTCAAGTCACTGGGGTTTGATGCCGGCCAGATCGGGGCGTTGGTGGCCATCCTCATGGCCACCAAGATCATCGCCCCCTATGTCTGGGGCTGGATCGCCGATCACAGCGGCCGCCCCATGCTCATCGTGCGCCTCGCTTCGCTGTTGTCCTGGCTTGCCTTTGCCGGCGTCTACGTGGGGCAGGGCTTCTGGTGGTTGGCGCTGGTGATGGGGGTGTTCAGCTTCTTCTGGAATGCCTCGCTGCCCCAGTTCGAGGCCTTTACCATGAGTTATCTGGGGGCGGCGGTACACCGCTACAGCATCATTAGGCTATGGGGCTCCATCGGCTTCATTCTCTCGGTAGGCATGTTGGGTTTCCTGCTGCAACGGCAGGGGGCCGGCATTCTGCCCGCAATTCTATTGGCATTGTTCGCCGCTATCTGGCTGAGCAGCCTGCTGGTGAAGGATCAGGGCGGCCGCCAGGGTGACGGCACTGCCGGCTCTATCATGGAGGTTCTGCGCCAGCCGGTGGTGCGCGTGCTGCTGCTGGTGTGTTTCCTGATGCAACTCAGCCATGGCCCTTATTACACCTTCTATTCCATTTATCTGGAAGACCATGGTTATCAGCGGGGTGTCATCGGCCAGCTGTGGGCCCTGGGGGTGTTGGCCGAGATCGCCGTGTTTCTGGTCATGCACCGCCTGCTACCTTGTTTCGGGGTGCGCCGCCTGTTGCTGGTGAGCCTGGCTCTGACCACCCTGCGCTGGCTGCTGCTGGCGGCTTTCGTGGAACTGCCACTGGTGATGGTTTTTACCCAACTGTTGCATGCCGCCAGTTTTGGACTCTATCATGCAGTGGCTATCTCTCTGATCCATAGATTTTTTGCCGGCCGCCGCCAAGGTCGCGGCCAGGCGCTCTACAGCAGCCTCAGTTTTGGTGCCGGTGGTGCCCTGGGCAGTCTGGCCAGCGGCTATCTCTGGGAAGGTGCCGGCGCGCAGCAGACTTATGTCGCCGCAGCGCTGGTCAGCACGGCCGCATTGCTGCTTGCCTGGCGTGCCTTACCCGAGTCTGTGCTTTCGTCGAGGGCTTTGCCATAAACATGTATTGCTGGCCCGAGTCGCCAGCCTGAAGGGAGGGGGGATGACTGGGCAAAGGGTCTTGTCCGTGATCGGAATGATGCTGATGCTTTTCAGCTTCACCCTCTTGGTGCCGCTGCTGCTCTCCTATTGGTATCAAGATACGACGGCGGAATATTTTCTTTTCGGTATGGTGGCCATGTTCAGCGCCGGCGCCCTCCTCTGGCTGCCGACCCGCCATCGGCGCCAGGATCTGAGCCACCGCGATGGTTTCCTCGTCGTCGCCTTGTTCTGGGTGGTACTGGGTGGCTTCAGCGCCTTGCCTTTGCAGATGATCCTGGGACTGGACTGGGTGGATGCCGTGTTCGAGGCGGTATCGGCATTTACCACCACCGGGGCGACCGTGCTGACCGGTCTCGACGGGATGCCGCCTGCGCTGCTTTTCTACCGCCAGCAATTGCAGTGGTATGGCGGCATGGGTGTGGTGGTGCTGGCAATTGCCGTGCTGCCCATGCTGGGGGTGGGCGGGATGCAGTTGTTTCGGGCCGAGACGCCGGGGCCGGTGAAGGACGAAAAGATTGCCCCGCGCATCACCCGTTGCGCACGCGCCTTCTGGATGATCTATCTGGGCATGACCTGTGCCTGCGCCCTGGCCTACTGGTTGGCGGGCATGACGGTCTTCGATGCCGTCGCCCATAGCCTTTCGACTATTTCCACGGGTGGTTTTTCCACCCACGATTCGAGTATGGCCTATTTCGACAATACGGCAATCGAACTGGTGGCGGTGTTGTTCATGGTGCTCGGCGGCGTCAATTTCAGTATTCACTATTTCGCCATCGCCAGTGCTTCACCCCGGCCCTACTGGCGGGATGTGGAGGTGCGCGCCTACGTGGCGATGATCCTGGGGGTGTTTGCCCTGGTGGCCTTCGATCTGGCCCATGCCCATTACCATCAGGGTCTTGGCGAAATACTGCGCGCCAGCCTGTTTCAGACCGTATCGGTGATTACCAGCACCGGCTTTCTCACCGAGGATTTTTCGCACTGGCCTGATTTTGCGCCACTCTTGCTGTTCTATGTCAGCTTTGTCGGGGGTTGTGCGGGGTCCACCGCCGGTGGCATGAAGGTGTTACGCATCCTTGTGGTACTCAAACAGGCGGGGCGCGACTTGATACGTTGTGTCCATCCGCGCCTGGTGCGGCCGCTGAAGCTTGCAGGCCGGGTGTTGCCCCATGAGGTGGTGAACGCCGTGTGGGGCTTTTTCGCATTGTATGTCGCGTTATTCGTGGTTTTCATGCTCTGTTTGATGGCCCTGGGGGTGGATCAGGTGAGCGCCTTTTCAGCCGTCGCCACTTGCATGAATAACCTCGGGCCGGGACTGGGCCAGGTGGCGGAGAACTTCCAGAATTTTCCCGAGGCTGGCAAGTGGGTGCTGGTCCTGGCCATGTTGATGGGGCGCCTGGAGATTTACACCTTGCTGGTGCTGCTGCTCCCTTCCCTATGGCGCCGCTGATCGCCGCTTGGGGGGGCAGGGCACAGGCGCGGGGCAGGGGTTTGACGATATCGACGGGGCGGCGTATCATCCACACCCTTACGTTGTGTCGGATGACGCCTGGCGGGCCAGCGGACATGCCAACGGGGTATAGCGCAGTCTGGTAGCGCGCCAGCTTTGGGAGCTGGATGTCGGGGGTTCGAATCCCTCTACCCCGACCATATCCCATTGCCCGTCGGCCGCTCCCTCACAACACGCGCTGCCTGGCAGGTAGAATGCTGATGCCGTATGACAGCCATGCGCCCGTAGCTCATCTGGATAGAGCATCGGCCTTCTAAGCCGAGGGTAGCAGGTTCGAGTCCTGCCGGGCGCGCCAGAAACGATGGTGGGCGTAGCTCAGTTGGTAGAGCCCCGGATTGTGATTCCGGTTGTCGTGGGTTCGAGTCCCATCGCTCACCCCATATTAATATGAACATGGCGGGGAAGGGGGTGTTGAATTATCCCTGGCAAGTGTGTTTCACTGACCCTGACCTTGAATTGCGGGCCGTTAGCTCAGTTGGTAGAGCAGCTGACTCTTAATCAGCGGGTCGTAGGTTCGATCCCTACACGGCCCACCATTTTCCGCATCCTCTCAGTGTCCTCTTGTTATGTCCCCGCTCCCGGGGCCCCCTCAAGGCCATCTATTTTTTCCCGATTTCGGCGTCTGTTGCGGCGTAATTTCATACGGATTCTGTATAATATGGTGCCGGGATCCAGGCGCCGCCCGGGGAGACGGCATGGCGAAAGTGGCGGAATTGGTAGACGCGCTGGCTTTAGGTGCCAGTGGGGGAACCCGTGAGAGTTCGAGTCTCTCCTTTCGCACCACTTACAGAGAGCAGTTTTACGGATTGGTTTTTTTAAAAATATTGAGGTAGCGAGATGCAAGTTTCTGTTGAGACAACCGAAGGCCTTGAGCGCCGCATGAAGGTGACGATCCCCGCGGAGGAGGTCGAAAAAGAGGTGGAGAAGCGCCTCAAGTCCCTGAGCCGTACTGTAAAGATGAAGGGCTTCCGGCCCGGTAAGGTGCCGCTGCGCGTAATTGCCAGTCAGTATGGTCCCAGCGTGCGCCAGGAAGTGCTCAGCGAGTTCACTCAGAACAGTTTCCGTGAGGCCGTTGCCCAAGAGAATCTTCAGTTGGCCAGTATGCCGCATATCGAGCCGCAGGCTGTCGAGCCGGGCGAAGACTTCGAGTATACGGCGGTTTTCGAGGTCATCGAAAGTTTTGATGTGGCGCCCGTGAAAGACATCAAGATTAGCCGCCCGCTGGCCGAAATAACCGAACAAGACGTGGATAATATGCTGGAGAACCTGCGCCGTCAGCGTGCCCAGTGGCAGGATGTGGATCGTCCCGCCCAGGACGGTGATCGCCTGATCATCGACTACCGCGGCACCATCGATGGCGAGCCTTTCGACGGCAGCGAGGGCCAGCAGGTGCCCATCGTCCTGGGCGAGGGCAAATTCATCGCCGGCTTCGAGGAACAGTTGAGCGGCGTCCAGGCCGGTGATGACGTGACGGTGGAAGTTACCTTCCCTGATGATTACCATGCCAAGGATCTGGCCGGTAAGCAGGCCCGTTTCGAGGTGCATGTGCATGCCGTGGCCGAGTCGGTACTGCCGGAAATGGACGAAGAGTTCGTGCGCGGCTACGATGTCCCCTCCGGTTCCCTGGATGAATTGCGCCAGGAAGTCCGCAAGAGTATGGAGGATGAACTGGAGCAGACCATCCGAGAAAAGATCAAACAGCAGGTGATGGATGGACTGCTGGCGGCCAATCCCATCCAGCTGCCCCAGGCCCAGGTGGAGGAACAGATCGATTTGCTCATGAACCAGATGCGTGAGAATCTCCAGCGTCAGGGCATCAATTTTGGGGATCTTGAGCTGGAACGGGAGATGTTCGAAGAACAGGCGCGGAAACGGGTAGCCCTGGGTCTGCTGACCACGGAGATCGTGAAGCAACAGCATCTCGTCGCTGACCCGGAGCGGGTGCGGGTCAAGGTGGAGTCACTGGCCGCAACATATGACAGTCCTGAGGAAGTGATGCGCTGGTACTATGCCGATCGCTCCCGCCTATCCAGTATCGAATCCATGGTCTTGGAGGATCAGGTAGTGGACTGGGTGCTGGAAAATGCTCAGGTGACGGATGAGCCTGCCACCTTCGAGGCCTTGATGAAGGAAGCCCGCGGTTAGGCTTTTGACAGGGGTTGTACAGGGTTGCCTCCTGCTCGCGACAGCCTCCTGTGAGGGAAAGGTAAGGTGCCGCAGTGGCAAGTGCGCAATGCCCGGGGCGCGGCATCGGAAAGTCGCAGGCGGATTTTGTAATAGATTGAAATTCAAGGAGATATCTCGGTGGGCGCCAGTGATGAAAATGCTGGCTGATTACAGGTATAATTAAAGGACTCGGAACGAATGACCGATAGGATTACACAGAACGGGGTGCAAGGAGTGACCACAATGAATCTGGTGCCAATGGTAGTCGAGCAGTCATCGCGTGGTGAACGTGCCTACGACATTTTTTCCCGCCTCCTGAAAGAGCGCGTTATCTTTCTGGTGGGGCCGGTGGAAGACCATATGGCAAACTTGGTGGTCGCTCAGATTCTGTTTTTGGAATCGGAGAACCCCGACAAGGACATTCACCTGTACATCAATTCACCGGGCGGTTCCGTCAGTGCCGGTCTCTCCATCTATGACACCATGCAGTTCGTCAAGCCGGACATCAGCACCATGTGTCTCGGCCAGGCGGCCAGCATGGGCGCCTTGCTGTTGGCGGGGGGCGCCCATGGCAAGCGCTATGCGCTGCCCCATGCCCGGATCATGATCCATCAGCCGCTGGGCGGCTTCCAGGGCCAGGCCACCGACATCGACATCCATGCCCGGGAAATTCTCCGCACCAGGGATCGTTTGAACGAAATTCTGGTCAAACATACTGGACAGTCCATGGACAAGATCCAGACGGATACCGACAGGGATTTCTTCATGTCCAGTGAAGAAGGGGTGGAATACGGCCTCATCGATCAGGTCATGTCTCAGCGGTGAGACGGCAGGACGCGGCCAGCACGCCGCGGCGGACCGCTTGACGGGCAAGTTCACGGACGGCGGCGAGAGTAGTTGATGGAGCAGTCTGTATTAATCCACAAACTGGCAGGATAGGCTATGAGCGACGACAAGCACAACAAAGGCGACGAAGGTGACAAGCTGCTGTATTGTTCTTTTTGCGGCAAGAGCCAGCATGAGGTACGCAAACTCATCGCCGGGCCCTCGGTATTCGTCTGTGACGAGTGCGTGGAACTGTGTAACGACATCATCCGCGAGGAGGTGCAGGAAAAATCCTCGGCGCTGAAGGGTACCAAATTGCCCATTCCCCAGGAGATCAATGCCATCCTCGACGAGTATGTCGTGGGCCAGGCACGCGCCAAGAAGGTGCTGTCGGTGGCCGTCTACAACCACTACAAGCGCCTGGAAGTGGGCGTCAAGAAGGATGAGGTCGAACTCTCCAAGAGCAATATCCTGCTCATCGGCCCCACCGGCTGCGGCAAGACCCTGCTTGCTGAGACCCTGGCCCGGCTGCTCAATGTGCCCTTTACCATTGCCGATGCCACTACCCTGACGGAGGCAGGCTATGTTGGCGAGGATGTGGAGAATATCATCCAGAAGCTGTTGCAGAAATGCGATTACGATGTGGAAAAGGCCCAGAGCGGTATCGTCTATATCGACGAAATCGACAAGATCTCGCGCAAATCGGACAACCCCTCCATCACCCGCGATGTATCCGGCGAGGGTGTGCAGCAGGCCCTGCTGAAGCTGATCGAGGGCACCGTCGCCTCAGTGCCGCCCCAGGGCGGGCGCAAACACCCCCAGCAGGAGTTTCTGCAGGTGGATACCTCCAATATCCTGTTCATCTGCGGTGGCGCCTTCGCCGGCCTGGACAAGATCATCCGCGACCGTTCCGAGAAGGGCGGTATCGGCTTTTCAGCCGAGGTGAAGACCAAGGACGAGCAGAAGAACGTCGGTGAGTTGCTCTATGCGGTGGAGCCCGAGGACCTGATTAAATATGGCCTGATACCGGAGTTCGTGGGCCGCCTGCCGGTGGTGGCGACCCTGGATGAACTGGACGAGGATGCCCTGGTGCGGATTCTCACCGAGCCCAAAAATGCCCTCACCAAGCAGTTCGCCAAACTGTTCGAAATGGAGGACTGTGAACTGGAATTCCGCGAAGATGCCCTGCGGGCCGTGGCGCGCAAGGCCATGGAGCGCAAGACCGGGGCACGTGGCCTGCGCTCCATTCTGGAGCAGGTGCTGCTCGATACCATGTATGAACTGCCCTCGCTGGAGAACGTCGCCAAAGTGGTGATCGATGCCAGCGTTATCGAGGGCGAATCGGATCCCATACTCATCTATGAAGGTGGAGAAAAACAATTAACGCTGAGCAGAGACTGATCAGCCTTGCACCAGACGGTCGCCGCGCTCGTACCTGTGCTATGGCGTGGCGCCGCCCTTCGAGTTCCCTACGTTATCTAGTCAGATATAGCCAGCAGTGGGCGTTCCTTGAAAGTCTTCGGGGCAACCCTCATATACTTTGAAGTATGAGGGCCGGTCATCCTGTCCCGGGGCCCATTTGATATGCATCCAGTGATCGGTGCGATGTGAAATAGTAGTAGAGGAATTCATTATGTCACAAGATGAAAACACGCCTGTATTGAAAGATCAGGACCAGAAGATCCTGCCGGTATTGCCCCTGCGGGATGTGGTGGTCTATCCCCACATGGTTATCCCCCTGTTCGTCGGGCGCGAGAAATCCATCAAGGCACTGGATGCCGCCATCGAGGCGGATAAACAGATCATGCTGGTGGCCCAGAAGACCGCCTCCCTGGACGACCCCGGTCCTGATGATATCTACCGCATCGGGACGGTGGCCACTATCCTGCAATTGCTGAAGCTGCCGGACGGCACGGTCAAGGTGCTGGTGGAGGGTCTGGAGCGGGCGCAGATCGTCCATTTCACCGAGAACGAGGAACATTTCACAGCCCAGATTGCAGTGCTCAAGTCCACCCTGCCCTCGGAACGGGAGGCGGAAGTGCTGGGTCGTTCGGTGCTGGGTCAGTTCGAGCAGTATGTGAAGCTGAACAACAAAGTGCCGCCGGAGATCCTGTCCTCGCTGGCCGGCATCGAAGATGCCGGGCGTTTGGGTGACACCATCGCTGCGCACATGACCCTCAAGGTGGAAGAGCGCCAGTCCCTCTTGGAGCAACTCAATGTGCGCGACCGCCTCGAGAAGCTCATGGCCATCATGGAGTCGGAGTTGGATCTGCTGCAGGTGGAGAAGCGCGTGCGTGGCCGGGTCAAGCGTCAGATGGAGAAGAGCCAGCGCGAGTATTACCTCAATGAGCAGATGAAGGCCATCCAGAAGGAACTGGGCGAGATGGAGGATGTGCCCAACGAGATCGAGGAGTTGAGCCAGAAGATCGAAAAGGCAGGCATGCCCAAGGAGGTCAAGAAAAAAGCCGTTGCGGAGCTGAACAAGCTCAAGATGATGTCTCCCATGTCTGCCGAGGCCACTGTGGTGCGCAACTACATCGACTGGCTGGTCAATGTGCCGTGGAAAAAACGCACCAAGATCTGCCGCGACCTGGCCAAGGCGGAAACGGTGCTGGAAACGGATCACTATGGGCTGGAGAAGGTCAAGGAGCGGATCCTGGAATACCTGGCAGTGCAACAGCGGGTGGATAAGCTCAAGGGCCCCATCCTGTGCCTGGTGGGGCCGCCCGGTGTGGGCAAAACCTCGCTGGGACGTTCCATTGCCCGTGCCACCAACCGTAAATTTGTGCGCATGTCCCTGGGCGGCGTTCGTGACGAGGCCGAGATCCGTGGCCACCGACGCACCTATATCGGCTCCATGCCGGGCAAGATCATCCAGAACCTGGTGAAGGCGGAGACCCGCAATCCCCTGTTTCTCCTGGACGAGATCGACAAGATGGCCATGGACTTCCGCGGCGATCCGGCGGCGGCCCTGCTGGAGGTGCTGGACCCGGAGCAGAACAATGCCTTCAACGATCACTATCTGGAGGTGGACTACGACCTCTCTGATGTGATGTTCGTGTGCACCGCCAACAGCATGAACATTCCTGCGCCCCTGTTGGACCGCATGGAAGTGATTCGCCTGTCCGGTTATACGGAAGACGAAAAGGTGAATATCGCCCAGCGTTATCTGATTCCCAAACAGGTCAAGACCAATGGTCTGAAGGATTCAGAGATCACCATCAGCGAAGGTGCCATCCGCGACATCATCCGCTACTACACCCGGGAGGCCGGTGTGCGTAGCGTGGAGCGCGAAATCTCCAAGATCTGCCGCAAGGTGGTCAAGGAAATTCTGCTCAACCCGGCACAGCACAAAGTGGTAGTGACTGCCCGCAACCTCCACAAGTATCTGGGAGTCAGGCGCTATCGCTATGGTTTGGCCGAGGAGCACGACCAGATCGGTCACGTCACCGGCCTGGCCTGGACCGAGGCCGGCGGCGATCTGCTGACCATCGAGGCCGCGGTGCTCAAGGGCAAGGGCAAGTTGATGATTACCGGGCAGATCGGTGATGTCATGCAGGAATCGGTACAGGCCGCCATGACCGTGGTGCGCAGCCGCGCCGAGAGACTCAACATCGATGCGGACTTCTACCAGAAGCACGATATCCATATCCATGTGCCGGAGGGTGCGATTCCCAAAGACGGTCCCAGTGCCGGCATCGGCATGTGCACCGCCCTGGTCTCCGTGCTGACCGGTATTCCGGTACGCGCCGATGTCGCCATGACCGGTGAGATCACTCTGCGCGGCGAGGTGCTGCCCATCGGTGGTCTGAAGGAGAAGTTGCTGGCTGCCCATCGCGGTGGCATCAAGACCGTGTTGATCCCGGAGGAAAATGTCAGGGATCTTGCCGAGATACCCAAAAATATCAAGCAACAGATTGATATCGTTCCGGTAAAATGGATCGACGAGGTTCTCCAGCAGGCCTTGCAGCATATGCCCGAGCCTACGCCTGACAAAACCGCACAAGTGGAGATTGCGGAAAGCAAGCGGGCTGTCAAGTCAAAGAAAGGCGGGCATATCCGACCTCACTGAGCGGACAATGTAGTCACCTAAATATGAAGGGCGCATGGATCATGCGCCCTTTTTTTGCCTGAAATCTGCGCTTTCTCATGAAGGGCTTGCTTGACAGGGCTTGGAGGCGATTGGTATAAAGGCGCGAAGTCTTTACCGGGTCCCCTTATTTTGGCTGTACTGTACATGACAGGAGAGAATAACTGTGAATAAAGCAGAACTGATTGAAGCGGTCGCAGCGTCGGCAGACATTTCCAAGGCTGCTGCCAGCAGGGCAGTGGACGGCATGACCAAGGCGATCACCAAGGCGCTGAAGAAAGGCGACACTGTGACGCTGGTGGGCTTCGGTACTTTCTCCGTGCGTAAGCGCGCGGCACGGCAGGGACGCAATCCACAGACCGGGGAGGTCATCAAGATCAAGGCTTCCAAGCAGCCAGTATTTAAGGCTGGTAAAGCCCTCAAGGATGCCATAAAATAACGGCCTTCCTCGGGTGCTTAGCTCAGCTGGGAGAGCGTCGCCCTTACAAGGCGAATGTCGGGGGTTCAAGTCCCTCAGCACCCACCAAGAGAGTTTGTTTATGGAGTGGTAGTTCAGCTGGTTAGAATACCGGCCTGTCACGCCGGGGGTCGCGGGTTCGAATCCCGTCCACTCCGCCATCTGTAAAGAGAGGGTGCATCATGGGCTTTGGATCCATGATGTGCCCTTTTCTGCGGTTACGGCAGGCAAGAAAGTCATTTGCCGGGATTCACTTGAGGCAGGGGTCTTTCGCCGCTCAAGGTTCGGGGATGATCCGCAAGCTGTGTGCAGGCTGCCGCTCGTGATACTGCTATTGTCGGGATTTCAACACTATGCTGCATTTCATCCGTGAACGCGCCAAAGGCTTCTTTGCCTGGCTGATCTTCGTTCTCATCGTGATCCCCTTTGCGTTTTGGGGCATCAATTCCTATTTTGAAGGTGGCAGCGATGTCTATGTCGCCAAGGTCAACGACGAGGAAATCTCCGTACGGGACTTTCAGCGTCTCTTGTTGCAGGAGCGCGCCTTCCGCAAACAACTGCTGGGTGCCGATGCTGATCCTGCCTTGCTGGATGATGCGCTGATCAAACGCAGTGTGCTGGAACGCCTCATCAATAGCGCCGCTGTGGCTCAGGCGGCCGATGCGGCCGGTTACCGCATCAGCGATGCCCAGTTGCGCGCCCACATTCTCAACAACCCGCAGTTCCAGCGCGATGGCCGTTTCGATCCCCAACTCTATAACCGTATCATCAACAGCCTGGGCCTCAAAGAGCAGGCCTATGAGGCGGAACTGCGCCACGATCTGCTGGTGGATCAATTGATCGGTAGCATCTCGGGCACGGCCTTCATCACCGGCGGCGAATTAGATCGGGCACTGCGCCTGCAGTATCAGCAGCGCAAGATCGCTTATCTGGTGCTGAAGGCGGCAGCCTTCATGAGTGACGAGCCCGTGCCGGAGGAGCAGATCAAGGCCTACTATGACAGCAACCTGGAGCGCTATGTGATTCCCGAGCAGGTGCGGGTGGAATACCTGGAACTATCCGCATCCGACTTGATGGGCGACATCACGGTGGATGAGGAAACGCTCCGCAAGATGTACCAAGAGCAGCAGTCCCAATTCATGGTGCCAGAAGAACGCCGCGCCAGCCATATCCTCATAGCCGTGGAGGAGGGCGCCGATGAAAAGACGGAGGCCGCCGCTCGCAAGAAGGCGCAGGAGATCCTGCAGCGTTTGAAGAAGGGCGAATCTTTCGAGAAACTGGCCAAGGAGTTCTCCGATGATCCGGGTTCCGCCGCCGAAGGGGGCGATCTGGGATATTTTGGCAAGGGCGTGATGGTCAAGGCCTTCGAGGACAAGGCCTTTGCCATGAAAGTGGGGGAAGTCAGCGAACCGGTGAGAAGCCGCTTCGGTTATCACATTATCAAATTGACGGATATCCGGCCTGCCCGTGGTCGTGACTTCGAGGAGGTGCGTGCCACCCTGGAGCAGGAATACCGGGAGCAGAAGGCAGAAGAGATCTTTTTCGATTTGACCGACCGCCTCACCGACCTGGCCTATGAAGTGCCAGATACCTTAGATGTCGCCGCCCAGGAGTTGAGTCTGACCGTCAAAGTGTCGGACTTTTTCAGCCGCAATCAGGGCAGCGGTATCGCTGCCGATCCCAAGGTGAGGGCTGCAGCCTTTAACCCCGATGTGCTGGAGGCGGGTAACAATAGCGAGCCTATCACCATAGGACCGAACCATGTGGTGGTGTTGCGGGTGAAGGACCATCGTCCCGTTAGTCACCGTTCCTTGGAGGAGGTGCGCGCTGAGATCGAGCAGAGCCTGCGTCTGGAACGCGCCCGTGATCAGGCCGCGGAGGCCGGTCAGAAGATTCAGCAACGGCTGCAGTCGGGTGAGGACCCTGAGAAGCTCGCCAAGGAAGCCGGTGTCAAGTGGCAGACGCCGGGTTTCATCGACCGCCAGACTGCCTCGGTGCCCCAGGGCATCGTCCGCTATGTGTTCACCATGGCACGGCCCGGCGGGGCGCCGCTGGTGGAGGGCAGCCGCTTGGCCGGCGGTGACTACGCGGTCATCAGTCTCTATGAAGTGAAGGATGGCGACTTGTCGGCAATTCCCGAGGAGGAACGTAGCCAGTGGCGTCAGCGGATCATACGCAATATTGGACTGCAGGAAAGCAATGCCGTGCTGGAGGCCATCAAAAAGCGCAGCAAGATCGAGATCCACCAGGAGAATATGTGAGCTGCAGGGGGAAGATAAAAGGGAAAAGATACAAGATACAAGGAATTGAGGGGCGCTTTGCGCCCCGCCCCGATTTCGAAGTCCTCAGTCCTCAGCCCTCAGTCCCTTCCCATCATTCCAGTGCATCAAACGCCCGATCACCGCGGCCCCCACTGCATCCCCCCAGACATTGATGGACGTGCGGAAGCGGTCCAGAAACCAGTCCACCGCCAGCAGCAGGCCGATGCCCTCCAGGGGCAGCCCCACGGCATTGAGGACGATGATCATGGTGACCAGGCCCGCCTCGGGGATGCCGGCGGCGCCGATGGCGGCCAGGGTGGCGGTGACGAAGACGATGGCCTGCTGTCCCAGGCTGAGGTCCATGCCATAGGCCTGGGCGATGAACATCACCGCCGCCGCTTCGTAGAGGGCGGTGCCGTCCATGTTCACGGTGCTTCCCAAGGGCAGTACGAAACGCACTGCCCGGTCGTCCACTTGGTTTTCCCGTGCGCATTCCATGGTCAGCGGCAGGGTGGCCGAGGAACTGGCGGTGCCGAAGGCCGTCAACAGGGCGCGCAGCATGCCCAGCAGATAATCGGCGCCGCGCCCGGCGACGAAGAACAGGATCAATAGCAGCACCACAAAGTGTACCGCCAGCCCGCTCAGCACGGTCACCACATGGAGCCCCACGGCGCTGATTTCGGCCAGGAACTGTTCGCCGCCACCGGCCTTGCCCAGGCGCGCCGCCACCAGCGCGAAGATGCCGACGGGGGCCAGGTACATGAGCCAGATGACCAGCTTCATCATGGCGTCATTGACCCCTTCGAAGAAGGCGATGACATGGGCGCCGCGTTCCCCCACGGTGGTCAGCGCGGCGGAAAACAGAATGGAGAAGACGATCAGGGGCAACAGCTGGGTATGGGCGGCGGCGTCGATCAAGTTGGGGGTGATCAGGGACATGAGGATGTCGGTGACAGTGGTGGCCTCTTTTTCCAGGACCTTCTGGGGAATTTCACCATTGCCGAGCTCCAGGCCAACGCCGGGCTGGATGAGATTGACCATCAGCAAGCCGATGAGTACTGCCATGCCGGTGGTGAACAGGTAATAGGCCAAGGTGGCGCCGCCGATGCGTCCCAACTTGCGCACATCCCCCAGGGAGGCGACGCCACTGATCACCGCTGCGATGATCAGCGGGATGATCAGCATTTTCAGGGCGGTGAGGAACAGATCCCCCAGCCAGGCCACCGACAGCATGGCCGGGCCCCAGATCCAGCCCGCCGCGCCGCCGGCCAGCACGCCGGTCACGATCAGCAACAGCAGAATGACCGCGTGTCTATGGGGCATGGCAGCAGGCGGCGGGCCGCGGGCAGGGCACTGTTACAGCTGTCCCATGCCCTGGATGTTGTAGCCGCCGTCCACGTACAGCACCTCGCCGGTGATGCCGCTGGCCAGGTCGGAACAAAGGAAGGCGGCGCTGTTGCCCACTTCCTCGATGGTGACGTTGCGGCGCAACGGGGAGTTCTTCTCCGAATAGTCGAGGAACTTGCGGAAGTTGCCGATGCCGGCCGCGGCCAGGGTCTTGATGGGGCCGGCGGAGATGGCGTTGACGCGGATGCCGTCGGGCCCCAGGTTGGTGGCCATGTAGCGCACATTGGCTTCCAGGCTGGCCTTGGCGGGTCCCATGACATTGTAATTGGGGATGGTGCGCACTGCGCCCAGATAGCTCAGCGTGAGCAGCGCGCCATTGCGGCCTTCCATCATGTTGCAGCCGGCCTTGGCCAGGGCGGCAAAGCTATAGGCGCTGATCTCGTGGGCGATGCGAAAACTCTCGCGGCTCAGGCAGTCCAGATAGGGGCCTTCCAGCGCTTCCCGCGGGGCATAGGCCACCGAGTGGACGATGATGTCCAGGTTGTCCCAGTAGTCGTCGAGGCGCTCGAAGACCGCCTCGATCTCCGCATCGCTGGCCACGTCGCAGGGGATGGCGATGTCGGAATCGCAATCGGCGGCCATTTTTTCCACCCGCCCCTGGAGTTTCTCGTTCTGATAGGTGAAGGCCAGCTCGGCGCCCTCCCGGTGCATGGCCTGGGCGATGCCCCAGG
>CAYRLE010000037.1:2767-23734 GCA_964425105.1 uncultured Gammaproteobacteria bacterium | reverse complement strand
GCACCATCCCGGCATTGGTGAACAGCAGGGTGGGGTCGTTGGCCGGCACCAGGGAACTGCTGGGCACGATCTCATGACCGTTGCGCCGGAAATATTCCAGGAATCTAGTGCGTAATGCTGCGCTGCTTATCATCGTCCTGCTCTGTGGTGCTAGGGCCTGTTAACACGAATGCAATGGGTTCTGCTGGGTCTCTTTTTTCGTCCAGCAAGGCAGAATGAGCGACGTGTAGTGATGCTACATGAGCGAATGATAACGCCGCTGGGCGGGAAAAGAGGCCCAGCCCTTCGGGTTGCCCCTGAAAAAGCGCCACTCTGTGTTGCTCGTCGTTTATTTGGTGTCACCAAACCGCTCTCCTCGCGCCTTGATTGGCGCTTTTTCAGGGGCAACAGAACCCATTGTATTCGTGTTAACAGGCCCTAATCGTCTTTGCCGCCCAGGAGGCGTGTCACCTGTTCCATGGTGAAGCCCCGTTGCAGCAAAAAACGCGCCTGTCGGGCGCGTTCCCTGTAATCCCGCGGCGGCTCGCCCCGGAAGCGCTTGTGCCACACTTCGCGGATGCTGCTGCGCCAGACCTCGCTGCCGGCATCCATGTGCTCGGCGATCAGTTCATCGGCGACGCCGCGCCGGCGCAGGCTCGCCTGGATGCGCAGCGGCCCCTCCCCACGGCTCTGGCGGGCGGCCACGAAGCTCTCCACGAAACGCTGCTCGCTGAGCAGCCGCTCCTGGACCAGTACCGCCAGGACCTCTTCCACCAACTCAGGCCCATGGCCCTTGTTCAACAACTTGCGGCGCAACTCCTCCACGCCGTGTTCGCGGCGCGCCAGATAGTCCAGCGCCTGGCGCCGGACTGTGGCAGGCGGCGCGGCCTCGCTGCTGCTGTCAGGCCTCCGCCTCAACGAGCTCTGCGTCATCCTTGGTCAGCGGCACACCCAGCACGGCGGCGCGGATCTGCGCTTCGATGTCGCGCGCCATGTCGGCCTGCTCCTTGAGGAACTCGCGCACCTTGTCGCGGCCCTGGCCGATGCGGTCGCCGTTGTAGCTGTACCAGGCGCCGGACTTGTTGATGATGCCGTGCTTGACACCGAGGGTGATGATCTCGCCCTCACGGGAGATGCCTTCGCCGTAGAGGATGTCGAACTCCGCCTGCTTGAAGGGCGGCGCCACCTTGTTCTTCACCACCTTCACCCGGGTCTCGTTGCCGACGATCTCATCGCCCTTCTTGATGGCGCCGGTGCGGCGGATGTCCAGGCGCACCGAGGCATAGAACTTCAGCGCGTTGCCGCCGGTGGTGGTCTCGGGATTGCCGAACATCACCCCGATCTTCATGCGGATCTGGTTGATGAAGATCACCAGGGTGTTGGAGCGCTTGATATTGGCGGTCAGCTTGCGCAGCGCCTGGGACATGAGGCGCGCCTGCAGCCCCATGTGGGAGTCGCCCATCTCGCCTTCGATCTCCGCCTTGGGGGTGAGCGCCGCCACCGAGTCCACCACCACCACGTCCACGGCGCTGGAACGCACCAGCATGTCGGTGATCTCCAGGGCCTGCTCGCCGGTGTCCGGCTGGGACACCAGCAGGTCGTTGACGTCGACGCCGATCTTTTCCGCATACTGGGGGTCGAGGGCGTGCTCGGCATCGACGAAGGCTGCCGTGCCGCCCAGCTTCTGGACCTCGGCGATCACCTGCAGGGTGAGGGTGGTCTTGCCCGAGGATTCCGGACCGTAGATCTCCACCACCCGGCCCCGCGGCAGGCCGCCTATCCCCAGGGCGATGTCCAGTCCCAGAGAGCCGGTGGAAACCGCCTCCACGTCGCGCACCACGTCGCCGTCGCCCATGCGCATCACCGAGCCCTTGCCAAACTGGCGCTCGATCTGGCTCAACGCCGCGTCCAAAGCCTTTCTCTTGTTTTCTTCCATCCTTTCCCCCGTCAAACTGGAATTTCGTCACCATGCCGATAGCGCCTGTGGCGAACCAGCGTCAATTGAATCTGTTGAATCCGCATGCTTCGTACTGCCGTCCCGCACGGCGTTTTCTCATCACCTCGGGCCCTTCGCGGGCAGGGCAATTATCACACAGTTTGCCCCTGCCATCATAGCCCCTGCAGCGGCCAGGAACAGACCTCCCGGTAACTCACGCCACCCTGCGCCGACAGAGATTCCATGAGGGAGTAGCGCTCCACCCGCCACGCCACGGGGGCAATGGCGATGGCCGCCGGGGGCGGGCGCGGCACCTTGCGCAGCAGGGTCAGATGGGCCTGATAGGGTCGCTGGTCCAAGTCCATGGCGCAGGGCGCCAGGCCGCGCCGCAGCCCGCCCACCAGGTCGAACAGCGCCGCCGGCGTGTGGCGCGGCCCCACCCACAGCACCCGCGGCCGCGGCCAGTAGCCGATATGGTCCAGGGTCATCTCGAAGGGCTCGGCACTGACCTTGGCGGGCGCGGCCAGCACGCATGCCAGCTGTGATACCGGCACCTGGCCGAGGAACACCAGGGTAATGTGGAGATGGGCCAGGGGGACGGGCCGCCCCATGCCCCGGGGCAGGCGCCGGCAGATGCTGGCCTCCAGGCTCTGGCGCAGGAACTCGTCGGGCCAGAGGGCGAAAAACAGGCGCCGCGAGGGCTCGCGCTCAGTCGCCACGGGGCAGGTCCCAGGCGGCCAGCAGTTCCAGCACTCCCTTCAGGGCCCGCGCCACGGACTGGCGGCGCACGGCCTCCCGGTCGCCGGCAAAGCATTCGCTGCAGCTGCGCAGCGGCAGTCCCAGGGCCGTCCAGGCGAAGCACACCGTCCCCACCGGCTTGCCCGGCTGGGCGCCGCCGGGACCGGCGATGCCACTGATGGCCAGCGCCGCCTGGGCATGGCTGTGGCGCAGCGCCCCCGCGGCCATCTCCTGCACCGCGGCCTCGCTGACGGCGCCATGGACCAGCAGGGTCTCCACCGACACGCCCAGCATCTCCTCCTTGGCGATATTGCTGTAGGTGACGAAGCCGCGCTCGAACCAGGCGGAACTGCCGGGCACCGCTGTCAGGGCGGCAGCCACCAGGCCTGCGGTGCAGGACTCGGCCGTGGCGAGGTACAGGCGGCGCTGTTGCAGGCCTTCTCCCACAGCCTGTGCCAGTTGGTAAAGATCCTGATCCGCTTGCTCGTTCATGATCCTCGTTCCGGGGACGCTTGGTGGGCGGCGCCCGCCCTATATCAGGCTTTCGGCAGGGTCACGCCCTGCTGCCCCTGATACTTGCCGCCGCGGTCGCGGTAGGAGGTGTCGCAGACCTCGTCCGACTCGAAGAACAGCACCTGGGCCACGCCCTCGTTGGCATAGATCTTGGCCGGCAGGGGCGTGGTGTTGGAAAACTCCAGGGTGACATGGCCCTCCCACTCCGGCTCCAGGGGCGTGACATTGACGATGATGCCGCAGCGCGCATAGGTGGACTTGCCCAGGCAGATGGTGAGCACGTTGCGCGGAATGCGGAAATATTCCACGGTGCGCGCCAGGGCGAAGGAATTGGGCGGAATGATGCAGACATCGGACTTGACGTCCACGAAGCTGTTGGCGTCGAAGTTCTTGGGGTCGACGATGGCGGAGTTGATGTTGGTGAAGATCTTGAAGTCGTCCGCGCAGCGGATGTCGTAGCCGTAGCTGGAGGTGCCATAGGAGATCACGCGCCCGGCCTCGTGCTCGCGCACCTGACCCGGCTCGAAGGGCTCGATCATGCCCTGTTCCTGCACCATGCGGCGGATCCATTTGTCTGACTTGATGCTCATGAAGGGAGTCTCTTCAGTTGTTCTCGATGACGATCTCTGGAAACTTGGCGCTGTAATCCTTGGCCTGGCGCGACAGGCGCGCCGCCACCCGGCGCGCGATGTCGCGGTAGCTGCGCGCCAAGCGCCCGTCGGGCTCGGCCACCACGGTGGGATTACCGCAGTCGGCATCCACGCGGATGCGCAGTTCCAGAGGCAGGGAGCCCAGCAGTTCGATGCCGTAGTCCTCGGCCATGCGCTGGCCGCCGCCGCTGCCGAAGATGGGCTCCTCGTGGCCGCAGCGGCTGCAGATATGGGTGCTCATGTTTTCGATCACCCCGAGCACCGGCACCTCCACCTTCTCGAACATCTTGAGGGCCTTGCGGGCATCCAGCAGGGCGATGTCCTGGGGAGTGGTGACGATCACCGCGCCGCTCACCGGAATCTTCTGGGCCAGGGTCAGTTGGGTGTCGCCGGTGCCCGGGGGCAGGTCGATCACCAGGTAGTCCATGGGCTGCCAGTTGGTGTCGCGCAGCAGCTGCTCCAGAGCCGAGGTCACCATGGGACCGCGCCAGATCATGGGGGTTTCGTCGTCGATCAGGTAACCGATGGACATGGTCTGCAGGCCGTGAGCCATGACCGGCTCCATGGAACGCCCGTCGCGGGTCTGGGGCTTGGCCTGGCAGCCCAGCATGCGCGGCTGGCTGGGGCCATAGATGTCCGCGTCCAGCAGCCCCACCCGGGCGCCCTCGGCAGCCAAGGCCAGGGCCAGATTCACCGCGGTGGTGGACTTGCCCACGCCACCCTTGCCGGAGGCGATGGCGATGATGTTCTTGATGTTGGGCAGGGGCTTGACGCCCTTCTGCACGGCATGGGAGACGATCTCATAGGCGACGCTCACGGTAACGGCGCGCCCCCCGGCCAGCGGCGCCAGTGCCGTCTTCACGGCCTCCGCCAACTCCGCCTCATGACCGGCTGCCGGATAACCCAACACCAGATCGATGCGGATGCCGTCGCCATCCACGGCGATCTCACGCACGGCGCCGGCCGTCACCAGATCCCCCTGCAGATAGGGATCCCGATAGCCCCGCAGCGCCGCCTCGATTTGTTCTCTGTTCACTTCACTCATGCCGAAACCTCTTGTTCATACTGCGGTAATGCGCAAACGGGCATCTTACACGAAGGGCGCTGAGTTAGGCCAACGCGCAGGGCATTTGGCTGGCCCTCCCCCATTCGCCCGCCTTTTGAAAGAGGGGATCATAAGTGGGGAGTAAAATAATCAACCGCTTTGTTTTACACAGAATGTCTAACAACAAAGGCGTATCCCTTGGGGTATAATAGGGAGTTTTAACCTTCGGGGGCATTGCCCTGCGGAATACGGCACGCGGAGTTTCATGAACAACGGCGAACAACAAAAAAGACAAATCCTGGTTACCAGCGCCCTGCCCTATGCCAACGGCGCCATTCACATCGGCCACCTGGTGGAATATGTCCAGACCGACATCTGGGTGCGCTTCCAGAAACTGTGCGGCCATCAATGCTACTACGTGTGTGCCGACGACACCCACGGCACGCCGGTGATGCTGCGCGCCCAGCAGGAGGGCATCACGCCGGAGGCGCTCATCGCACGCATGCACCAGGAACACCAGCGCGATTTCAGCGACTTCCTCATCGAGTTCGACAGCTATTACTCCACCAACTCCGAGGAAAACAAGGAACTGGCCCAGGGCATCTACCGGCGCCTCAAGGAAAACGGCCTCATCGACATCCGCACCATCGAGCAACTCTACGATCCGGTGCAGGAGATGTTCCTGCCCGACCGTTACATCAAGGGCGAGTGCCCACGCTGCCATGCCCCGGACCAGTACGGCGACGCCTGCGAGGCCTGCGGCGCCACCTACAACCCCACGGAACTCATCAATCCGGTGTCGGTGATCTCCGGCGCCACACCTGTGACGCGGGAATCGGAGCACCATTTCTTCCGCCTCAGCCAGTGCCGCGATTTTCTCGAGGCGTGGATCCGCCAGGGCAATCACGGCGAATCGCCGCTGCAGCCCGAGGCCCTCAACAAGATGGCAGAGTGGTTCGAGGCGGGGCTGAAGGACTGGGACATCTCCCGCGACGCCCCCTACTTCGGTTTCGAGATCCCCGGCGCGCCGGGCAAGTATCTCTATGTCTGGCTGGATGCGCCGGTGGGCTACATGGCCAGCTTCCTGCACCTGTGCAAAAGCCTGGACCTGGACTTCGAGGCATTCTGGGGCCAGGACAGCAGCGCCGAGTTGTACCACTTCATCGGCAAGGACATTCTCTACTTCCACGCCCTCTTCTGGCCCGCCATGCTGCACTTCGCCGGCTACCGCACGCCGAACCGCATCTTCGTGCACGGCTTTCTCACCGTCAACGGCCAGAAGATGTCCAAGTCCCGCGGCACCTTCATCACCGCGCGCAGCTATCTCGAGCACCTGCGCCCCGAGTTCCTGCGCTACTACTTCGCCGCCAAGCTCAACGACCGCATCGAGGACATCGACCTCAACCTGGAGGACTTCAGCGCGCGGGTCAACAGCGACCTCATCGGCAAGTACCTCAACATCGCCAGCCGCAGTGCCGGCTTCATCAGCAAGTCCTTTGCCGGGCGCCTGGCGACGCCGCGCCACGACGACGATCTGGCCATCATGCGCTGTCTGCAGGCCGACGCCGAGGACGTCCGCGGCCTCTACGAGGGGCGCCGCTACAGCGAGGCGGTGCGCCGCATCATGGACCTGGCGGACCAGGCCAACGCCTACATCAACGACCACGAGCCCTGGAAGATGGTCAAGGACGAGGTGCGCCGCGAGCGGGCCCACGAGGTGTGCACCACCGCCATCAACCTGTTCCGGCTGCTGACCCTCTACCTCAAGCCCATCCTGCCCGGCATCGCCGCCCAGGTGGAGGACTTCCTCAACATCCCGGCGCTGCGCTGGCAGGATGCCGCCACCCTGCTCACCGAGCACGACATCAAGCCCTACCGTCACCTGGCGCGGCGCATCGAGCCGGCCCAGATCGAGTCCATGGTGGCGGCGAGCCGCGAGGACCTGGCGGCGAAGAGCACGGAACACACCCGCACCCGCCATGGCGAGGCCCAGCAGCCGGAGGCGGAACCCATCGCCGAGACCATCACCATCGACGATTTCGCCAAGATCGACCTGCGGGTGGCGCGCATCACCGAGGCGCAGGAGGTGCCGGGCGCCGACAAGCTGCTGCAACTGACTCTGGATTTGGGAGGGGAAACACGGAATGTTTTCGCCGGAATCAAGTCCAAGTATAAACCGGAGGAACTGGTGGGCCGCTATACGGTGATGGTGGCCAACCTCGTGCCGCGCAAGATGCGCTTCGGCGTCTCCGAGGGCATGGTGCTGGCGGCGGGCCCCGGCGGCAAGGACCTGTGGCTGATCCAGCCCGACGAAGGGGCGCAGGCGGGGATGAGGGTCAAGTGAGTGAGGAGTGAGGAGTGAGGAGTGAGGAGTGAGGAGTGAGGAGTGAGGAGTGAGGAGTCCAGATTATGTGGCTGAAAGCCGCAGGGGATCAACCCTATTTAAGACACGCCTTACCCCTCACGCCTTACTCCTCACCAAAAATTATGAACCACCGCCACCATATAACATCCAATTATATGGATCGATGAATAAATTATTATCAATTTCGCCCACAAACAGGTAAATTTGTCAGTGGAAACATTGAGTTAAACCATTCAAAGCCATACAGAATGACTGAATATCTCCTGGTGCTGGTCAGCACGGTCCTGGTCAATAATTTCGTCCTGACCAAGTTTCTCGGCCTGTGTCCTTTCATGGGCGTCTCCCGTAAACTGGAGACGGCCACGGGCATGGCTCTGGCCACCACTTTCGTGCTCACCCTGTCCTCGGTGTGCAGCTATCTGGCCAACACCTACCTGCTGGCGCCCCTGGGACTGGAGTACCTGCGCACCATCACCTTCATCCTGGTGATCGCCGCCGTGGTGCAGTTCACGGAGATGGTCATCCACAAGACCAGCCCCCTGCTCTATCAGGTACTCGGTATCTTCCTGCCGCTGATCACCACCAACTGCGCCGTGCTGGGCGTGGCCCTGCTCATCGTTCAGCAGGAAAACGGCTTTCTCTATGCGGCCCTCTACGGCTTCGGGGCCGCCGTGGGCTTCTCCATGGTGCTGATCCTGTTTGCCGCCATGCGCGAACGCATCACCGCCGCCGACGTGCCGGTGGCATTCCGCGGCCCGGCCATCGCCCTGGTGACGGCCGGACTCATGTCCCTGGCCTTCATGGGCTTCTCCAGTCTCGTCAAGGGTTAACAGGATGCTGGCAGCCATCATTGCATTGAGTCTTCTGGCGGTGGTCTTCGGCCTCCTGCTGGGCTTCGCCGCGGTGCGCTTCAAGGTGGAGGGCGACCCCCTGGTGGAGCGCATCGACGCCCTGCTGCCCCAGACTCAGTGCGGCCAGTGCAGCTACCCTGGCTGCCGTCCCTATGCCGAGGCCATTGCCAAGGGGGAGGCGGAAATCAACCAGTGCCCCCCCGGCGGCGAGACCACCATCGTCGCCCTGGCCGACCTGCTGGACCGGGAACCCAAGCCTTTAAACCCCGAAAACGGCGCCGTCAAACCCAAGATGGTGGCCGTCATCGACGAGCAGCGCTGCATCGGCTGCACCCTGTGCATCCAGGCCTGCCCGGTGGACGCCATCCTCGGCGCCGCCAAGCACATGCACACGGTGATCGAGAGCGAATGCACCGGCTGCGAGTTGTGCCTGGAACCCTGCCCCGTGGACTGCATCGACATGGTGCCCCTGGGTCAGGATATCCTGACCTGGAAGTGGCCCTACCCGGAGGAGCCTTCCCCATCACTGGACTCCACCAGCGATCCAGACACCCCCCTGGAGAAGGCTTCGTGAGCAGCAGCGCCGGCCTGCGCCGCCTGTGGCAGTTCCACGGCGGCATCCATCCGCCACACCACAAACACATCTCCACCGTCGCCCCGCTGGGCAAGGCGCGCCTGCCGCGGCGCCTGATCCTGCCCCTGCACCAGCACATCGGTGAGCCGGCGGAGCCACTGGTGGCGCCCGGCGAGCGCGTCCTCAAGGGCCAGATGATCGCCCGCCCCCAGGGCTATGTCAGCGCCCCCGTCCATGCCCCCACCTCCGGCACCGTGGTGGATATCGACGACCATCCCGTGCCCCACCCCTCGGGGCTGCGCGCACCCTGCATCGTCATCGAGAGCGATGGCGAAGAGCGCTGGGTGGAGCACGAGGCCGTGGGGCACTACAGCGATCTGCCCCCCAGTGAACTGCGCAACATCATCCGCGAGGCGGGCATCGTGGGTCTGGGCGGGGCGGGCTTCCCCTCCTATATCAAGCTCAACCCCGGACACCACAAGTCCATCGACACCCTGATCCTCAACGGTGTGGAGTGCGAGCCCTATATCACCTGCGACGACATGCTGATGCGCGAGCACGGCGCGGATATCGTCGCCGGCCTGGAGATCATCCGCCATGCCCTGCAGGCCCGGGAATGCCTGATCGCCATCGAGGACAACAAGCCGGAGGCCTATGAGGCGATGTGCCGCGCCACGGCGCAGATGGACAAGGTGACGGTGGTGCAGGTCCCCACCCTCTATCCCGCCGGCAGCGAGAAACAGCTCATCATGGTGCTCACCGGCAAGGAGGTGCCCAGCGACGGCCTGGCCCTCAACATCGGCGTGGTGTGCACCAACGTAGGCACCACCGCGGCGGTACACCGCGCCATCAACCACGGCGAGCCCCTGATCTCGCGCTACATCACCATCACCGGGGGCGCCATCGGCAGGCCCTGCAACCTGGAGGTGCTGCTGGGCACTCCCATGGACGAACTCATCGAACAATGCGAAGGCAGGACCGAGGCCATCGAACGCCTCATCATGGGCGGCCCCATGATGGGCTTCGCCCTGCAGCGCCACGACTTGCCGGTGATCAAGACCACCAACTGCGTACTGGCCGCCACGGCGGCCGATCTGCCGCCGCCGCAGCCGGTGATGCCCTGCATCCGCTGCGGGGCCTGCGCCGACGCCTGCCCCGTGAACCTGCTGCCTCAGCAGCTGTACTGGTACAGCAAGACCAAAGAGTTGGAGCGGGTCCAGGAATACAATCTCTTCGACTGTATCGAATGCGGTTGCTGTTCCTATGTCTGTCCCAGTAATATCCCGCTGGTCCAGTATTTCCGCTACGCCAAGGGCGACATCTGGACCAAGGAGCGGGAGAAGGAAAAGGCCGACATCGCGCGCCGCCGCCACGAATTCCGTCTCGAGCGCCTGGCCCGGGAAAAGGCGGAGCGCGAAGCGCGGCGCAACCGCAAGAAGGCCGCGCTGCAGGCGCAGACGGCTGGCAAGGCGCGCGAGCAGAAACAGGCCGAGATCCAGGCGGCCATCGCCCGCACCCAGGCCCAGCGCCAGGCTGCCATGAAACAGGCCGAGACACGACGCCAGGCCATGATGCAGCGCGGCGCGAAACAAGCGGACCAGCCGGCTGAGCAGGACCTGCCCGATGACAGGCCGGATGACAAGTGACGACCAAGACAGCAACGAACCCCCATCACATTATCAGCTCATAACAGTGCCGCCTCTTTCCTCGCCCCATATCCACGCCCCCGTCTCGGTCACCAAGGTGATGCTGCAGGTATTGCTCGCCATGGTACCGGGACTGGTGGCCTACATCTGGTTCTTCGGCTGGGGCATCGTCATCAATATCCTCATCGCCAGTACTGTCGCCCTGGGCTGCGAGGCCGCCATGCTGGCACTGCGCGGCCGCCCCCTGGCGCCCTTTCTCAGCGATGGCAGCGCCCTGGTCACCGCGGTGCTGCTGGCCTTCGCCATCCCGCCCCTGGCGCCCTGGTGGGTGACGGGCATCGGCAGCGCCTTCGCCATCGTGGTGGCCAAACATCTCTATGGCGGCCTGGGCTACAACCCCTTCAACCCGGCCATGGTGGGTTATGTTGTCCTGTTGATCTCCTTCCCCCGGGAGATGACCAGCTGGATCCCGCCCCTGGACTTCAGCGCCTATCAGCTCAGCTTCACGGAGACCGCGCGCTACCTGTTCAGCGGCCACTTGCCCAACGGCGTCACCATCGACGCCCTCACCGAGGCCACACCCCTGGACACCCTGAAGACCAACCTCGGCCTGGGCAACACGGTGCCGGAGATCCGCGCCCAGCTGGGGCTGGACGAGGAGACCAGCCGCCTGCTGAGTGTGATCCCCATCTTCGGTGCCCTGGGCGGCAAGGGCTGGGAGTGGATCGGCGGCGGCTTCCTGCTGGGCGGCCTGTGGCTGATCCACCGCCGCATCATCGGCTGGCACATCCCCCTGGGGATGCTGGGCGCCCTGGCCATCATGGCCCTGCTATTCTATGGCATCAATCCCGACCGTTACGCCTCGCCCCTGTTTCACCTGTTCAGCGGCGCCACCATGCTGGGAGCCTTCTTCATCGCCACCGACCCCGTCACCGCCGCCACCAGTCCGCCGGGACGCCTGGTCTATGGCGCCGGCATCGGGGTGCTGGTCTACATCATCCGCAACTGGGGTGGCTATCCGGACAGCATCGCCTTTGCCGTCCTGCTGATGAACATGGTGGTGCCCCTCATTGACCTGCGCTTCAAACCCAGGGTCTTCGGGCACGGCGGGAAATAGCTCATGCTGCTGCGCCACATGCTGACCACTGCGCTGCTGCTGGGGCTGTTCGCCGTAGTGGGCACCGGCATGGTGGCGGTCACCCACCACACCACCGAGGAACGCATCATCCAGAATGAACGGGACTATCTGCTGCGCACCCTCAACAGCCTGATTCCTCCCGAGGCGTACGACAACCCGCTGTACGAGGACGCCATCGAGGTGGTCTCCAAGGACTTGCTGGGCTCCTCCAAGCCCCTGCCCATCTACCGCGCCCGCAAAGACGGCAAACCAGTGGCGGCCATTCTCACGGTGTTGGCGCCCGACGGATACAACGGCGACATCAAACTGCTGGTGGCGGTGCGCTATGACGGCACCATCATGGGGGTGCGGGTGGTCTCCCACCTGGAGACACCGGGCCTGGGCGACAGCATCGATGCCGACAAGTCGAACTGGATCAACAGCTTTCGCGGCTACTCCCTGCACAATCCGGATGAACTGGGCTGGCACGTGGAAAAGGACGGCGGCATTTTCGACCAGTTCACCGGCGCAACCATCTCGCCGCGCGCGGTGGTCAAGGCGGTCTATAACAGTCTAAAATACTACGAACAGCACAAGGAGGAGATCTTCTCCCTCCCCTCCCCAAGCACTGAGAGGCAAAAAGGCCATGGCGGAAAGTAACTACGGAAACATCGCCCGCGAGGGCCTGTGGAAGAACAACCCGGCGCTGGTGCAGATCCTCGGCCTGTGCCCCCTGCTGGCGGTCACCAACTCGGTCATCAACGGCCTGGGGCTGGGCATGGCCACCCTGCTCACCCTGGTACTCTCCAACACCACGGTATCGCTGATCCGCAACTTCGTGCCCCAGGAGATCCGCATCCCGGTGTTCGTGCTGGTGATCGCCTCCATCGTCACCGTCATCGAACTGGCCATGCATGCCTATTTCCATGAACTCTACCTGATCCTGGGCATCTTCATCCCGCTGATCGTCACCAACTGCACCATCATCGCACGCGCCGAGGCCTTCGCCTCCAAGAACCCTGTGGGACCGGCCTTCTACGACGGACTGATGATGGGACTGGGTTTTGCTGCGGTATTGCTCGTCCTGGGCGGCCTCCGCGAACTGCTGGGGCACGGCACCCTGCTGGCCAATGCCCATCTCATGTTCGGGGAGGCGGCGCGGGGCTTCGCCATCACGGTCATCGAGGACTACCGCGGCTTCCTGCTGGCGGTGCTGCCGCCCGGCGCCTTCATCGGCCTTGGGTTGCTGATCGCCATCAAGAACGTCATCGACGCCCGCCGCCAGCGCCAGCAGCAGCCAGCCGTCGTGATCCGCAGCGAAAGCGCCAGCGCGGCGTAAAGCCGCGCCCATGAACGCCCGCAAACGCCGCGAGATCTTCGAGCGCCTGCGCCGGGCCAACCCCAGGCCCACCACTGAACTCAACTACCACAGCCCCTTCGAACTGCTGATCGCGGTGATCCTTTCCGCCCAGGCCACCGACAAGGGGGTCAACAAGGCGACGCAGAAACTGTTCCGGGTGGCCAACACCCCCGCCGCCATGCTCGAGTTGGGCGAGGAAGGCCTGAAGCGCTACATCAAGACCATCGGCCTCTACAACACCAAGGCGAAAAACATCATCCGCACCTGCGAGATCCTGGTGCGCCAGTACCATGGCAAGGTCCCCGACAAGCGTCCCGCCCTGGAGGCCCTGCCGGGGGTGGGGCGCAAGACCGCCAACGTCATCCTCAACACCGCCTTCGGCCAACCCACCATCGCCGTGGACACCCACATCTTCCGGGTCTGCAACCGCACCGGCCTGGCGCCGGGCAAGACCGTGCTGGAAGTGGAGAAGAAACTGCTCAAGGTGGTGCCGGAGGAGTTCAAGCAGGACGCCCACCACTGGCTGATCCTCCACGGGCGCTATACCTGCATGGCGCGCAAACCGCGCTGCGGCAGTTGTGTGATTGAGGATTTGTGCGAATATAAAGAGAAAAGTGATGAGTAATGCGTAATGGGTGAAGAGTGGAAAAGGGCATCATCACGCATCACTCATTACACATTACTTATCACTCATTACTCATCACTCATCACCTGCCCGAAGGATCACGATGCTGGATTCCCACTCACCGGCAAGCACACAGGAGAGACAACATCCATGCTCTACACCAACGACCGCAGCCAGCTGCGGCGCTTCTATTTCACCGCCTGGCGCAAATACACGGAGCGCCAGCCCCTGGAACCCATGGAACGGCTGGTGGCGGAGGCCATCGCCCAGCACCCCGAATATCACCGCCTGTTCGCATCAGAAGAGGCGGTCATCGACCGTGACTATCTGCCAGAGACAGGCGAGACCAACCCCTTCCTCCATCTCGGCCTGCACATCGGCCTGCGGGAACAGACGGCGGCCGACCGCCCGGCCGGTATCGGCGCCATCTTCCGCAAACTCGCCGCCGCCACCGGTGACGGCCACCAGGCGGAACACCGCATGATGGAATGCCTGGCGGAGATGATCTGGCAGGCCCAGCGGGACGGTGCCATGCCGGACGAGGCGGCTTATCTGGAACGGCTGCGGCGCCTGCTTTAAGGGGGGTGATGAGTGATGAGTAATGCGTCATGGTACCGCTCACCATCCCCATGCATCACTCATTACTCATCACTCATCACTCACACGCCCCTGACGAATGGCGCCGCCTGTTGTAGAATCTAGTTTTCCCTGGGACAGGTCATGAAACTCAGCGTCGAAGAATTCCGCAACTGGGACAGCAAGTGCATCACCCTGCTGGGCATGTCCGGCGTGGGCAAAACGCGGTTGGCCAATATGCTCATGAAGAGCGACTGGTTCCACTTCTCCGGCGACTACCGCATCGGCACCCGCTATCTGGATGAGGCCATCCTGGACAACATCAAGCAGCAGGCCATGCAGGTGCCCTTCCTGCGCGAGTTGCTGCGCACCGACTCCATCTATATCAACAACAACATCAGCGTCTACAACCTGCAGCCGGTGTCCAGTTTCCTGGGCAAGATCGGCAACCCCCAGCAGGGCGGCATGCCGCTGAAGGAGTTCATGCGCCGCCAGGAGTTGCACCGCCAGGCGGAGATCGCCGCCATGATGGATGTCCCCGAATTCATCCACAAGGCCCAGGAGATCTATGGCTACCGCCATTTCATCAATGATGCCGGCGGCAGCCTGTGCGAGTTGGACGGCACCGAAGTGATGCGGATACTGGCCGACAACACCCTGATCCTCTACCTCAAGGCCTCGGAGAAAGACGAACAGGAGTTGATCCGCCGCGCCCAGGGCGACCCCAAGCCGCTCTATTACCGCCAGGCCTTCCTGGACGAACAGCTGGCCATCTATATGATGGAAAAGGACCTGCCCTACGTGGCCCTCATCGACCCCGACGATTTCGTGCGTTGGATCTTCCCCAAGCTGTTCTATTCGCGCATCCCGCGCTACGAGAGCATCGCCGAGGAATACGGCTACACCATCACCAGCGACGAACTGGCGCAAGTGGGCAGCGCCGCCGCATTCCTGGAACTGGTGGAACGGGCGGTGGCCCGCCAACAATAAGAGGATTCACGCAGCATGCCCCTGGTCGCCCCCTCCAATCTCCTGACCTTCGAGCGCCTGAAAGAGGAAGGCGTCACGGTGCTCACTCCAGACCGCGCCCTGCAGCAGGAGATCCGCGAACTGCACATCGGGCTGCTCAACATGATGCCCGACGCGGCCCTGGAGGCCACCGAGCGCCAGTTCTTCCGCCTCGTGGGGCAAAGCAACCAGATTGCCCAGTTCTACATGCACCCCTTTTCCCTCAAGGAGATCCGCCGCAGCCCCAAGGCCACGGAATACGTGGAAAACTATTACGATTCCTTCGAGCAACTCAAGAGCGAGGGACTGGACGCCCTGATCATCACCGGCGCCAACGTCACCCAGCCGGACCTCTCCCTGGAACCCTTCTGGGATCCGCTCATCGAGGTCATCGACTGGGCCATGGAGAACGTCACCTCCACCCTGTGCTCCTGCCTGGCCACCCATGCCGTGCTCCAGTTCCACTATGGCCAGAAACGGCGCCCGCTGCCGGACAAGCGCTGGGGCGTCTACCGCCACAAGGTGGTCAAGCGCCAACACCCGCTGGTAAACAACGTCAACACCCTGTTCGACGTCCCCCACTCGCGCTTCAACCAGGTCGATCGCGAACAATTCGAGGCCGCCGGCCTCCATGTGCTGGTGGAGAGCCGCGAGGCAGGCGTGCACCTGGCGGTGAGCGAGGACCAGTTCCGGGTGGTGTTCTTCCAAGGGCACCCGGAATACGACACCATCAGCCTGCTCAAGGAATACAAACGCGAAGTCGCCCTATATTATCAGCACCAGCGGGAAGATTACCCGCCTTTCCCCGAGAACTATTTCACGCTGCAGACTGAGGCCATCCTGGACGAACACAAGGACCAGGTGATGGCAGCCCGCAGCAGCAGAAAACCCCTGCCTCCCTTCCCCGAGGCACTGATCACCGACACCCTGCACAACACCTGGCACGATACCGCCGAGGCGGTGATCAACAACTGGATCGGCAAGGTCTATCAACTCACCGACAAAGAGCGGCATCTGCCGTTCATGGCAGGCATCGACCCCGACGATCCCCTGAATCTGAACCCATCCCGTCAGGGCCCCGCTTCCGTCTCGTTCAAGAAGCCTTAACCCCGGTCCGATAAGGGAAATCAAGGTAAAGCATTGGGAGGCCGTGCCTCCACTCCGGGCATACGCCTGACCCACGGCTGTTTTCTTTGTAAATTCAGAATGATACGCCTGACATAGGAGCATCAGCAGAAAGCAGCAGAATGACACGGCACACAACAGGGCGCCACGGCAATTGAAAATAAGCGCTACAAGGACGAGGAGGAGAACATGAAAATCGCTACCAGCTGGTCGACAGACGCCGATGCGGCTGTCGTTGCATCCCTCTACGGGCAATTGACAGAGAAACTGGGCGCCACACCTGACCTGCTGATCGTCCACTGTTCCATCGCCTACGATGTCGAACAGGTCATCGATCTGTTGCGCGGCTGCGCCCCTGGCATCCCCCTCCATGGCAGCACGTCCTGCCTGGGCGTCATGACGGAAGCGGGCTTTCACAGCGCAGATGGCCGCGGCTTAGGCCTGCTGGGCGTGAGCGATCCCGACGGCGCCTACGGAGTAGGCGCGGCGGAATTGGGCGCTGATCCTTCTGCGGCGGCCCAGCAGGCGCTGCGCCAGGCCCTGGAACAGGCAGATTGCCCCGGCGAGACCCCGGCCATGATCTGGATGACGGCGGCCCCCGGTGACGAGGAGTCACTGATCGCGGCCATGGCAGAGATCGTCGGCGACCGGGTGCCCATTGCCGGCGGCAGCGCCGCCGACAACAGCGTCAGCGGCGATTGGTCCCAGTTCGCCAACGAACGGGTCTATGACAATGCCGTGGTGGTTACCGTCATGTTCCCTTCCAGCGAACTGTTTTTCACATTTCACAGCGGCTATGAGCCGACAGCCATGCGCGGCAGGGTCACGGCAGCCCACGGGCGGGAACTGCTGGAAATCGATGGCCGCCCCGCAGCCGAGGTCTACAACGAATGGACAGCGGGCCTGATTGGCGGCACCCTCGAGGACGGCGGCAACATTCTCTCGCTGACATCGTTTCACCCCCTGGGACGAATCGCCGGCGAAGTAGGCGGCGTACCCTACTATCAACTGTCCCATCCCAACGAGGTCACGGCCGACGCAGCCCTCACCCTGTTCACGGCCATCGCGCCTGGCGATGAGGTGATCCTGATGCAGGGCACCGAAGAGGGGCTGATCTCCCGTGTCGGGCGGGTCGCCTCATCCACGCTCAGCACCTACGCCGCCAGCGCCGAGAACATCTCCGGCGCACTCATCATCTATTGCGCCGGCTGCATGCTGAGCATCCAGGAGCACCGTGATGAGGTGGTACGGGAGTTGCGCGCGGCCCTCCCCGGGATCCCTTTCCTGGGCGCCTTTACCTTCGGGGAACAGGGCTGCTTCGTAGGAGGGGAGAACCGCCATGGCAACCTGATGATTTCAGTCCTGCTGTTCAGCCAATGAGCGCCCCCCTCAGATGAGCCACTCGGAGCGCATCTTCGAGGTCCTGCTGGACCTGGAGCGGGCACGGCAACGGGAACAGCAGCAGCGCATCGAATCCGAAGCGCTGCTGGAAGGCCTGCGCACCATCACCTTCTCGGACACGACCAAAGCGCTGTTCTCCGGGCTGGTGGAAGTGCTGCACTCGCTGTTCGAGTTCGATGACGCCTTCATATTGCAGCAGCAGGATGAGGGCCTGCTGCGCCCCATCATTTCCACCGCCTCCGATATCATGACCACGACCTGGCAGCCCCGGACCATGCTGCAGCGGGTACTGAAAGGCAAGCCGGCAGCGGTCTTTGATGTGAATCAGGTGCCGGAATGGCAGGCAACAGGTATCGCCGCCCGCCAGAACATCAAATCCGCCCTCCATATTCAGCTGCACACTGGCCGTCACCCGGCCATTCTGATCTGCACCCATCATGAGGCACGCTATTTCGGGCCCCGGCACCTCAAACTGATCGGGCAATTCGCCCCGCTGGTCAGCCAGGCCCTGATGACTCTCGGCCTGCGCCAGGCCGTTACGGAACGCGACCGCTTTTTTGAACTGTCTCTGGACCTGATGGGCATCGCAGGCTTCGACGGCCATTTCAAACAGATCAACGAGGCCTGGTCCCGAACACTCGGTTATGAGACCAGCGCCCTGAAAGCGCAGCCAGTGCTCGATTTCATCCACCCGGAAAACCGCACGGCCATGGAAAAGGCGCTGCGCCTGGTGGCACACAGCAACGAACACCAGTCCATCGAAGTCCAGTTCAGCTGCCAGGACGGCGTCTACCGCTGGCTCTCCTGCAGCGTGGCCGCCTACCCCCAAGAACAACTCTACTATATCGCCGCCCGTGACGTTACCGACCGGGTCAACGCGCAGCAGAGGCTCGTCTACGACACCCGTCACGACTCCTTGACCGGCCTGCTCAACCGCAATGGTTTCCTCGAGCGGCTGGAAACCGCCATCAGTCAGGCACAGCAGGATCCCGAGCACCGTTTTGCCATCCTCTTTCTGGACCTGGACCGTTTCAAGATCATCAACGACAGCCTGGGGCATCTCGCGGGTGACGAAATGCTGATGGAAATCGCCGCCCGGCTGCGCGCCGTGGTGTGCAGCAAGGACGTGGTGGGCCGTCTCGGTGGCGATGAATTCATCATTCTCATACCGGAGATCAATGATATCAGCGAAGCGATCCATATCTCTGAGCATCTGCTCAAGCGGCTCAAGAAGTCCATCGGCATTTTCGGGCACGAAGTCTTCACTACCGCCAGCATCGGCATCACTCTCAGTTCCCAGGATTATCACCGTGCCGAAGACATCCTGCGCGATGCCGACATCGCCATGTACTTTGCCAAGGCACAGGGAAAATCCAGATATGCGGTATTCGATCGCAGCATGCATGAAAGCGCGGTTGCCCAACTGCAACTCGAGAACGATCTGCGCCGGGCACTGGAAAACGATGAATTCATCCTTTATTACCAGCCCATCGTTTCCATGGAGAGTGGCACCATCAGCGGCTTCGAGTCCTTGATCCGCTGGCAGCACCCCGTGAAGGGGCTGATCTCACCCCTCGATTTCATCCCCCTGGCGGAGGAAACCGGGCTCATCATCCCGCTGGGCAAGTGGGTGCTGGAACATGCCTGCCGGCAATTGAAGGACTGGCAGCAACACTTCCCTTCCCTCTCCACACTGACCATGAACATCAACATCTCCGCCCGCCAATTCTGGCAACACAACTTCGCAAGACGGGTTCAGCAGATCCTCAAAACAGAGGAACTCGACCCGGCTACCGTGGGCCTGGAGATCACCGAGAGTGTCATCATGCACGACGCGGACAAGGCTGCCAGCCTGTTCCGTAAACTCAAGGCGACGGCTGTCAATATCTACATCGATGACTTCGGTACCGGCTACTCCTCCCTCAGTTATCTGCACCGCTTCCATTTCGACGGCATCAAGATCGACCGCTCCTTCGTCAAGGGCATGGAAACGAAAAAAGCCAACCACGAACTGGTGGGCACCATCATGCTGCTGGCAAAGAATCTGCAGCTGCGGGTCATCGCGGAAGGTGTCGAAACCGAAAACCAGGTGCGGCTGTTGAGCCAGCTGAATTGCGAATGGGTGCAGGGTTTTCTCTCTTCGCGCCCCCTGCCGGCAGAAAGCGCTGAGGCCCTGCTGAAGGCACAGGTCTTCCGCCAGCGCCGTATCCTCAAGTGTTGCTGAATCGTGTTCCTTGCAACCACTCCCCTATGACCCGTGCCCATTTTGCACCGGCTGCTGGCCAGCGTGCCCTTCGCCATGATCCATTCAGGCAGCAACGACCTCATCATTCACGCACAACAAGCGGGCATATAGATGCCGCCATGCACCGCGCTCATCCAGCCACAATTCTGAACAACCCGGCCTTATCCCGCACCAGGCCCCTATCTTCTTGTTTACAAAGCAGATAAACAAAGAAACAGTAAATGGCATAAAATTTGTAGTACTGTGCAGGCGAATGGCCCACGCCCTCAGCAAAGGAGACCGAAATTGAATCAGACAAAAATAAGAAACAAAGGCATATCAGGACTGGTGGGCAGTTGCGCCATGATCGCCAGCCTGGCCGCCATGCCCTCTTATAGCGCCACACTGGATGAGGCACTGAGCGGCGGACAGGTAAAACTGGACATGCGCCTGCGCTACGAAACCGTGGATGACAGTATCAACAAAGATGCCAAGGCCGGCACCCTGCGCACGCGCCTTGGCTATCAAACCGGTGACTACAAACATTTCTTTGTCTTCGGCGAATACGAGGACGTGCGTAGCGTCGCCGGCCTGGATGATTATGCGCCGGAGCGCAGTGGCTACGCCACCGTCGCCGACCCCGAGGTCACGCAGCTCAATCAGGTGCTGATCGGCTACCGGGGCATCAGCGACACGCTGCTCAAGCTGGGGCGCCAGCGCATCATCCTGGACAACGCCCGCTTCGTGGGCAACGTGGGGTGGCGCCAGAACGAGCAGACCTTCGAGGCCCTGTCCCTGGTCAATACCTCACTGCCCCATACCACCCTGAACTATGCCTATCTGGACGAGGTCAAGGGCATCCTGAAAAAGTTCGACGCCAATGTCAGCGACCACCTGCTCAATGCCCGCTACAGCGGCTTCCAGGCGCTGACTGTCACCGGCTATGCCTATCTGCTGAAAGACGACGACAGCAATGCGGATAACGACACCTACGGCCTGCGCCTCAAAGGCGGCAAGGGGCTCGCCGAGGACACCAGGCTCTTGTATACGGCGGAATTCGCCCGCCAGAGCACCAATGACAACGACGCCAACTACACCTTCCTCGAGGCTGGCGTGCAATACCGCAAGCTGACGGCCAAGCTGGGCTATGAAGTCTTGGGCAGCGACGACGGCGCCTATGGCTTTCAGACCCCGCTGGCCACCAAACACGCCTTCAACGGCTGGGCCGACATGT
>CAYRLE010000037.1:0-2667 GCA_964425105.1 uncultured Gammaproteobacteria bacterium | reverse complement strand
GGCTTTCAGACCCCGCTGGCCACCAAACACGCCTTCAACGGCTGGGCCGACATGTTCCTGGCGACCCCCGGCGACGGCCTGCGCGATCTCATGTTCTCCCTCGGCGGCAAGGCGGCCGGCATCAAACTGCTGGCCGTCTATCATGACTTCTCCGCCGACCAGGGAAGTGACGACTACGGCTCCGAAATCGATCTGCTGGCGGCAAAAAAATTCGCCAGGCGCTACCAGTTGGGCATCAAGTACGCCAGTTACCGTGCCGACAGCTGGAAGACGGACACCGACAAGCTGTGGCTGTGGGGACAGCTAAAAATATAGAGGTTTGATTTATCCGTCATGACGACGAATGCAGGATCCAGAATTTTGGAGATTCTGGATCCTGCTTGCCCCACAATGACCGCTGATGAATTTCTCTCTCCGCGGCATCAGGAACCAGAAAAATCCACCTGGCACTTGAGTCCCGCGGGCACGCAGTAGTCGGGGTTCTGCAGGATCAGGCGCACGCCGAAGGTGCCGCTGGCGGCGTCCATCACCCCGTCCACGATGGCCACCCGCGCCCAGTAGCGGCCGCCCACCGGCGCCCCCGTTGGCATGGGCCTCCCACAATATTCAAGGCAAGGTTTGTCAATGTCATTGTAATAATGGCGCAACCCACAATGCCGCACCATATCGATACATTCCCCGCCCTTCATGAAACATCATGGCGCAAAAAATCCTAGCATCTTGTGCCATTACTGATCTCTGTCTTACGCGCCTTCTTCACAGACAACCCAAGGCTGTTGCCTCAAACCAGAATAATCAATGAATTAACGCCTCGTTTTTTTGCAGCAGGGCACTTCTCTCAATAATTGCTCTGTCATGGCGCACACTTTGCATTGCACCTCAATACGATCCATATACTGAATAGTTGGAAGCAATGCAGGCACCAGCACCTAGTGAGCCCTGGCAGGCAAGGCTTACACTACGCCTCAGCCGCCGTGATGACAGCAGCATCTTGAGCGCAAGGAGCCACTCCGGCCCCTTGCAGGTCCAGCGTCCTTTCTACCCGGAAGGACCCGGCATCTGCCATATCTATCTGCTGCACCCCCCGGGCGGCATGGTCTGTAGTGACTGTATGGACATTGACATCCAGGTTGATGCCGGCGCAAAAACTCTGTTCACCACGCCAGGTGCGGGAAAATTTTATCGCAGCATACAACAACACTGCGCCCGCCAACGACAACACATCCAGCTGGCGTCCGAGGCTAGCCTGGAATGGCTGCCGCAAGAGAACATTTTTTACAGCGGCGCCAACTGTGAGTTGCTCACCCGTGTCGAACTGCAGGAAAACAGCCGCTTTATCGGCTGGGAAATCAACTGCCTGGGACGCCCGGCCAGTGGGGAGGCGTTTATCCGCGGCAGAGTTCGCCAGCGTTTCGAACTATGGCATGGCGATACCCCCTTATGGCTGGAGCGCAATCTTTTCGCAGCAGACTCTGCAGCCTTACAGGCAGCCTGGGGACTGCAAGGCCGCGATGTCTGCGCCACACTGGTATGCACTGCCAACGACCAGGATCTGGCAGATGAAATTCGCGCTGCCGTCTCCATCGACGATGCAGCGCTCTTCGCCGTGACCCAGCTGGACAAGGTTCTGGTCTGCCGCTATCTCGGTGATCACAACCAAGCAGCGCGTCGCTGCCTGACCACAGCCTGGAGCATCCTGCGTCCCAGAATACTGGGCAAGCCAGCCTCTGCTCCGCGAATCTGGAACACCTGAAAATCATTCATTCAGCAATGTGAGGTCATCATGGAACTGTCACCACGGGAAAAAGACAAATTACTCCTCTTCACGGCGGCCCTGCTGGCGGAACGACGCAAAGCGCGGGGCCTGAAACTCAACTACCCGGAGACTGTGGCCTACATCTCTGCCGCTATCATGGAAGGCGCGCGGGAAGGGCGCAGTGTAGCGGACTTGATGAGCTATGGCGCCACCCTGCTGCAGCGCGAGGATGTCATGGAGGGCATCCCGGAGATGATCCCCGAAGTCCAGGTGGAGGCCACTTTTCCCGATGGCACCAAGCTGGTCACCGTTCACAACCCCATTCCCTAAGGAGGGCGAGATGATTCCAGGAGAATTGATCCCATGCGCTGGCGAAATCGAACTCAACAGCGGCCGCACCACCTTGCGCATCATGGTAGCCAATAGTGGTGATCGTCCCATCCAGGTGGGCTCCCACTATCATTTCTTTGAGACCAACCCCGCGCTCAGCTTCGAGCGGGACAAAACCCGGGGCTTCCGCCTCAACATCCCCGCCGGCACGGCGGTGCGCTTCGAGCCCGGCCAACAACGTGAAGTGGAACTCGTGGCCTACGGCGGGGCACGCCGGGTCTACGGCTTTCGCGGTGCAGTGATGGGCAGCCTGGAGCAGGCATCATGAGCCGCATCGGACGCCGCGCCTATGCAGAAATGTACGGCCCCACCAGTGGCGACCGCCTGCGCCTGGGAGACACGGCGCTGTGGATCGAAGTGGAAGAAGACCGCACCTGCTACGGTGAAGAAGTCAAATTCGGCGGCGGCAAGGTGATCCGCGACGGCATGGGCCAGAGCCAACGCCCCAGCAGCGAGACAGCCGACACCGTCATCACCAATGCCCTCATCCTGGACCACTGGGGTATCGTCAAGGCCGACGT
>CAYRLE010000036.1:0-24325 GCA_964425105.1 uncultured Gammaproteobacteria bacterium | reverse complement strand
CTTCGCCGAGGTGGTGCCGGAGGACAAGTACCGCATCGTGGACGTGCTGCAGAAGTCCGGCCACATGGTGGGCATGACCGGCGACGGCGTCAATGACGCCCCGGCCTTGAAAAAGGCCGACGTGGGCATCGCGGTCGCCAATGCCACCGATGCCGCGCGCGCGGCGGCGGACATCATTCTCACCGCCCCCGGCCTGCAGGTGGTCAACGCGGCCATCAAGCAAGCGCGCATCACCTTCGAGCGCATGAAGAGCTATTCCATCTTCCGCATCGCGGAGACCATCCGCATCATCCTCTTCATGGCCCTGGCCATCATCGTCTTCGACTTCTACCCGGTGACGGCCCTGATGATCATCATCCTGGCTCTGCTCAACGACATCCCCATCCTGGCCATCGCCTACGACAATACCAAGATCCAGATGAACCCGGTGCGCTGGAACATGCGTGAACTGCTGGTGATCGCCAGCACCCTGGGAATCAGCGGCGTGGTCTCCTCCTTTCTGTTGTTCTTCATCTTCGTGAAGTTGGGTTTCTCCCACGAGATGATTCAGTCCCTGTTCTTCGCCAAGCTGGTGGTGGCCGGCCATGGTACCATCTACAATACCCGCATCGACGACTGGTTCTGGAAAAAACCCTATCCCTCATGGATCCTGTTTGGCGCCACCTTCTCCACCCGGGTACTGGGCACCCTGATCGCGGTATACGGTTTTCTCATCCCGCCCATCGGCTGGACCTATGCCCTCTACATGTGGCTCTATGCCCTCACTTGGTTTGTAATCAACGACTTCATCAAGATGGCCACCTATCGTGTGTTGCGGCGTGAGGGCTATTATGTGGGGTAGGGCACCGGAATGCTGATGGGTTTCCTGTTCATTTGGCTGGTAACGGCATTCGGCCTGTGGGTCGTCACCTGGATCGTGCCCGGTGTCAAAGCCAAAACCAGCGGCGGCCTGTTACTCGCCGCCTTGGTACTGGGGCTGGTCAATGCCTTCATCAGGCCGCTGCTGTGGCTGCTGACCCTGCCGTTGACGGTTCTGACCTTTGGTCTGTTTGCACTGCTCATCAATGCCTTCACCATCTGGCTCACCTCAGCGCTGGTGAGCAACTTCGAAGTCCGCGACTTCGCCTCCGCCCTGCTGGCGGCGCTGGTCATGGCGCTGCTGGGGGTGCTCGGCCTGGGGATCCTCCAATGGCTGGCGATGGACGAAATATATTGGATCCACATGCCGCAGCAACAAGGCGTGTATCTCTAGCCCAAATCATTCACTAGGCACAGGCGGCCTCACGGACCGAGAAAAGCGGTAACGGCAATCCATGATGGCACTATTCAACAACGCATCGGCATGGATCGCCCTGCACCCCGAGGTGGCGGGGCTGCTGGTGTTTGCCGTGGCCTTCTCCGAATCCCTGGTGCTGGTGGGACTGCTGATCCCCGGGGCCATGCTGATGTTCGCGGCCGGCGCCCTGGTGGGCACCGGCAGCCTGGCCTTCTGGCCCACCCTGAGTTGGGCAGTGGCCGGTGCGGTGGCCGGCGACGGCCTCAGTTTCTGGTTGGGCTGGCACTACCAAGGGCGCCTGAAGGACAAATGGCCCTTCTCCCGGCACCAGGACTGGTTGCAACGGGGGGAAGCCTTCTTCCACCGCCATGGCACCATGAGCATCGCCCTGGGCCGCTTCGTGGGACCGGTGCGCCCCATCATCCCGGCGGTGGCTGGCATGATGGGTATGAAGCCAGCCCGCTTCGTCCTGGTCAATGTGATTTCTGCGCTGCTCTGGGCCCCGGCTTATCTGCTGCCTGGCATGGCCTTTGGCACCTCTCTGGCCATCGCCGGCCAGGTGGCGGGACGGCTGGCCATTCTATTGGTGGCCCTGCTGCTGATCCTGTGGCTCGCCTTCTGGCTGGTGCGGCGAGCCTACCGCGCCATCCAGCCACGGGCGGCGGCGCTGGCCATGAAGCTGCTGGCCTGGGGCCATAACCATCCCTTGCTGGGCCGCCTCAGCAATGCCCTGCTCGACCCGCAGGTAGCGCCGCCCCAGGCCCTCTTCATCCTCGCCCTGCTGCTCCTGGGTGGCGCCTGGCTGGCATTCTCACTGGTGATCTATGCCGGCCCCTATGCCCAACTCTCGCGTATCGATGAGGGCATCGCCCATCTCTTCAGCGCCCTGCGCACCCCCTGGGGGGATCACCTGATGGTGTTCCTCTCCCAGTTGGGGGACGCGCCGGTCATCATCAGTCTGGCGACGGTCATCCTGGGCCTGCTGGCCTGGCAGCGGCGCTGGCGGGAACTGCGCTACTGGCTGGCTGCGCTGGCCTTCACGGCCGCCGAACTGCTGTTTCTGCGCCAAATCGGCAGTCTCGGCGCTGGCGCACCCCATGCCCCCATGGTGCAAAGCGTGATCATCTATGGCTTCCTGGCGGTATTCGTCAGCCAGGAACTGCGCCCCCAGTGGCGCTGGTTGCCCTATGCCTGGACTGCGCTGCTGCTGTGCGCCATCGCCCTGGCGCGACTCTACCTGGATGCCATCCGGCTCTCGGACCTGGTGGGCGACCTGGGCCTGGGCGGCGCCTGGCTCATCGTGTTGGGCATCGCCTATCACCGCCACCTGGGAGAACACCGCGCCATCCCCTATCTGCCATTGACCATCATCCTCACCCTGACGGCGGCCAGCGGCTGGCACACGGCCTTTTCCCATGAGGAGGCATTGCGCCGCCATACCCTGCAAGCCACAGTTCAGATGCTACAGGAGAGTGCCTGGTGGCAAGACGGCTGGCGGCACCTGCCGGCCTTCCGTATCGATCTGGGGGGAGACTTCGAGCAGCCCCTCAATGTGCAGTGGGCGGGCAGCCTGAACGTGCTGCGCGACCTGCTGCTGAAACGCGGCTGGCAGGAACCGCCGCCGCTCAGCGTCACCTCCGCCCTGCACTGGCTGCTGCCGGACAGTCCCCTGGCATCGCTACCGGTGCTGCCCCAGCTCCATGAAGGACATCACGAAAACCTGCTGCTGGTGCGCCCTCTGGATGAAAACCGGCAACTGGTATTGCGCCTGTGGCCCGCCGATGTGCTGCTGCAACCCGCCCGCATTCCCCTCTGGATCGGCACTGCGGCGCGCCTGGAGGCGCGCCGTATCGGCTTCTTTACCCTGCCGGTCACCGGGACAGACTTCGACGCACCCCTGACGCTTCTGGAACGAGATCTTACAGTGCTACCCCGGCGCTACGTTCAGCGACCGTTGAGCGTAGCGCCGGAACTGCAGTGGCAGGGAAAGGTCTTGTTGCTGAGGGCAGACAAATGATTGCTGGATTACGGCGCTGACGCGCCTCATTCATGCTGCAGAAATTCGGCTGGGCAGCGTCCAACGAATCTTCGGCATCCCAGGCATTGCAGCTGGGCAATGCCTACCCTACAAAAGCGGGGAATCCATGGTGGATAAACGCAGCACAATGCGCCTTCCTGCTACGACGAGGCCACACTCTCCACGTCGCGGGTGAAGACGGTGCCATGACAGCGGGGACAGGGCGGGATGTGGCTGGTCTTGTGGAAGTGCAGGACCTCACCGCACTCCAGGCAGGCCAGGGCGCCGGGGCCGGTGATCTCGCCAGTGCGGTATTCGCTGGCCTCCTCCAGTTGCTCCTGGAACTCCAGCATATCCAGCTTGGTCTGATCGGCAACGCTGAGGAACATGTCCAGCAATTGCTGCTCGATTAGCTGCGCGTCGATACGCAACCAGTCCTTGAGCTCCTGAACCTTCTCGCTGGCCAGGTAGTCGGCGGCGGACTCGATGTCACGGCGCAGATATTCGCCGATGCGTTGCGCCTCTTCCTCGGTCAGCTCCTCCAGTTCCACGGCCTTTTCCTTGGCCTGCTCGATGGCCTCCCGCAGACGCGGTGCGGTCTTCTCGCCGATCTTCTCCATGGCGGCCTTGACCCGCTCCATCATGCGGTTGTAGCCGTGGATCAGTTTTTCTTCGCGGGATGTGTCCTGCTGGGTCATGTCATGTCTCCTCAGTGCTGCGCTTACACTTCACTGTACCGCAATTTACCCTACAACTGAAACGTCTCGTGCAACTGCGGCATCTCCACCTGCGTCCCGCGCAGGCGGCTTGCGAAGTGCGCCATGGCCTCTTCTTCGCCATGCACCAGGAAGGTCTGTTCGGGGCCGCCGGTGCGCGCGAACCAGGCCAGCAGTTCATTGCGGTCGGCGTGGGCGGAAAAACCGCCAATGGTGTAGATCCGGGCGCGCACCGGGATCTCCTCGCGGAAGATGTGCACGCTGCGGGCACCATCGATGATGCGCCGCGCCAGGGTGCCGCGCGCCGCATAGCCCACGAAGATCACGCTGCAGTCGTGGCGCCACAGATTGTGCTTGAGATGGTGGCGCACCCGCCCCCCGGTGCACATGCCGGAACCCGCCATGATCAGGGCGCCGCCGCTGATGCGGTTGATGGCCATGGACTGCGCGGTCTCGCGGGTGAAGCGCAGCCCCGGCAGGGAGAAGGGATCGTGCCCCTCGCGGAACAGCGCTGCCGCCTCGGCATCGTAGCACTCGGGATGGCGGCGGAAGATCTCGGTGGCGGTGATGGCCATGGGGGAATCGAGAAATACCTGCATGGTGGCCGGCAGCTCACCCTGCTCCACCCCCTCGCGCAGGTAGTAGAGGATCTCCTGGCTGCGCTCCAGGGCAAAGCTGGGGATCACCACATTGCCGCCGCGCCGGAAGGTGTCGTTCACCGCCTCGTACAACTCCTCGACGGAAGGCTGCAAGGCCTTGTGACAGCGGTCGCCATAGGTGGTCTCCATGACCACCACGTCGGCCGCCGGCGGCGGCGCGGGATCACGCAGGATCACCCGTCCGCTGTAGCCCATGTCACCGGAAAACAGCACCCGGCGCCGCCGCCCCTTTTCCTCCAGCTCCAGCAGGATGCTGGCAGAACCCAGGATATGGCCGGCGTCGCAGAAGGTGGCGCGGATCCCCGGCGCCAGCTCCAGGGGCTTGCCATAGCTGGCAGTGCGGCCGAAGGCGTCCAGGCTGTTGAGGGCATCCAGGGTGGTATAGAGGGGTGTGATGTCCTCGGTGCGGCGGCCATGGCGCGCCGCTTGGCGGGCGCGGTGTTCGGCGTCCTCCTCGTGGATGTGGGCGGCATCCAGCATCACCAGGCGCGCCAGCTCGCGGCTGGCGGCGGTGGTGATGATTTCGCCGCGGAAACCCTCCTTCACCAGCAAAGGAATGCGCCCGCAGTGGTCCAGATGGGCATGGGTGAGCAGCAGGAAGTTCACCGTGGCGGGGTCAAAGCCGAAGGGCTCGCGGTTCTCCTCGTCCAGCTCACGGCTGCCCTGATAGAGCCCGCAGTCGATGAGCACCCGCTGCCCGGCGCAAGTCAGCAGGTGGCAGGAGCCGGTGACCCCCTGGTCGGCGCCGTGAAAACTAATCTTCATCGGTCGGGCCCGGGACCGGCGTCGATGGGACAGCCCGCCGCCTCGTACCAGTGGAGGATGCCCTGCCAGATTTCCTCTGCGCTCTCCGCATACCAGAACAACTCGCGGTCCTCCTCGTCGATCACCCCCTCGGCCACCAGGAAGTCCACATCGAAGGCGCGGCGCCAGTATGCCTCGCCCACCAGGATCACCGGCAGGGGCTGGATCTTGCGGGTCTGGATCAGGGTCAGAGTCTCGAACAGCTCGTCGAAGGTGCCATAGCCGCCGGGAAAGGCCACCAGGGCGCGGGCGCGCAACAAAAAGTGCAGCTTGCGCAGGCCGAAATAGTGAAAACGGAAACACAGCTCCGGGGTAATGTAGGGGTTGGGATACTGCTCATGGGGCAGGGTGATGTTGAGCCCCACGGACTCGGCGCCCACATCGAAGGCGCCGCGGTTGGCCGCCTCCATCATGCCCGGCCCGCCGCCGGTCATCATGGTCACATGGCAGCCGCAGGGCCCCTCCTTGGCGCCACCCACCAGGCGCCCGAACTCCCGCGCCACATCGTAGTAGCGGCTCTTGGCCTGGATGCGCTCGGCCACCGCCAGGCGGCGCCGCAACTCCGAGTCCTCGGGATTCTCCTCCAGTGCCTGGCGCAGGGCCTGCACTTGGCGCCGCGCCGCGCAGGGCTCCACGATGCGCGTGCTGCCGAACACCACGATGGTGTGCTCCACCCCATGCTGCTGCAGCAGCAGCTCCGGCTTGTAATAGTCGATCTGCAGGCGCACCCCGCGGGTCTCATACTGCTGCAGAAAGTCCAGATCCTCGTCGGCCTGGCGGTAACCGGGGCTGTAGAGAATGGCCTGCACCCGGCTCCAGGCCTCGGCATCGTCCTCAGCAGGCTTGGGCGCCTGCCACGGCAGCGGCTCGCGGCGCAGGTGGGGATGGGCAGGTTCGGGGATCTCCGCCGGGTCGGCGGGGTCGTCGCTGGATTCGTCAGTCATGGGGCGTGCTCACTATATTGTCTGGTGTCCTAACGTTTGTGTCTACAAGAGAAAAGTGATGAGTGAAGGGTGATGTGTGGAAAGAGGATGTTATATTCCCATCACACATCACTCATTACGCATCACTCGCCCCCCGTGGCGCCCGCCCCAGGCGCTGCTCCACCTCCAGCACTTGGCGGGTGGTGCGGATCACGGTGTCGGGGTTGAGGCTCATGGAGTCGATGCCCAGTTCCACCAGGAATTCCGCCATCTCCGGGTAGTCCGACGGCGCTTGGCCGCAGATGCCTGAATGGCGGCGGTTGCGGCGTGCGCCCTCTACGGCGAGGCGGATCATCTCCTTGACGCCAGGGTCGCGCTCGTCGAACTCGGCGGCCACCATTGCCGAGTCGCGGTCCACGCCCAGCACCAGCTGGGTGAGGTCGTTGGAGCCGATGGAGAAGCCGTCGAAGAGTTCGGCGAAGGCGTCGATCTGCAGCACGTTGTTGGGGATCTCGCACATCACGTAGATCTCCAGGCCCTGGTCACCGCGCTTCAGGCCGTGTTCCGCCAGGGCCGCCAGCACTTTCTCGCCCTCCGCCACGCGGCGGCAGAAGGGCACCATGATGCGCACATTGGTAAGCCCCATTTCCTCGCGCACACGTTTCAGGGCGGCGCATTCCAGAGCGAAGCCCTCGGCGTAGTCGGGATGGGTGTAGCGCGCCGCGCCGCGGAAGCCCAGCATGGGATTCTCTTCTTGGGGCTCGAACCAGCGCCCGCCCAGCAGGGCGGCGTATTCGTTGCTCTTGAAGTCCGAGAGGCGCACCACCACCGGCTTGGGGTAGAAGGCCGCCGCCAAGGTGCCCACGCCCTCCGAGAGGCGCTGCACGAAATACTCGCTGGGCTCGGCGTAGTGGCGGGTGAGGCTCTCGATCTGGGCGCGCTCCCAATCGTCCTCCACGCGCTGGGGATAGAGCAGCGCCATGGGGTGGGCCTTGATGTATTCGTTGATGATGAACTCCATGCGCGCCAGGCCCACCCCATCGTTGGGTAGGAAGGAGGTGGCGAAGGCCACTTCGGGATTGCCCAGATTGATCATGATGCGGGTGGCAGGCCGGGGCAGGCCGCTGAGGTCGGTGCGCAGCACCTCGAAGGGCACCGTGCCGGGATAGACATAGCCGGTGTCCCCCTCGGCGCAGGACACCGTCACCGTCTGCCCGCTCTCCAGGACCGTGGTGGCGTTGCCCGCCCCTACCACGGCGGGGATGCCCAGCTCGCGGGCGATGATGGCGGCATGGCAGGTGCGCCCGCCGCGGTTGGTGACGATGGCAGCCGCGGTCTTCATCACCGGCTCCCAGTCGGGAGTGGTGGTGTCGGCCACCAGCACCTCGCCGGGCCGGAAGTCGGAGAGGCGGTCGACACCGCTGATGACATGGGCCTGGCCGCTGGCGATGCGCATGCCCACGGCGCGCCCCTGCACCAGCACCTGCTGCGGGCGTTCCTTGAGGCGGTATTCCTCCAGCACCGCGCCCTGCTGCTGGGAGGTGACGGTCTCGGGCCGCGCCTGCACCAGATAGAGTTCACCGTCGATGCCGTCCTTGGCCCATTCCATGTCCATGGGCTTGTGATGGCCGGCCTTGCGGCTGTAGTGCTGTTCCACCTTGATGGCATAATCGGCGAGGCGCAGCACGTCTTCGTCGTCGATGCAGTAGCGGTCGCGCTCCTCGGGGGAGGTGGGCACATTGCGCACCGCCTCACGGATGCGCGCCGGGGCATAGACCATCTTGATCTTCTTGGCGCCAAGCTTGCGCCGTAGCACGGCCCGGTAGCCCTGCTCGAAAGTGGGTTTGTGGACGTAGAACTCGTCCGGGTCCACCGCCCCCTGCACCACGTTCTCACCCAGGCCATAGGCGGCGGTGATGAACACCACATCGCGAAAGCCGCTCTCGGTGTCCAGGGAGAACATCACGCCGGAGGCGGCCAGATCGGCGCGCACCATTTTCATGATGCCGATGGAGAGAAAGACCTTGAAGTGATCGAAGCCCCGGTCGATGCGGTAGTGGATGGCGCGGTCGGTGAACAGGCTGGCGAAACAACGGCGGCAGGCATCCAGCAGCGCCTCGCTGCCGCGCACGTTGAGATAGGTCTCCTGCTGACCGGCGAAACTGGCGCTGGGCAGGTCCTCGGCAGTGGCGGAGCTGCGCACCGCGACACTCAGCTCCGGACCGTATTCCTCCAGCAGATCCTGATAGGCCGCCAGGATCTCACCGCGCAGGTCCTCGGGCAGGCCTGCGCCGTAGACGATCTCCCGGGCGCGCGCGGCGCGCGCCGCCAGGTCGGAGACATCGTTCGCGTCCAGGCCCTCCAGCGCCTGGCGCAAGGCTTCCCAGGCCCCCGCCTGGTCCAGTACGTGGCGGTAGGCCTCGGCGGTGATGGCAAAACCGTTGGGCACCTTCACCCCCTGGGGGGTGAGCTCCCGGTACATTTCCCCCAGGGAGGCATTCTTGCCCCCCACCAGGGGCACGTCTGCCAGGCTTAGTTGGGAAAACCAGCGGATGTAGCGATGTTCCTTGGCCATGACCGTGCTCCTCTCATGAAGGAAGAAGGGATGCTATTGTCACCTGATGACGATGAACAGGGCCCCTGCGCCACGACGGATGTTGAGCAACAACCCATCACGCCCTGCTTTCACGGCGCGGCGCAGATCCTCCAGGGTCTTCACAGGCAGGCGGTTGACCGAAACGATGATGTCGCCGCGCCGCAGGCCGGCCTGCCAGGCCACGCTGCCACGCTCCACGTCCAACACCTCCAGGCCCTCGACCTGCCCCGCCAGGGGATGATCCGGTGTGATGGGGCCCAACTCGGCACCCTCGAGGCGCTTGCTGATGCGTCCGGCATCGGCGCGCTCGCGGCGTGGCTCCTCGATGACGGCCTTGAAGGTCTTGCGCCGCCCGTCGCGGATGACATCCAGGGTCACCGTGGTACCCACCCGCAGCAGACCGATGCGGTTGCGCAGCTGGGCGGAATTCTTCACCGGCTCGCCATTGACGGCCACCACGACGTCACCCACCCGCAAGCCGGCACGCTCGGCAGGCGAGTCCTTCAAGACCTGGGAGATCACCGCACCGTGCGACTCCTCGAGACCCAGGGCATCGGCCAGTTCCGGTGTCACGTCCTGGACCATCACCCCCAGCTGGCCGCGCCGCACCTCGCCATAGCGGATGAGTTGCTCCATGACTTCGCGGGCCATGTTGCTGGGAATGGCGAAGCCGATGCCCACGTTACCGCCGGCAGGACCGACAATGGCGGTGTTGATACCGATCAGGCGGCCATCCAGGTCCACCAGGGCGCCGCCGGAGTTGCCGGGGTTGATGGAGGCGTCGGTCTGGATGAAGTCCTCGTAGCCCTCGATGCCCAGGCCGCTGCGCCCCAGGGCGCTGACGATGCCCGAGGTCACGGTCTGCCCGAGCCCAAAGGGATTGCCGATGGCCACCACGAAGTCCCCCACCTGCAGCTTGCCCGAGTCACCAAAGGGCACTGCGGTGAGATTCTTGGCCTTGATGTGCAACACCGCCAGGTCCGCCTCGGGATCGGTGCCCACCACCTTGGCCTTGAAATGACGCCCGTCACGGAGGGTGACGGTGATCTCGTCGGCATGTTCGATGACATGGTTGTTGGTCAGCACATAGCCCTTGTCCGCATTCACGATGACGCCGGAACCCAGGGACTGGCGTTCCTGTTCCCGGGGCATATCCGGGATGTTGAAGAAACGCCGGAAGAAGGGGTCGTTGAAAAGGGGGTTCTGCTGGATGCGCACGCGCGACACCGTGGAGATGTTGACCACGCCGGGCAGCACTTCCTTGAGCATGGGGGCCAGAGACGGCTTCTCCTGCCCCCCCATCCAGGGGATGGCGGCAAAGGCAGAGACCGTCCAGAAAAAGCAGGTAAAGAAAAATACAGAAACGGCAGTCCGTTGAGCGGTTCTCGTGAGCATTTCCAGATCCTTTCTTGTTGTTGTGCGCTCCCGGTGCGCGGGAGTTGCACGGTCCATCTTGCTTGTCAGCGCATAGAAAACGCGGCCCGCTATTCACGTTATGGGGCCATCAGCCGGCAACATCAAGCAGCATGACGCAGCTTTCTGCAGACAGCCTTTAGGACAAGGGCCGCAACTTTTGGTTCACTGTTACGTACTGCCCGCGCCCCTTACAGCAGGAAGGGCACCAGCAGCAGGGCCACCAGGCTGAGCACCTTGCGCATGGGGTTGATGGCCGGGCCGGCGGTATCCTTGCAGGGGTCGCCTACGGTGTCGCCGGTCACGGCCGCCTCGTGGGCAGGCGAACCCTTGCCGCCGAAATGACCGGCCTCGATGTATTTCTTGGCATTGTCCCAGGCGGCGCCGCCGGTGCTCATGAACAGGGCCAGCAGCAGACCGGAGACCACGGCCCCGATGAGCATGCCGCCCACCATCAGGGCACCGCTGCCGGGAGGGCCCAGGGGCACCCATAGCACCACCACGGCCAGTGGCGCCAATACCGGCAACAGGCCGGGCAGGATCATGCCACGGATGGAGGCCCTGGTGAGCATGGCCACCGCAGTGGCATGGTCAGGCTGGCGTTCTCCGGTGAGGATCTCCGGGTGCTCGCGGAACTGGCGGCGCACCTCCTCCACGATGCGGGAGGCGGCGGCACCCACGGCATCCAGAGCGTAGCCGCTGAAGACGAAGGGCAGCAGGGCGCCAATGAACAAGCCGGCCAATACATAGGGATCATCCAGCGCAAAATTCAACACGGCGCCATGGGCGCCCAACTCCAGCTTGTAGGCCACGAACAGGGCCAGGGCGGCAAGCCCCGCGGAACCAATGGCAAAGATCTTGGTGAGGGCCTTGGTGGTATTGCCGGCGGCGTCCAGGGCATCGGTGACTTCCCGCACCTCCTCTCTGAGGCCGGCCATCTCGACGATACCGCCGGCATTGTCCGTCACCGGTCCGTAGGCGTCCACCGAGATCACCACCGGGGTCAGTGCCAGCAAGCCACAGGTGGCGATGGCAATGCCATAGACGCCTGCCAGCAGATAGGCGGCGATCACACCGGCGGCGATAACCAGGGTGGGCACCACCGTGGATTTCATGCCCACCGCCATGCCGGTGATGATGTTGGTGGCATGACCCGAGCAAGAGGCAGCGGCAATACGCTGCACCGGATGAAAACCCGTGCCGGTGTAATAGTCCGTGGTGACCACCATCCCCAGGCCGACGGCGATGCCGGTGAACGCCGCCCCGAACAACTGCATAGCGCTATAAGGCGCCTCGGGGGGCAGCCACCAGCTGGTGACGAGGTAAAAACCCAGAGTCGCCAGCGCCATGCTGGCCAGCACACCGCGGGTGAGCGCCCTTAGCACCCCTTCCCTCCCTTTGAGCCGGGTCATCTGGATACCCAACAGACCGGCCAGCAAGGCCACGCCCCCCAGGGCCAGGGGCAGCTGTTGCAGTGCTGGAACAGCGGGGAACGACCAGGACGCCACCAGCATGGTGGCGATCAGGGTCACGGCATAGCTCTCAAAGACGTCGGCGGCCATGCCGGCGCAGTCTCCGACGTTGTCCCCCACATTGTCGGCAACCACCGCCGGATTGCGGGGATCGTCCTCCGGAATGCCCTGCTCCAGCTTGCCCGCCAGATCCGCCCCCACATCGGCGGCCTTGGTGAAGATGCCCCCGCCGAGGCGGGCGAAGATGCTGATCAAGGAGGCCCCGAAGCCCAGCCCCGCCAGGGGCCGCAGGTCCACTTGCCCTTCCCCCCCCAGATACCAGAGCAACAGATAGAAGCCACAGACGGCCGCCAATGCCAGCCCCCCCACCAGAAAGCCTGTCACCGAACCCGCGCGCAGGGCAAGCTGCAGGGCCGGCCCCAGGCCGACGCGCGCCGCGGCGGCAGTACGCACATTGGCCCTCACCGACACCATCATGCCAATGACACCGGAGGCGGCCGAGCACAGGCCGCCGACGGCAAAACCCAGGGCCGTCAGCCAGCCGAACTGGGGCACCAGCAGGAGCAGCAGAAAGATCACCGCCCCCACCGCGGCGATGACCCGGTATTGGGTCAGCAGATAGGCCTTGGCCCCTTCCCGGATGGCCATATAAGGGACGCGCATGGCGGCATCGCCCTCTCCCTGGCGCAGCACCCAGAGGGCGCACCACAGGGCATAGGCGGTACCGGCCAGCGCCGCGGACAAACCCAGCAACAGGGCACCGTTCATAGCGCTCCTCCTTTCGAGACACACCCTCCCCGCCGCCGGGGAACTGCCTCAAATACTATACAATTCGCTGCACTGCGTATATGCTTTCTGCGAAAGGGCAAAGGAGGAAATCAGATGATTCACCTGGACCTGACCAGTGAAGAACAAGAAGTTCTCAGGAACACCCTGGAAAGCTATCTTTCAGACCTGCGCTACGAGATCGCCGACACCGACACACTGGAGTTCCGCGAACAGCTGAAGGCGAAAAAGGCGGTACTGGAAAAGATCCTGGCTGCCCTGCAGGCCGGCACATAACAGCACCTCCGCTGGCATGGCCGGCGCATAGCGGCAGGGTTCCTGCCGTCCTTGCCCAGCGTATCAGATGCAACCCTCCTCAGACGCGCCTAAAAAAACGCCGGCGCTGGCTGAAACACAGTTCCGCCACCAGTAATACCCCGTAGGCCAGCCCTATACCGTGAATGGCAGCAGTCTGATTACGCCACAGATAAAACACCAGCGCCAACCAGGAAAGCAGCGACAGCAGAAATCCGCTGATGGCCACCAGGCCATGGACGCCGATCGCCTTGCGCAGCCGGAACGCGGACAGATTGATGGCGGCGAAGATCAGCAGAAAGGTGGAACTGGCAAAAGACGAGATCATGGTCAGGTCGGCCAGATTGACGAACAACAGGGTCACCACCGTAATGGCCACCAGGCTGAACCAGGGGATGTCGCTGCGCAGACGCCGGAAAGCGAAGGCCGGGGGCAGCGATTCCTCGCTGGCCATGACACTGGCGAGGCGGGCGGTACCAAACAGGGTGGCATTGATGGCCGAGGCGGTGGAAAAGAGGGCCGCCACCCCGATCAGGACAAAGCCCCATTCTCCCAGAAAAGGCTTTGCCGCCACCGCCAGGGCATACTCCTTGTAGCGGCTGACCTCTTCCGGCGTCAGGTTGCCCACCGCCACCAGCGCCACCAACACATAGATGACGATGGTAATGGCGATGGACCAGAAAATCCCCCGCCCCAGGTTGCGCTGCGGATCCTGCATTTCATTGACGGCATTGGGAATCAGTTCGAATCCTTCATAGGCCACGAAGATCAGCGCCGCCCCCATGATGAGCCCACCCGTTCCATGATCAAAAAAAGGCAGTAGATGATCGCTCTGGACATGGCTCAGTCCCAGCACCGCAAACAATGCCAGGATCAGCACCTTGACCATCACGATAAGCAGTTCGGCCGTCCCCGTCTCTTTCACGCCCGTGAGGTTGATCCACAGGAACAGCAGCAGCACCAGCGAAGCCAGCAGATGGTGTGCCAGCGGGAGCCTGCCCATGTTGCCCAGCAGGGCCGCGCCATAGATCCCAAAGGTATAGGCATACAGGGCCATGGTACCGATATAGCCCGCCAGCAGCAGCCAACCACCCAGGCCGGCGATATTGCGCGTCCGGAAGGCATGCTCCAAATAGGTAAAGCTGCCGCCGTCGGAATGAAAGGCGAGTCCCAGGCGGGTATAGGAATAGCCAGTCAACAGCGCAATGACGCCCCCCAAGGCAAAGGCCAGTGGCGCAGCATGACCCGCCTGGCCGATGGCCAGGCCGAGCACGGAAAATATGCCGCCGCCCACCATCGCGCCTACGCCCATGGCGATAACCTGCCTGAGCGTCAATTGGTCAGTGCCGTGCCGTGTCATCACCCGCGAATGGCTTTTTGCAGTCTTGCCCCCCATACCGCGAGTCTGCCAAGTTCGGCATCAGCTTTCCATTGTGATCGGTACTTTTTACCCATATTATCTATTTGATGGAAACAGCAGCGACTAAGGAGGCAGGCAAATGGCAGACGAGACGATTCGCAAGGAACTGGATGCACTCAAAAACGATATCGCACAACTGCGCGAGGACATCGCCAACCTGACCAAGGCGGTCGGAAAAGTGGCCGCCGACAAGGCCCAGGAAACCCGCTCTCAGGCGGAAGAAAAGGCCCGGGACGCATGGGAGGATATCGAGGAAAAATTGAACGACATCCTCGAAGAAGGCAAGGAGACCGTGTCCGGCGTGGAAAAACAGATTACCCAGCACCCCGGCGGCAGCCTGCTGACGGCCTTCGGGCTGGGCTTCATCATCGCCAGGCTGCTCGACGGGGGAAACCGGCGCTGAAACCGCTCGCCGATTTTGTCATCGCCTGCGCGGACCTGCTGGAGGCGGAAGGCCGCAGCCTGCGCCGCTCCGTAGTGCACTTAGGCATCGCGCTGCTCTGCCTGGGTAGTGCGACCGTCTTGTTATTAGGCGGCAGCGGGCTATTGCTGTGGGTGGCTTACCAACTCCTGAGCCAGTCCCTGGGACCCCTGGCGGCGACACTGCTGAGCGGCCTCGCGCTGATCCTGCTGGGGGGCTTACTCGCATGGCTGGCCGCACGCCTCGCCCGCTGAGTCCGGCGGAAGCCAAGGCGCAGCTGCGGACTGCGGCGGAACGGGCCTCGCCCGCCTACTGGGTGCAGCAACGGCCCTGGCAGCTGCTGCTGATAGCCCTGTGCAGCGGTTTCCTTGCCGGGCGGCTGCGCATCAGCCCGGCGCTCGCCATGACCCTGTCGCGGCGCCTGCTGCCTGTCTTTGCCGGGCAGCTGCTGAAGCGGCGATGCGCACCACAGGGCACAAGAAAACCGTAGGGAATAGATTCTGGTGGGCGCTGCCCACCATGCATCCTCTGCAGGGCATACCCTCTATCTGGGATCCTCAAGGCCTCCATCATCACTATAGGCTTCTTTAGGCCAGCGCCGCTTGGTGCACAGCCAGTCCTGGGGACGCTCCCGGATCCAGGACTCGAACAAGGCATTGAGCTGCCGGGTCATGTCCAGGGCCTGATCCTGGACCTTTGCCGTCTCATTGCCGGGACGCAGCGGTGGATGGAAGGTGACCCGGAAGCGTACCCCCGCCAGACGTTCCACTCGCACCGGCACCAAATCGCAATCGAAGCGCAGGGCCAGGCGCGCCGGACTGTCGGTGGTTGGGGCATCATGCCCGAAGAAGGGCACCGGCCGGGCGCCGTCCACCCGCTGGTCAGGAAGGATGATCACCGCATTGCCCGCCGCCAGTTCCCGGTACAGGGGACGGAAGCTGTCGGCCTTGCGGATGAGGCGAATGCCCTCCACATTACGGTAGCGCTGCAGCATGCGATCCAGATAGGGGTTCTGCAAGGGGCTGAAGACCACCACCAGGGGCAGGCCGGAGAAGACAATGGTGGAACCGGGAATCTCCCAGTTCATGAGATGGGCGGTCACGAACACCACCGGCCGCCGCTGCCCCATGCAGGCGTCCAGATGCTCCCGCCCTGAGATCTCCACACGCTCGGCGGTCTGACGGTGTAGAGTCCGCCCCAGATGAGGATATTCTGCAAAGACGGCGCCGAAATTGCCCCACATCTGCCGGGCGATGGCGGCCCGCTCCTGCGCGCTGCGCTCCGGGAACATGAGTTGCAGATTGCGTAGCACCTGGCGGTGCTTGCGGGAACGGGGACCGAGCACAGCCATCACCCGGCGTCCCAGGGCCGCGGCGCGCTCTACAGGCAACAGGCCGCAGATACCCCAGAAGCCACCCACCAACGCCACCTCCAGCAGCCATGCGCTACGGCGCAGCAGCGGAGAACGGTCATAGTGCCGACGCAGCGTCTTGCCAAGAATCAATCGAGCCATGAAAGTTTCAGCGCTGGCAGGGGCCGTTAAGGGAGAGGTATAGGATCGGGATTCGGCAGTGTAGGTAGGGATTCATCGCTTGCATTCTCGAATTTAACTACTCAGTACTTTTGACAACCCAATGTCTTGGGCAGAAAACTTACAAATCTTGCTGCTTGCTGGGTGATGAGTAATGGGTAATGGGTGATGGAGAGGTGGTTCACTCATCACTCATCACTCATCACCCAGCCATCACGCATCACAAATTGGCAATACCCCGCCCAGGGGCTAGAATGCCGCTTATGATAGCAGACGAACCCGCCCCATTCCGGATTTTCGAGCCGCTGCCTCCGGCAAACTCTCCCCAGCTGGGCTGATGCTCCTGCCTTGATCGTCCGCCGCTATATCATCCTGGAGATCACCAAGCCCATGGTGTTGATCTGCCTGGTGCTGGCAGTGATCTTCGCCAGCTTCAGTTCCGCCGCCTACCTGGCGGACGCCGCCCATGGCATGCTGACGGGCACCACCGTCCTCTCTCTGACCGCACTGAAGACCCTCATCGGCCTGGAGGCGCTGCTGCCCACCGCCCTCTACCTTGCCATCATCGTCGGCCTGGGGCGGATGTACAACGATACCGAAATGACGGCGCTGACCGCCGCCGGCTTCAGTGAACTGCAGGTGCTGAAGACCGTGGCATGGCTGGTGGTCGCCGTCACCGCCCTGGTGGCGGCGCTCACTCTCTATATCCGGCCCTGGGCCTATCACACGGCCTACCACCTCGAAGCCAGGGCCCTGGCCGAACTGGACATCAACAAACTGGAGGGAGGGCGCTTCTACCGTCTGGGCCAGACCGACAACATCCTGTTTGCCACCCGCATCGATCGCGAACAGGAAAAACTTCAGGATGTCTTTTTCCGCAGCAGTCCCAGTGGTGGCACCCAGATCATCCGTGCCCGCGAGGCCTATCTGTCCACTTCACGGGCAGACGGCACGCCGGTGATGATCTTTATCGACGGGCGCGGTTACAGCCTGGACGACCAGGGCAGCGAGGACCTGATTCTGCGCTTCAGAACACTGAAGCTGCCCCTCAGTGACTTCGCCAAGACCGCCATCGGCTACAAACGCAAGGCCGAACCCCTGGCCCGCCTCGCCGCCTCCTCCAATACGGGCGATCTCGCCGAATACCAATGGCGCCTGTCCATGCCCCTCACCACCCTGGTACTGGGCCTGCTGGCGGTTCCCCTCAGCCGCAGCCGCCCCCGCCATGGCCGCTTTGCCAAGCTGTTCGTCGCCATCCTGATGTTTGCCCTCTATTACAATCTGCTCAGTGTGGCGCGCACCTGGGTGGACCAGGGCAAGGTGCCGGCCCTGCCGGGGATCTGGTGGGCCCACCTGATCCCGGCCGCGATCCTGTTCATGCTGCTGTTGCAACCCTATGTGCGTTTCCGCCTGGAGCGGACCCGCAAGGCGGCTGCTCCATGAGCGCTGGAGCCCACAGATCATGAAGCAGCTGGACCGCTATATTTCCCTCACCATTCTCAAGAGCTGCCTGGTGGTCATCCTGGTGCTGCTGGCCATCTTCAGTTTCATGGATCTGGTCCAGCAGCTGGACGACGTGGGCAAGGGCAACTACCAGAGTGCGGACGCCTTCCGCTATGTGCTGCTGAGCCTGCCGGGCCGCCTCCTGGAGATGGCCCCCATCGCCGCCCTGCTGGGCAGCATCGTAGGCCTCGGCATCCTCAACCGCAACAGCGAACTCATCGCCATGCGCGCCAGCGGGGTATCCTTGGTGCGCATTTCTCTTGCGGTGATGAAAACCGCCCTGCTGCTGATGCTGGGCGCCTGGATCATCAGCCAGTACGTGGCGCCCCCCGCCCTGCAGTCTGCGGAAAAAAAACGCGCCCTGGCCGTCTCCGAGAGTGGTGACATCCTGGGCGAGGAAGGCTATTGGACCCGCGATGGACGTCATTACCTCAACATCCGCCAGCTGTTGCTGGGGCGCATCCCCACCGACATCAGCGTCTTCGAATTCGATGACCAGGGAGAGTTGCGCAGCTACCTCCATGCCCGGCAGGCGGAGATGAAAAACAGCCGCTCCTGGCTGCTCAAGGATGTGCTACGCAAGCACTTCACAGAGAGCGGCATCGAAATCGAACGGCGGGACAGCCTGGCATGGCAGCCGCTGCCCGCTCTCACCGAATTCGGGCGCTTCGAACTGCCCGCCAGGAGCCTGGCGCCCAGCAACCTCTACAAATACATCGGCTACCTGCGTGATGCCGGTGAAAACACCCAGCGTTTCGAGATCATCTTCTGGCAGAAGGTCATGATACCGCTGAGTATTATCGCCCTGATGCTGCTGGCCCTACCCTTCTCCTTCGGCTCGCTGCGCTCCGCCAGTTTCGGACTGCGCCTGGTGCTGGGGGTGGTGACGGGCCTGCTCTATATCCTCGCGAATCAGCTGCTGGGCAACCTGGGGCTGCTGCTCGGACTCAACGCCGCCCTGATGGCTGCCACACCGGTGGCAGTCGTCACCATTATCGCCCTGCTGTTACTGCGGCGGACGAGGTAGAAGCCCCTCGTTTCAACTCTCTTCTTTTGGCGCAACAAAAGGCAACACCAGGCTGCGCCGCTCCAGCTCCACGAAGCCTCCCTGAACGGGATCATAGCCACGCACCACCATCTCCAGCATGCAGCCGGCGGCACCGTGACGGATCCGGCACAAATGATAGCGGGCGCGACGCCCGGGCTCGTGGCCGATAGCAGAGGCCGAGGGCACACCAATCACCGGCACCAGACCGCCCGGGGTAGCCAGGGCCCCCTCTGTGGCACGGTGAGAGTGGCCATGGAGGATCAACTCCACCCCCGTCTTCTCCAGCAGCGCCCGCAGGGCGGCGCCATCGGTGAGGCGCTTGCGCCAACCCACGGTCTCCGCCAGCGGCGGATGATGAATCAACAACACCCGGATCAGTCCCGCGCGTCCCGTCTCCACGAGCATCTGCTCGAGGCGGGCCAGCTGGCGACGCCCCACACTGCCGGTGGCGAAGAAGGGTGGCATGGGGCAGGCACTGGAGACTCCGATGAAGACCAAGTCTCCGCAGCGGCGCAGGCGGGGAAACACCCCGGCATCCTCGGCGCCATCCAGATAGTCGCGCCAGTGGGCGAAAGTAGCCTCCCAGGGTGCTGCCACATAGCAGTCGTGATTGCCAGGCACCAGCATCACCCGCTCCGGCTCCCCAAGCTGGCGCAGCCAGTCGGCGGCCTCTACGAATTCCTGTGGTAAGCCGATGTGGGTCAGGTCGCCTGTCACCAGCAGCTGGGCCGGTCGCAGGCGATGCAGATCCTCAAGCAAGGCGCTCAGCACCTCGCTGAGGTGTTCCTTACGGCGGCGAGTGCGCCAGGAAAGATAGCCCAGCAGGCGCTTGTTCATGAGGTCCCGGCCACGCACCCCCCGGAGGGTGGTCAGATGGGGGTCGGAGAGATGGGCGAAACAGTAAGTCTCGACACCCGGCGCCTCTTGCGGCGGCGGGGCCATAGCGGGGGATTCTGCTTGGGTCATGGCATCAGTATACGATAGGCGGACGGCAAGGGGTAAAGCGTGTTATCATTTTTCAGTTTATTATGGCACTTTGTGCATGTTCGTCCGATGATCACCAGGCTCGTTCCCATCCCGAAAGAAATCCCCCTCTATCCTCCTTTTGAAAAAGGGAGAAGCACACCCTGATGGACGAGTCCACCGTGCAAGTGCTGACGCTGGCGCAACTGGAGACGGGCCAGCCCCTGCGCGTCGCCCTGCTGACCAACCCCGGCAGTGGCCGCAACCGTGAGGGCGGCGGCAGAATCGAGGACATCCTGGCCCGGCACCCAGAAATCATCAGGGAAACGGCCCGCAACCCCGCCGAGGTCGCCGCGGCCCTGCAGCGCCTGGGCCGCCAGGAACCCGAGGTGCTGGTCATCAATGGTGGCGACGGCACGGTGGCTGCGGCCTTCACCGCCCTGTTCAACGAACAGCCTTTCCGCCGTGTGCCGTTGCTGGCCCTGCTGGCGGGCGGCACCACCAACATGACCGCTGCCGATGCCGGCATGAAGGGCGGCGCGCCGCGCGCCCTGGAACGGCTGCTCCAGTGGGCGGAGGGTGCCGATCCGGCAGTGGCCGCGGTACAACGCCCCGTGTTGCGGGTGCAGCCGGGCCATGAGAAAGCGGCGCTATACGGCATGTTCTTCGGCGCCGGCGCCATCATCAAGGGTATCGAATACTGCCATCAGAAGATCCTGCGCCGTGGCCTGCGCGACGGCTTCGGACCAGGACTGTGTATGCTGCGCATCCTGTTCGCCCTGATGCGCGGGGATCACCGCTATGTCGCACCCGTCGCCCTCAAGATGGCCTCCTCACCGGGCTTGGAACAAAGCGAGGGGGAACGGGAATATTTCATCCTCCTGGCCAGCACCCTGGAACGGCTGTTCCTGGGCTTGCGCCCCTATTGGGGAGAACAAAACGGCGGCCTCTACTACTCCGCCATCGGCGCCAGCCCCCGCCGCCCGCTGCGGGCCATTCCTCCGCTGTTCTGGGGCAGGCCGGGGCGCCACGCCACGCCGGCAAACGGCTACTGGAGCCGTAAAATCGATGAATTAGTACTGGAACTGGAAGGAACCTTCACCATCGACGGCGAGTTGTATCCAGCCAGCCTGGCACGGGGACCGGTGCGGGTCTCCCATACCGTACCGCTCACCTTCCTGAGATTCTGATCATGAGTACCCTGCCGGCACCGCCTCCTGAACTGATAGCGCAATGCGCCCGCTTCAGCCGCCACCAGCCCCATCAGGCCCTCCTGGGGCTACGCGCGCGCCTGCAGGAAACCTATGGCGATACCCTGCAGGGCATACTCTATTATGGCTCCTGTCTGCGCGGCGGCGATCCCTTCGACGGCCTGGTGGATCTCTATGTCATCGTGGATGACTATCGCCGCGCCTTCCGCAAACGGAGCGCAGCCCTCTTCAACCAGCTGCTGCCACCCAATGTATTCTATCTGGAGGTGCCCCTGGTGCAGGGCACGGTACGCTGCAAATATGCCGTACTGTCCCTGCAGCATCTGGAAAAGTGCGTCTCACCCCAATGGTTCCATTCCTACTTCTGGGCCCGCTTTGCCCAGCCCATGGGCCTGCTCCATGCCGTCGATGATGAGACTGCGCAACGCATCCACGGCCTTCAGGCCCGGGCGGTGCTGACCTTCAGTGGCAGGGTCCTGCCCTGCCTGCCCGAGGTCTTCACCATTAGCGATGTCTGGCAACAGGGCCTGCGGCTCACCTACCGGGCCGAACTGCGGGCGGAAGGCGGCCAGCGCGCCGACGAGATCTACCGCCTCTATGCGCCCTATTACCAGGCGGTCACCCCCCCGGCCCTGGCTGCACTGCCGACAGCGGAGACTGGCGACGCAGAACACTACCAAGCCCACATCCCTGCACCCCAGCGGCGCGCCGCCCGCCTGGGCTGGGGGATACGCATCGCCCAGGGCAAGCTGCTGTCGGTGCTGCGCCTGCTCAAGGCCTTCTTCACCTTCGAGGGCGGGCTGGACTACATCGTCTGGAAACTGGAACGCCATTCCGGTGTCCCCATCGAGATCACGCCCCGCCTGCGGCGCTGGCCGCTGATCTTCATCTGGGGCCTGATGTGGCGCCTCTACCGCCAGGGCGTGTTCCGCTGAAGCCCAGCCACTTGGCCATGAGCACTGCACGACACAAGGCTTCCCATACCTCTGCCATGACAGCGGGCGAAGCAGCGCCCCGCGTGTGGCTGCTCATGGGCCACAAGGCCGGCGACAACACCCAGGTGCTGGCCCTGGCCGAGGGCCTGGGCTGGCCCTTCGAGATCAAGCGCCTGATCTACAGAAAGACCGAGTTGCTGAGCAATCTGCTGCTGGGCCCCACCCTGGCAGGCGTACAGATCAACCGATCATCTCCCCTGGAAGCACCCTGGCCAGACCTGGTCATCACCGCAGGACGCCGCAATGAACCCGTGGCGCGCTGGATCCAGCGCCAGGCGGAGAAAACCGTACGCATCGTGCACCTGGGGCGGCCCTGGGCCAAACCGGAGCGCTTCGACCTCATCATCACCACCCCCCAGTACCAGTTGCCGCGGGCGGCCAACATCCTTTACAACACCTTGCCCCTGCACCGCGTCAGCCAGGAACGGCTGGCCGAGGCAGCTGCACACTGGGCTCCCATTCTGGAACCGCTGCCCGAGCCGCATATCGCCCTGCTGGTGGGCGGCAACAGCGGCCCCTTCACCCTGGACCCCGCCAAGGCCACGGTACTGGCGGAGCAGGCAGAGGCCATGGCACGTGAGGCGGGCGGCTCCCTGCTCATCACCACCAGCGCCCGCACCCCGCTGGACGCGGTAAAAATCCTGGCGCAGAAAATCCACGTTCCCTGCCACTTCCACCGCTGGCGGGCCGGAGCAGCGGACAATCCCTATTTCGCCTACTTGGCCCATGCCGATGCCTTCATCGTCACCGGCGACAGCGTCTCCATGCTCACCGAGGCCTGCGTCACCGGCAAGCCCGTCTACATCTTCGACCTCGACGACGGCCCCCAAGCCCGCCGCCCCGGCAGCGCCGCCAAGCAGCCCTGGTGGCGCTATGGTTACAACTACCGCTTCCGCCCCCTGTCCCACCGCATCGGCATGACCCTGGGCCCCCGGCGCATGGGACGCGATGTGCGGCGCATGCATGAACAGCTTGTCGAGGAAGGGCGCGCCGCATGGCTGGGGGAGTCCTTTCCAGGGAAGGTGGACGCGCCTCCCGTCAGGGATCTGGCGCGGGCAGTCAAAGACGTGCAGCAACTGTTTCCAGCGATGACAAAATGAACACTACAACTGCGTCACAAGTCGTCCACATTGCCGTCTGTGCCTGCACCTATCGCCGGCCGCAAGGCTTGCAGCAGCTGCTGGATGGCCTTGCCCGCCAGCAATTCACTGAGCAGCAGGCACACCTCACCATCGTTATTGCCGACAACGAGGCCAGTCCTGCCACCAAAGAAATCTGCGAGGCCTTCAGCCATCACAGCGGCACGCCCCTGATCTATGTCCCGGTGACGGAGCGCGGCATCTCCCAGGCCCGCAACGCCTGCCTGGATCATGTGCCCGCCAATGCGGACTTCATTGCCTTCATCGACGATGATGAAATCCCCGTTGTGGACTGGCTGGATCAACTCCTCACCATGCAGGGTCTAACAAACGCCGATCTCGTCTACGGCCCGGTGCATCCAGTCTTTCCGCCCCATGCCCCGCCCTGGCTGAAAGAAAGCAACTGGTTCCACAAACCACGCCAGCTTGCCTGCCTGCAGGATGGTCAGGAAATCGGCTTTGCAGCCACCTGCAACTGCCTGCTGCGCCATGCCGTCCTCAATGAGTCGGGCCTACGCTTCGACCCGGCGTTTGGCCTCAGTGGCGGTGAGGACAAGCTGTTCTTTCGCCAACTCAAAGCACAAGGTTACCGCATTATCTGGGCAGAAAAGGCACTGGTGAGGGAAACCGTGCCGGCGGAACGGGCCTGCCTGAAGTATCTGCTGAGTTCTGAATTCCGATTGGGGAATGTCAGGTTGCCAGTCAAACTCCATCTAAACACACAAAAGCAAAGCACCTTAATAAGCAAGGCACTCTATAAGTCAGTTACTCATCTAGGCATAGCGATGCTGGAAATAATAACCGGTCTGATAAAGGGACAAAAAGGATCCACATATCTTATCAAGGGAACCTTAAAATTCGCAGAGAATACCGGCATCATATGCAGTATTCTTGGCATAAAAAATAAACACTACAACAAATAGATGAGATAGGCCAACACCAGGAGAAGCAGGTGATTACCGCCCAGGAGCGGGTACACCCTGGGTAGCAACAGCAGCCCGGGTATCAACACCGCGACGCTGTAGAACTTGTATAGATCGACGGCGTTGGGCACATAGAAGAAACCCAACAGGAACAGACTATAGGAACCTCTGATTAATTCATGAACCGGTGTCTAGCGGCTGAAATATCCCGGCTC
>CAYRLE010000035.1:0-25522 GCA_964425105.1 uncultured Gammaproteobacteria bacterium | reverse complement strand
GCTCGTCATCCATCTTCCCCCGGTGGCAGATGGCAGGACGGGCAGGGGTTTCCATTGAGGAATGGGCCACGTTCTGGTAACTTGTCATCCCATCCGACGACCCCTAGCAACCAAGCCCGATTCTTAATTCATGACCAAATACATTTTCGTGACCGGCGGTGTGGTTTCCTCTCTGGGGAAAGGCATCGCCTCCGCCTCCCTGGGCACCATCCTTGAGGCGCGAGGCCTCAAGGTCACCCTCATCAAGCTGGATCCCTACATCAATCTCGACCCCGGCACCATGAGCCCCTTTCAGCACGGCGAGGTGTTCGTCACCGAGGACGGGGCCGAGACCGACCTCGACCTGGGCCACTATGAACGCTTCGTGCGCACCACCATGGGCAAACGCAACAATTTCACCACCGGGCGCATCTATGAGAACGTCATTGCCAAGGAGCGCCACGGCGACTATCTGGGGGCCACCGTGCAGGTCATCCCCCACATCACCGACGAGATCAAGCGCTGCATCATGGCCGGCGCCGACGATGCCGAGGTGGCCCTGGTGGAAGTGGGCGGCACTGTGGGCGATATCGAGTCGCTGCCCTTTCTGGAGGCCATCCGCCAGCTGGGCATCGAACTGGGGCACGAGAACACCCTCTATATCCACCTGACGCTGTTGCCCTATATCGCGGCTTCCGGGGAACTCAAGACCAAGCCCACCCAGCATTCGGTGAAGGAACTGCTGTCCATAGGCATCCAGCCCGACATCCTCATGTGCCGTTCCGACCGCCCGCTGCCGGTGGATGAACGGCGCAAGATCGCCCTGTTCACCAATGTCCAGGAACGGGCCGTGGTCTCGGCGGTGGACGTGGACAATATCTACAAGGTCCCCCTGGTGCTCCACGAGCAGGGGCTGGACCGCATCGTCACCGAGAAACTGCGCATCGAGGCCCCGGAGGCGGACCTCAGCGAATGGCAGGACATCATCGAGCGCCTGGGGCATCCCAGCGCCACGGTGACCGTGGCCATCGTGGGCAAGTACACCGATCTGGCCGATTCCTACAAGTCCATCAACGAGGCGCTGATCCACGCCGGCATCCACACCGCCACCCGTGTGGAGATCCGCTATATCGACGCCGAGGAGATCGAGCGTCAGGGCCCGGAAATGCTCCAGGACGTGGACGCCATCCTGGTGCCGGGAGGTTTCGGCGAACGCGGCATCGAGGGCAAGATCGAGGCGGCGCGCTATGCCCGCGAACAGGGCATCCCCTATCTGGGCATCTGCTTAGGGATGCAGGTGGCGGTGGTGGAGTTCGCACGCAACGTGGCCGGCCTGGGCGAGGCCCACAGCACCGAGTTCGATGCCAATACCCCTTACCCGGTCATCGCCCTGGTCACCGAATGGATCACCGCCGAGGGCGATGTGGAAAAACGCAGTGCCGATTCCGACCTGGGCGGCACCATGCGCCTCGGTGCCCAGCAATGCCGCCTGGTGCCCGGCACTCTGGCGCGGCGCCTCTATGGCCGCGAGGTGATCGCCGAACGCCATCGCCACCGCTATGAGGTGAACAACCGCTTCGTGGAAAAACTGGAGCAGGCGGGACTGGTGATCTCCGGCAAATCCCTGGACGGCCAGCTGGTGGAGATGATCGAGTTGTCCGACCATCCCTGGTTCGTGGCTGCCCAGTTCCATCCCGAATTCACCTCCAATCCCCGCGATGGTCATCCTCTTTTCATCGGCTTCATCGAAGCGGCGCGCCGCCTCGATGAAGCCCATCAGCAACAGGTAGTCAGTGCATCATGAAATTATGTGGTTTTGAAGCGGGGCTGGACCGCCCCCTGTTTTTGATTGCCGGTCCCTGCGTCATCGAGAGTGAGCAGCTGGCCCTCGACACGGCGGGCATACTCAAGGAGATGACCGCCGAGTTGGGCATTCCCTTCATCTACAAGTCCTCCTTCGACAAGGCCAACCGCTCTTCCAGCAAGAGCTTTCGCGGCCCCGGCGTGGAGGAGGGCCTGCGCATCCTCGCTGACGTGCGGGCGAAGATCGGCGTGCCGGTGCTCACCGACGTCCACGAGGACACGCCCCTGGAGGAAGTGGCCGCCGTGGTTGACGTGCTGCAGACCCCCGCCTTTCTGTGCCGGCAGACCAATTTCATCCAGAAGGTCGCGCGCCAAGGCAAGCCGGTGAATCTGAAGAAAGGCCAGTTCCTCGCCCCCTGGGACATGAAGAACGTGGTGGACAAGGCGCGCGAGACCGGCAACGAGCAACTCATGGTGTGCGAGCGCGGGGTTTCCTTCGGCTACAACACCCTGGTCTCCGACATGCGTTCCCTGGCGGTGATGCGCGAGACCGGTTGTCCGGTAGTCTACGACGCCACCCACTCGGTCCAGCAGCCCGGCGGTCTGGGCAGTGTCTCCGGCGGCCAGCGCGAGTTCGTGCCGGTGCTGGCGCGCGCAGCGGTGGCGGCGGGCATCTCCGGCCTGTTCATGGAAACCCATCCCGATCCCGCCCGGGCCTTGAGCGACGGCCCCAATTCCTGGCCCCTGGATCAGCTGCGCGCCCTTCTGGAGACCTTGCAGGCCATTGATAATGCTGTGAAAGAACAGGGCTTTATCGAAAACAATCTTTGATTCTCTGCGAGAAAACCGTAAACTGTGCGCCAAAGCTTGCCCGCATATTTTGCAGGGCTACCGGCCATGAATGAGTATTTTCCTCAATATTGTTAACTAACGTACAGAAATATAAGGATAATAATGTCGAAGATCATTGCTGTGCAGGGCCGCGAGATTCTTGATTCGCGCGGCAATCCCACCGTCGAAGCCGACGTGATTCTGGAGTCCGGCGCCCGCGGGCGCGCGGCCGTGCCCTCCGGTGCCTCTACAGGCGCCCGCGAGGCCATCGAATTGCGTGACGGCGACATGAGCCGCTATGGCGGCAAGGGTGTGAGGAAGGCCGTCAATAACGTCAACACCGAGATCCGTGACGCCCTGTTGGGCCAGGAGATTGGCGATCAGGCGCAACTGGATCAGACCATGGTCGACCTGGACGGCACCGCCAACAAACAGCGCCTGGGAGCCAATGCCATTCTCGCCGTTTCCCTGGCCGCCGCCCGCGCCGCCGCCGAAGACCGTGGCGTGTCTCTCTATGAACACCTGGCCGCCGATGGCGACTTGCTGCTGCCCGTGCCCATGATGAACGTCATCAATGGCGGCGCCCATGCGGCAAACAACATCGACATGCAGGAATTCATGATCATGCCCGTGGGCATGGACTCCATGGCCGAGGCGGTGCGGGTCGGCGCGGAAGTGTTCCACAGCCTGAAGAAGGTCCTGCTGAAAAAGGGCCTGAACACCGCCGTGGGCGACGAGGGCGGTTTCGCCCCCGACCTGTCCTCCAACGAGGCGGCGCTGGAGATCATTCTCGAGGGCATCACCCAGGCCGGCTATACCCCGGGACGGGATGTGTATATCGGCCTGGATCCCGCCAGCTCGGAGTTCTACGAGGATGGCGTCTATCATCTGGCGTCGGAAGGACGCCGTCTGAGCGCCACGGAATTGGTCGACTATCTGGCCAACTGGGTGGACCAGTATCCCATTCTCTCCATCGAGGACGGCATGGCGGAGAACGACTGGGATGGCTGGGCGGAACTCACCGCGCGCCTCGGCGCCAAGATCCAGCTGGTGGGCGATGACCTGTTCGTCACCAATACCGAGATCCTCCAACAGGGGATCGAGAAGGGCACTGCCAATTCCATCCTCATCAAGGTCAACCAGATCGGCACCCTGACGGAATCCTTGGCCGCCATCGCCATGGCGAAGGATGCCGGCTACAGTGTGGTCATCTCCCACCGCTCGGGCGAGACCGAGGACACCTTCATTGCCGATCTGGCTGTGGCCACCTGTGCCGGCCAGATCAAGACTGGCTCCATGTCCCGCTCCGACCGGGTGGCAAAATACAATCAGCTGCTGCGCATCGAGGAGGCGCTGGGGGACAAGGCGGTCTACGGCGGACGCGACGTTTTCCGTCGTTTCGACAGCTGAGCGGCGCCGGGCAGTCGGCTCAGCCCGCCATGAGGGCCGCTGCGTCACCGGTTGCCGGCCACGCATACCGGGTGTTGTATGCCACTGCGGGGGAGGGTGCCCGGCTGCCTTTTGCTCATGAGACTGATACTGATCCTGCTAATCGTTCTGGTACTGCTGTTGCAGTACCAATTGTGGTCCAGCGATGGCGGGATCGCGGAGATCTGGCATCTGCAGCGGGCCATCGAGACCCAGCAGAAGGAGATCGCCACCCTCAAGGAGCGCAATGCCGCTCTGGAGGCGGAAGTGGAGGATCTGCGCCAGGGCGTGGCGGCCATCGAGGAGCGCGCCCGCAGCGAACTGGGTTTGATCAAGGAAGGCGAAACTTTCTATCAGGCTATCGACGACGATGAGCAGCCACAGTGAGCAGCCGCCCAGCAATGGCCGCAGGCTGTGGGCCGTGGTGCCGGCGGCTGGCAGCGGCAGCCGCATGGCCAGCGCCGTGCCCAAACAATATCTCCGCCTCGGCGAACAGTGCATCATCGAGCATACCCTGCAACGCCTGGCCAACAGCGGCCGAGTGGCGGGCATCGTGGTGGCCATTGCCGCGGGTGACAGTCACTGGCAGGGCGTGAAACTGCCGGCGATCCCGGTGGAAACGGCCGCCGGTGGCGCCATGCGCCATGAGTCGGTGCTCAATGCCCTGTGCCATTTGCAGGACCGGGTGGCAGCGAATGATTGGGTGCTGGTGCACGATGCGGCCCGTCCCTGTGTGCGCGGCGCAGACATCGGGCGTCTGGTACAGGAACTGTGGGAGGACGAGACCGGGGGGCTGCTGGGCATGCCGGTGGCCGATACCATGAAGCGAGTGTCTCAGAATGACCAGCGGGTGCAGGAGACCGTGTCCCGCAAAGGCCTCTGGCACGCCCTGACACCTCAGATGTTTCGCCGTGGTGAACTCCAGGCGGCCATCGAGGCCGTGGTGGATGCCGGTTTTGCCGTCACCGACGAGGCCAGCGCCATGGAATATTGCGGCCGCCGGCCGCGCATGGTGTGCGGCGCCCGCGACAACATCAAGATCACCACCCCCCAGGACCTGGAACTGGCCCGGCTCTATCTGGCGCGGCAGCAGGAGGAGGCAGTATGAGGATCGGTTGCGGCTATGACGCCCATCGCTTCACCCCCGACAAGCCCCTGCGCCTGGGGGGGGTGGAAATCCCTCATCCCCAGGGCCTGCTGGCCCATTCCGACGGCGACGTGCTGATCCATGCCCTGTGCGATGCCCTGCTGGGGGCCGCCGCCCTGGGCGACATCGGTCGCCACTTCCCGGACAGTGATGCCCAATACGCCGCTATCGACAGCCGCATCCTGTTGCGCCAAGTGGTGGCGCGCCTCAGGGAGCAGGGCTTCGCCATCGCCAATGTGGATGTGACGGTGGTGGCCCAGGCGCCGAAGCTGGCGCCCCACATCCCGGCCATGGTGGCCTGCCTGGCCGCGGATTTGGAAATCGCCACCGCGCGGGTCAATGTCAAGGCCACCACCAGCGAGGGCATGGGTTTCACCGGGCGCGGGGAGGGCATCGCCGCCCACGCCGTTGCCCTGCTGGAGGAATAACATGCCCACCACCACCGTCAGCGACTGGCCGCGGGCCGCTGGCCCGCCGCCGTGCAGCGCCCTGATGCGCCAGGTGCCGGAGGACTTCCAGGTGCAGGAGGTGTTGAATTTCTCCCCCGATGGCGAAGGGCAGCACGTCTTGGTGCTGATCCGCAAACGCAATACCAATACCGAATGGGTGGCGCGCCAGTTGGCGCATCATGCCGGTGTCGGCCGCAAGGCCGTGGGCTATGCCGGCCTCAAGGATCGCCGCGCCGTCACCGATCAGTGGTTCAGCGTGGATCTCGCCGGCCGCGAGGAACCCGACTGGTCACGACTCAATGGCGATGAAGTCACGGTGCTGCAACACCTGCTCCACCACCGCAAACTGCGCCAGGGTGCCATCCAGGCCAATCGCTTCCGCATCACTTTGCGCGCCGTGGCGGGCAGTCAGGAGAACATCGATCAGGCCCTGCAGCGCATCGCTGCCCAGGGCGTGCCCAACTACTTTGGAGAACAGCGTTTCGGGCGCAACAATCTGCAGCAGGCCGCCGCCATGCTGTTGCAGGGACGGGCGGTGCGGGACCGCTTCAAGCGCGGCATCTATCTCTCCGCGGCGCGCTCCCTGCTCTTCAACCAAGTACTGGCCAAGCGGGTGGTGGACGGCTGTTGGGACCGCGCCTTGGCGGGCGATGTCATGATGCTGGCGGGCAGCCACAGCATTTTTTCCTGTCCCGAGCCCGATGAAGGCATCGCCCGGCGCCTGGCTGAGGGCGACATTCACCCCACAGGGCCCTTGTGGGGGCGCGGAGATACCCTCTGCCAAGCCGAGGCCGCCGCGCTGGAAGAGGCAGCGTTGGCCACTGAGGCACCCTGGTGCCGGGCCCTGGAGGCGGCGGGACTGAAGCACCAGCGCCGGGCCCTGCGGGTTATTCCCCAGGAACTGCAATGGCACTTCAGCGACGGCGACAGCCTGACCCTGAGCTTCAGCTTGCCCAGCGGCTGCTACGCCACCAGCGTGCTGCGGGAGGTGGTTGAGATTAGATGAAAGATACAAGGGGAAAGATACAAGGGGAAAGATACAAGGAGTTGAGGGGCGCTGGCGCGCCCGGCCCATTATCGAAATCGAATTAGTCCTCAGCCTCGCCTCCCTCCGCCAGCCTGCGCAATGCCTCGGGGTCGACGATGTCGATGCGCCCGCGGTGCAGCTGGAGCCAGCCATGGTGTTCGAACTCCTTGAGCAGGCGGCTGATGACCTCGCGGGCGGTGCCCAGTTCGGCGGCGATTTCATGGTGGGTGGTCTTGATGGTGTGTTCGCTGCCATGCTGCGTCACCAGGTGATGGGCGAGGCGCCTGCCGGTGGGGGTGGAGATCACCGATTCCAGGAGCCTGAGCAGGCTGCTCATGCCTTGTTCCACGGTGTCGTAGACATAGCTGCGGAAGGTGTCCGACTGAGTCAGTGCTTCCTGGAAGGCGACCTTGGGAATGAGGGCGGCGCGCACTTCCGTTTCAGCGATGGCGTCTGCATGGTAACACTTGCCGCCCATGAGGCAGGAGGTGGTCAGTTCGCAGATCTGTCCCGGGCGCAGATGGTAGAGGGTGATCTCCTGGCCGCTCTCTGAGACCTTCTCCACCCTGACGGCGCCCTCGATGATGAGGATGAAATGTTCACAGTCTTCACCGCTCTGATAGAGGGGGGCGCCGGGTGGAAACGTCGCCACGCGCGCCGCAGCGGCGGCAGTGCGCCATGCCTGGTCCTCGATGGCGGCCAGGGCTGGAAAATCTACAAGCCAGCTGGGGTTGCGACTGTTCATCGAATGAATGTCCAGGCTCCGCAGTTCGTAGAGTGGGCGCTGCCCACCCTACCATTCACGTAACTATAAGCACATCGCAATCCATCAAGGGGTGATGCGTAATGCGTAATGCGTAATGAAAACCAGAACTGCTCATAGTCCATTACGCATCACCCATCACCCCCGGAATAGTGGATTGCGCTAAGCATCTCATCCATTCTACTACAAGGCTCAATCCTGCCCTTCATTGAATGCCCGGGCCAGGGTGAGGCGCTTCTCATAGGCCTCGCGGGCGATGCGCACGTCCTCCAGAAAATAGGGCAGTTCATCCAGGCGCAGGGCCTGGGGGCCGTCCACCAGGGCCTTCTTGGGCGCCGGGTGGAAATCTACCAGAACCATGTTGGCGCCGGCGATGATGCCCTGGGCGGTGACGTGCATGATGTCCAGGATGCCCTCGGGGTCGGTGGCGCGGGTACCCACGGAATGGGAGGGGTCGATGCACACCGGCATGCGGGTCAGGCGTTTGATGACCGGGACATGGGCAAAGTCCACGAAGTTGCGGTGCGGGTCGGCCATGTTGGTCTTCATGCCGCGCAGGCCGAAGATGACCTTGCGGTTGCCTTCGCTGGCCAGGTATTCCGCGGCGTTGAGGGACTCCTCGAGGGTGATGCCGAAACCGCGCTTGAGCAGCACCGGGAACTCCTGCTGGCGGCCGATGATCTTGAGCAGTTCGAAGTTCTGGGTGTTGCGGGTGCCGATCTGCAGCAGGATGCCGGTGGGCCTGCCGGTCTGCTCCAGGGCTTCGTTGATCTCGTCGAGGTGGGTCTCGTGAGTGATCTCCATGGCGATGACCTTGATGCCGTATTTGCCCGCCAGTTCGAAGACATAGGGCAGGCATTGCTTGCCATGGCCCTGAAAGGAATAAGGGTTGGTGCGCGGCTTGTAGGCGCCCATGCGCGTGCAGACCTGGCCGTTGTCCCGCAGGGCCTTCATCATCTGCTCCACATGCTCTGGGGTGTCCACTGCGCACAGGCCGGCGAAGACATGGAGGCTGTCCTGTCCGAAGTGGAGACCGTTGTACTTGAAGAAGGTGGGGCGGTTGTCATCCTTGTGGCGGCCCAGGATGCGGTATTCTTCCGATACTCTCACCACCCGGTCTACGCCGGGCAGGCTGCGCATGTCTTCCGGATTCAGCTGCGTGGTGTCGCCCACCAGATAGATTTCGGTCAGGGTCTGCTGGGTGCCTGTCTCCCGGTGCAGGCGGGTCTGGACGTTGGGCAGGTTGGCCAGATGGTCCATCAGCTGGCGGTATTCGGCGCTGCCGGGGTCGATGTTGGGTGTCAGAATTAAAATCATAATGCAGAATCCCTAAACGTTGGTGATGAAGCCTGTTGTTGATTATTACAGATCGGCGCTTTGGTCATTATAAAAGTTTTGCCGAGACAGCACAGCTGTCTGCCGCGCTTCGGCCTTTGGGGCTCAATCCCGGCAGCGCCGGTTCAGGTCCTGATAGGCGTCGATGCGCCGGTCGCGCAGGAAGGGCCAGTCGCGGCGCACGGTTTCCGGCCGGCGCAGATCGATGTCCACCAGCAGGGTTTCGTCTCCCTCGCAGCTGGCCTGGGCCAGGACCTCGCCCTGTGGTCCACAGGCGAAGCTGCTGCCCCAGAACTGGATGCCTTCTTCCGGGGTGCCGCCGGGCGTCGCCTCGAAACCACTGCGATTGCAGCACAGCAGAGGAATGCCATTGGCGATGGCATGGCCGCGCTGGATGGTGCGCCAGGCATCCAGCTGGCGCTGTTGTTCCTGGTGCGGGTCGCGGGGATCCCAGCCGATGGCGGTGGGATAGAGCAGCAGGTCCGCGCCGGCCAGGGTCATCAGGCGGGCCGCCTCCGGGAACCACTGATCCCAGCAGATCAGCACGCCCAGTCTGCCGATGCTGGTGGGGATGGGGCGGAAATCGCCATCGCCCGGGGTGAAATAGTATTTTTCGTAATAGCCGGGATCGTCAGGGATGTGCATCTTGCGGTAGATGCCGGCGAGGGAACCATCGCTGTCCAGCACTGCGGCGCTGTTGTGGTAGATGCCGGCGGCGCGGCGCTCGAAGAGGGGGGCCACGATGACCACGCCCAGGCGCGCCGCCAGCCTGGCCAGGCGGTCGCTGCTGGGGCCGGGCAGGGGTTCGGCGAGATCGAAATGAGCCGGGTTCTCGGTCTGGCAGAAATAAGGGGCGGTGAACAGTTCCTGCAGCAGAATCAGCTGCGCGCCGTCGGCGGCGGCCTGCTCGATGGCGGCGCAGGCGCTGGCCACTGTCTCCTCCTGTCGGGGGGCGCTGTGTTGCTGGATCAGTGCGGCCTTGATGTCGGTAGAAGCCATGGGTGCTGTCAGCGTATTCAGAGGATGTCAGGAGATGCCTTCGGGGAGCTGCATAGTAACACAATGGACACTGCCATGTTGCATGACCAGGGGGAGGGCGGGGATGGGTACCATTTCCCGTCCCGGGAAACATGGCGCCAGGGCCGCCAGTGCGGTTTCATCGGCAGGGTCGTCGTAGCAGGGGACCAGCACGGCCTCATTGATGATGAGAAAATTGGCGTAGCTGGCCGGCAGGCGTTCCCCCTGTTCGTTGAACTTCGCCGCCGGCAGGGGCAGGGGGACCAGGCGGTAGGCTTGTCCGTCCACGGTGTGCAGCGCCGCCAGTTCCTGCTCCATTGACTGCAGTTCCTGGAAATGTGCATCGCTGCGCTCAACGCAGCTGCTGTAAGCAATGGTGTGGGGATCGCAGAAGCGGGCCAGCATATCGATGTGGCCGTCGGTATCGTCACCCACCATCATGCCATGATCCAGCCACAGCAGGCGCCGGGCGCCCAGTGTGTGTTGCAGCTGTTGTTGGATCTGTTCCCGCCGCCAGCCAGGATTGCGTCGCGGGTGCAGCAGGCAGCGGCTGGTGGTCAGCAGGGTGCCGGCGCCGTCGCTGTCGATACTGCCGCCTTCCAGTACGAAGTTCACTGACTCCAGGGGGATGTCGCCCCATGCACCCAGTTGCTGGAGGCGGCGGTTGACTTCGTTGTCCAACTGCGCAGGATATTTGCCGCCCCAGCCATTGAAGATGAAATCCAGCAGGCGCGGGCGGCCGTCTTCCAGGATGCCGAGGGGGCCATAGTCGCGCACCCAGGTGTCGTTGTAGGGCGCGCTGAGTAGCCGCAGTCGTTCGCAGGCCACCCCTGCCTGTTCCAGGCGCGGTTCGAGTCGCCTGCGGAGCTGGGCATCACGGCAGACGATCAGCAGATCCTGGCGGCGGCTGATCTGCACGGCCATCTCCAGGTAAGTGGCTTCCACCCTCTCCAGCCATGGCGTCCAGTCGCTGTCTTCATGAGGCCAGGCCAACATGACCCCACTTTGGGGCTCCCATTCGGCCGGCAGGCGGCGCGCTGACGTCATGACGGCTTGGCAGGAGAACTCGCTACGGCGCGCTGTCGCTGGTGGGGGTGGTTTCCTTGCGGCGGTGGAATCTCTCCGGGTCGCGGGGGCGCGCACTGTGGATCACTAGGTCTCTTTCGAAATAGACGATAAAGTCGTCATAGACCCAGCGGGTGATGGGGGGATTGTGCTTGGAGGTGGGTCCGGTGGGGGGAAGGACCTTAATAGGTTTGCCGAACTTCTTTTCCACCTGGCGCATGCTCAGGCCGCGGGCGGGCATCTCTCTGGCATGGCTGACCTGCGGTCGCGCCTGCGCCGGTGGTGCTGTCTCGGCTGCCGTCAGGACAGTTGTGAAAGACAGGCAGGCAAGTGCCAGCCAGGCATAAATCATGGAACGCATCTTGCGGCTCCTTAAAATGTAACGTTCCTCAAGTCATTTCCGATGATTGGCTCTCCGCATTATAACATGCGGGGCAGGTAGCCAGCCGCGCTACACGGAATCGGCGTAGCGCACGCAATTGCGGCCCTCGGCCTTGGCGGTGTAGAGCGCCACATCGGCCTTTTCAAAGAGGGTTTCGCTGTTGTCGCCCTTGCTGAAGCAGGATATACCGAGGCTGGCCGTCACCTCGATGGGGTGATCGCCATAGACGTATTCATTGCTGGCGATGGTGTGGCGGATGCGCTCGGCCAGCATCAGCGCCCCCTGCCTGGCGGTGTTGCTGAGAAGAATGACGAATTCCTCGCCCCCGGAGCGGAACAGGATGTCAGAACTGCGGGTACACTCCATCACGGCATCGGCGATGGACTTGATGACGAAGTCGCCTGCCAGATGCCCGTAGGTATCGTTGATGGATTTGAATTTGTCGATATCCAGCATGATCAGCGACAAGGGGGTATTGTGGCGCCGGGCCAACTCGGTTTCTCGGATCAGGGCAGAATTCATGGCGCTGCGGTTGTTGGCACCGGTCAGGGGGTCCGTGAGCGCTGCCGTGAGGGCATGTTTGTACATGATGGCATTGCGCAAGGGATAGACCAGGCTGCAGATGAGCGACTCCAGCAGCAGGGTTTCACCCTCACTGAATTTCTTGCCCCGGGTAAAATTAAGCTGTCCCAAAGTCTGGGCGGTCACCACCAGCTGGTAGGAACAGGAATGCTTTCCCTTCTTGCCCATGCTGACATGGATGTTCTGCTGCTTGTTTTCGAAGGAAATGCTGTCATGGGGAATAAGCCCCTGGATTTCCGCTGCGAAGACTTCGATGAGCTTGTCGATCTCCAGAGTGGTTTGCAGGGCACTGGCGATTTGCAGTGCCTTGCTGTGACCCTCCGTGCCTGCCTCCGATTCGATGGCGCTGGACAACAGGGCGAGATTGCCGGCCTCGAAGACCGGTTCTGTGTTCTTGTATTTGCGGTGGGGCAATTGCATAACCTTCCTCCTACCCGACAGACAATTGATTCGTACGGGATTGAGATTGCAAGGTCTGTGCCAGATAACGGGCCGTGGGCCTGTTGTTCTTCTTATTGGTAATGATTGGTAATGAAATCCGCTATCCATCCTTATTATCATAATCAACAGACGAATTAAAGGGCTGCGGGCGGCAATATATGCCAAACAATTGACGTTATTGCCGCTGTCGCCATTTCAGTCGATCAGGAACAAGCCCTTGGCAGAGTGAGTGCATGTGCTTGCTCATAAAATACCTTTGAATAATTCGTCATGCTGGGCGTCACGGCTCTCCAATGTGAAATGCTTTGAGATATGAGGCCGGAGAAAGTGTTTCATGAAAGCAGTGTGGTCAGGATGATGCTGGAAGGCCTCCAGCGCCGTTTCGTTGCAGAAGACGATACGCCAGTTGAAGCGGTATGGGCTGTCTGGGCAGAGGGTTTTGCCAATAAACACCTCACGAACCCCAGGAATAGCCGCCATGACCTGCTGGGCCTTGGCCAGTAGGGGCGACGCCTGGGCATCCTCCAGTGTCAGCTTGAAAGCCATCAGTTGTTCCACCAGCTTGACGGGATTGCACTGGGCCGACACCTCGGCGGCGCGGCCGGCGGTGCCCCACATGCGCAGGCAAGCCTCCACCTCCAGGCCAATGGCCTCCTTGACACCCTGCTTCAGGTCGGTGAATCCCCCCTGCTTGTCCACCTTCATACGCTGGCGCATGGTTGCGGCTGCCACGTCGGAGAGGGCGGTGAAGTAGTTGATCTTGGCAATGCCCAGGGCGGTGAGGCGGCGGTATTGGTCGGCATTGAGGCCGCTGCCGCCATGGATGACCAAAGGGATGTCGATGGTTTTGTGGAGTTGCTTGAGTCGCTGGAAGTCGAGCTTGGCGCGCCCTTTCATGCGGCCCTGGACGGTGCCGATGGAGACGGCGAGGAAATCGACCCCGGTGCGCTCGACGTAGGCCTTGGCCTCCGAGGGAATGGTCAGGGCAGTCTGGCCCGGGTGCTGGCTGGCCCCTTCACCCTCTTGGCCGGCGACGTAGCCTATCTCACCCACCACCGGGATACCGCAGGCGTGAGCCGTCTCCACCACGGCGCGAGTGATTTCGATGTTGTCGGGCAGACTCATATCGCTGGCATCGAGCATGACGCCGTTGCAGCCGAGGCGGATGGCCTGGATGGCCGAGGCCAGGCCGCTGCCGTGGTCGAGCTGGATGGCCACCGGCACCGAGGCGCGCCGCGCCGCCGCCTCCACGGCGGGCATCATCAACTCGAAGTCGTAGTGGGCAAAATGGGGCTCGGCGACGCTGAGGATGACCGGTGCGCGGCAGCGCTCGGCGGCGCCGATGACCGCTTCGAGAAAATCGAGGCTGACCAGATCAAAGGCGCCCACTGCATAGCGGTTTTCGTATGCATGATTGAGCATGTCCCGCATATCGACCAATGCCATGTGCTGTTCCTCAGTCTTACCGTATTTGTCATCGTGATGCGCGGCTTGCGGCCTTGTCTTGTCACTTGACTGCGCGCAGTTTCTCTTCGAGTGCCCTTTCAGCTGCCGCCAGCACCTCTGCCCGCAGTCTGGATGCGGCGAAGTGGTAGTAATTGAGCATGCAACCTACCGGCAGGTGCAGGGCGTTGCGGTTCCGGTCCTCGAACTCTACCCAGGCCAAGATGGGCAGATCGTTCTGGCGCGTGTCGGCGCAGATCCATTCCCGCTCTTCCAGAATCATCACCACACCCGGCTGCACTGACAGCTGCAAACGGATGGGGCAGGGCCAGTGCAGTTTGGCCCGGCGCCACAGGTTGTAGAGAGAGGCGCTCACCTCATCTGGGCGCTGGGCGTAGACGGGCACCTCTCCGATTCGGCTCATGCGCCTGCCTGCGCCTCCTGGATGCGCTTCACGTCCTTCAGCGGGTGAGGCTGGCGAACAGGGTGGGCAGCTTCTCCGGCAGGCGTTCCACATGATCGATGATAGTGTAGTTGTTGACGCCGAAGATGCGTTTGACGTAACGGTCGGCATCGGGGTCGAGGGTCAGGCAATAGCTCATGATACCCTTGCCGGCCAGTTCCTCCACTGCCTTGCGGGTGTCGAGGCGCAGATGTTGCGGGTCGCGCTCGTCGATGTCGGCCGGTTCGCCGTCGGTCACCAGCAGGATCAATTTTTTGCGTTCGGCCTGGGCCAGCAGCTGTTTGCCGGCGTGGCGCAGTGCCGCACCCATGCGCGTGGAGAGCCCGCCCTGGATGCCCGCCAAGCGCGCCTTGGCCTCTGCGCCCCAGGCCTGGTCGAAGTCCTTGCAGCGGTAGTAGTGCACGTCGTGGCGGCCGTCGGAGGCGAAGCCATGAATGGCGAAGGGGTCGCCCACGCCGTCGATGGCAGTGGCCACCAGGGTGGCGGCCTCGCGGGTCACTTCCAGGACGGTCTTCTCCGAGCCAGCCACCTTCTCGTTGGTGGACTCGGACAGGTCGAGCAGCACCACGATGGCCAGGTCGCGGGTGTTGAGCACGTTGCGCATGGTGATTCGCGGGTTGGGCTGCTGGCCCATGCGGATGGCGATCATGGCATCGATGGCGGCATTGAGGTCGATCTCCTCGCCATCTTCCATGTTGCGTACCCGCTGCACCCCCTGGGGCTGGAGCATGTCGATGATCTGCTTGATGCGCTGGGTGACGGGCTTGTATTCAAGCAGGATGTCGTCGATGAGCGCCGGATCCCCCTTGCTCTGGCGGCGTTCATAGAGCGTGACCCAATCGGGGCGGTGGAGTTGCACCTGGTAATCCCATTCCTGATAGTGGAAAGGTTCGGAAACGGGTTCCTTGCCCCACATGCGGTTGAAGCTCAGCGTGGCCTCGCCGGCATCCTCGTAGGGCATGAACTCGGTGGCACAGACCCAGATCTCCTGGGCATCGTCGCCGGCCAGTTCGCAGTCCACTTCGTTGGCCATTTCCACTGCCGAGACATAGCGGCGCACCTGGCGTTGGCTGGCAGCCTGGTATTCGGCGCCCTCGGCCCATGAGAACTCGTCGAAGTCCCACAGCAGGCGGTTGTCGTCGCGGTAGGGGATGCGCAGCGATTCGAGGATGCGCAGGCTTGGCACCTCGCGGCGCGCCTGCAGAAGGTTGAACAACTCGAGCCCCATATGCCAGGAGAACTGGGGGTCGTGCTTGTTGGCCTCGATGTTGGCGTGGAACTTGTTCGCCAAGTCCTGGATTTGTTCGTCGGCGATTTTCTCCGCGCCATCGAGCAGGCACAGGGCGAGACGTTCCACCAGGACAACGCTGGGGTGAAGTGGTTTGCTGTCATGTTCCAGGCGCAGCAGCCCGCTCCAGAGTTTCTTCAGGCCGGGGAAGTTCTGCGCTGCGCAATATTCGATGCGGGCGTCGTCCATGAAGCCGATGAAGTACATCTGTGCAGGACTGAGTTGTTCGGCGGAAATGGGTGCTGCCGTATACATCGTATGGGCCGCCATGTGCACCGCCATGGCGCGGTACAGTTCCTGGCCACTGATGCCCTGGATGTCATCCACCGCATCGGGCAGATGAATGACGTGTGCCTCCAGATAAGGCTTGAATCCCTCGTGGTCGGTGGCGGTGGGGCGCAAGAAAAAATCCCGTGCCCACAGGGCGCGCAGAAAGAAATTGATTTTGCGCTGGCTGTCGATGAACAGGGTGCCGCGGCGTTCCTTCTGCAGCATGGATTTGGCGTCCTCGGTTTGCAGTCCGAAGTATTTGACCTGGCCCTGCAGGTCGCGGGCATAGGCCTGGGCGCCATAGAGGGACCAGCGGCGCAGGCCGCTCAAGGTCAGCTTGGTGAGTAGCTCGTCCATCACACCCAGCATGGGACGCAGCCCGCGCGAGGACTTGGCCGAGAGTTGATGGATGAGCTGCAGGTAACTGCGCACCAGTTCGGGGTCCCCCAGGCGCCGCGCCACGGTAGGGAGGGAGGCGAAGAGGAGGGCGATGACCTCGCCCGAGGTCATGGAGGAGAGCTTCATGGCGGCGTTGATGCAGTCGCGCACGATGTCGTCGCCACACTCCTTGACCACGGCGGGCATTTCTTCCAGAAAGGTGACCACCAGGTTGCCGCCACGGCCCAGGCTGGCCAGCCCCTTGGCGCCCTCCAGATAATCATGCAGGGCAGTGGCGGACATGCGTCGCGCTGCCTCGTGGAAGCAGGCGTCCAGAGTGTCTTTCAGTTCCGGCGCGGCCTTTTCCAGTTCCTCGCGGTAGTCGTCGAGATTTACGCTCATGGCTTGGCCCTTCTTGGACGGGGGAGGCCCCCGCGGTACGTCATTCGAAGAAAGTGCTGACCGCAGCGTCCAGAGTGTCGCGCATGTCGGGGTCGTCGGTCAGGGGGCGCACCAGGGCGACACGGCAGGCCACCACGGGCTGCAGGCCGCGGTTTATCAATTGCGCCGCATAGACCAGCAGGCGGGTGGAAATGCCTTCGTCGAGACCATGTCCCTTGAGGTTGCGGCCGCGCTGGCCGATCTGCACAAGCTTCTCGGCGATGGCCTTGTCCACGCCGCCTTCGCGGGCGACGATTTGCGCCTCGGTGCCGGCCTCCGGATAGTCGAAGTCCAGGGCGCCGAAACGTTGCTTGGTGGACTGCTTGAGATCCTTCATCAGGCTCTGGTAGCCGGGATTGTAGGAGATCACCAGCTGGAAATCGGGATGGGCCTTGACCAGTTCGCCCTTTTTGTCCAGCGGCAGTTCGCGGCGGTGGTCGGTGAGGGGGTGGATCACCACGGTGGTGTCCTGACGCGCCTCCACCACTTCGTCCAGATAACAAATGGCGCCGATGCGTGCGGCCAGGGTCAAGGGCCCGTCGTGCCAGCGGGTGCCATCCTTGTCCAGCAGGAAGCGGCCTACCAGGTCCGAGGCCGTCATGTCTTCGTTGCAGGCCACGGTGATCAGGGGACGGCCCAGTTTCCAGGCCATGTATTCGATAAAACGTGATTTGCCACAGCCCGTGGGGCCCTTGAGCATCATGGGCATGCGAGCGGCATAGGCGGCTTCGTAGGTTTCCACTTCATCGCCGACGGGACAATAGAAAGGTTCTTGCTCGATGGTGTATTGCCCGGCCGCTGTGGCGTGATGGGGTTCTGCAATGGCGTTCATGGCTTCATCCTCTCGTTACGCTGCCTTATCGGGGTTCCCGCCTAAGCAGAAGCCCGGATAAGGCCGGCGGAGGCCCGGTCGGGCCCCCGCCGTCCTGTGCTTTCCTAGGCGTCCTTGGCCCGGAAGATGACCATGGATGCACCCTGTGACTGGGCAAAGTTGTCGTAGCCGATGAGGCGCACGTGGTGGTTGGGATGCGCCTTGTGGCAGGCCTCGGCCTCGGCCAGGATGCGGTCCACGTCGGTCTCGCCGAACATGGGCAGCTTCCACATGTACCAGTAATGGCCGAAGGCGTTTTCCGGTTCGGTGTGCTCGATGGCCGGGTTCCAGCCCTGGGAGACGATGTATTCCACCTGCTTCTTGATCTCCTCGGGCGTCATCTCCGGCAAGTAGGAGAAGGTCTCAAACTTGCGGCTCGCGCTGTCGTTCAGGCTTGATTGGTAGTCTTGGATTTCACTCATTGTCTATTCCTCTATCAAAGAAAATCGATTCCGATACCGCTATGGATGGCCTCTGGCGCTGCTTACTTGTGAGCGACGTCGAGCTTGTCCACGGTGTCGAATTCGAATTTGATTTCTTTCCAGGTTTCCATGGCCATCTTCAGTTCGGGACTGGACTTGGCGGCATGGGTGAGAATCTCCTTGCCTTCTTTTTCCAGCTCACGACCTTCATTGCGCGCCTTGACGCAGGCCTCCACTGCGACGCGGTTGGCCGCGGCGCCGGCCGCATTGCCCCAGGGATGGCCCAGAGTGCCGCCGCCGAACTGCAGCACCGAATCGTCGCCGAAGATGTTCACCAGGGCCGGCATGTGCCAGACATGGATGCCACCGGAGGCCACCGGGAAGACGCCGGGCATGGCGCCCCAGTCCTGGTCGAACATGATGCCGCGCGAACGGTCCTCCTTGATGTAGGAATCGCGCATCAGGTCGATCCAGCCCAGGGTGGCGGCGCGGTCGCCTTCCAGCTTGCCCACTACGGTGCCCGAGTGCAGGTGGTCGCCGCCCGACAGGCGCAGGGCCTTGGCCAGCACACGGAAGTGAATGCCGTGGTTGGGGTTGCGGTCGATCACGGCGTGCATGGCACGGTGAATGTGCAACAGCATGCCATTGTTGCGGCACCACTGGGCCAGGCCGGTATTGGCACAGAAGCCGCCGGTGAGATAGTCGTGCATGATGATGGGCGCGCCGATCTCTTTGGCGAATTCGGCCCGCTTGTACATCTCTTCCGGTGTCGGCGCGGTGACGTTGAGATAGTGCCCCTTGCGCTCACCGGTCTCGGCCTCGGCCTTTTGGATGGCCTCTATGACGTATTCGAAGCGATCCCGCCAGCGCATGAAGGGCTGGGAGTTGACGTTCTCATCGTCCTTGGTGAAGTCCAGTCCGCCACGCAGGCCCTCGTAGCAGGCACGACCGTAGTTCTTGGCCGACAGGCCCAGCTTGGGCTTAATGGTGCAGCCCAGCAGGGGGCGGCCATACTTGTTCATCTTGTCGCGTTCCACCTGGATGCCGTGGGGCGGGCCGTTGCAGGTCATCACATAGGCCAGGGGAAAGCGCACGTCCTCCAGGCGCAGGGCGCGCACCGCCTTGAAGCCGAAGACATTGCCCACCAGGGAAGTGAACACGTTGACCACCGAGCCTTCTTCAAACAGATCGATGGGATAGGCGATGAAGGCGTAGAAGGCCTCATCGTTGCCGGGCACGTCCTCGATGGCGTAGGCGCGTCCCTTGTAGTAGTCCAGGTCGGTCAGCAGATCTGTCCACACCGTGGTCCAGGTGCCGGTGGACGATTCCGCCGCCACGGCCGCAGCCGCCTCTTCCCGGGGTACTCCTTCCTGCGGAATGACTTTGAAACAGGCCAGAATATCGCTTTCCTTCGGTGTGTATTCCGGCATCCAGTAGGTCTCGCGGTAGTCTTTGACGCCCGCGTTGTAGGTTTTCTCTGACATTGCTTAGCATCCTCACTTTATATCGATGAAATTCCGCTTGGGAGGCTGTGCGCCAACCCAGACACGTCATTCCCCCACTGGCTTGTCGGGGGCGTGCAACAACGCTGGAATACACTATAGGCCTGCTCAGGTTTAAATAAAAATTAATCATTGTTATAATAACCATTTACATATGTTAATGGCTTATTGGCATGCATCTGACCTTGCAACAGCTCAAACTCTTTGAATCCGTGGTGCGCAACCGCAGCTTCACTCGTGCCGCGGAAGAAATGCATCTCACCCAGCCCGCAGTTTCCATCCAGATCAAGCGCCTGGAGGGTCAGGCGGGCGTGGCCTTGCTGGAACAAATGGGGAAAAAGATCTTTCCCACCGCCGCCGGCAAGGCGGTCTACGAGACGGCCCAGGCCGTACTGGGGCAGCTGGGCGATTTGAAGGATGAAATCGAGTCCCTGAAAGGGGAGATACGGGGCCCTTTGCAGATATCCGTGGTGACCACAGGCAAATATTTCATGCCCCATCTATTGGGGAACTTTTTGCAAAAATATCCCAGCGTGGAACCCAAGCTCAAGTTCACCAACCGGGCACGGGTGGTGGAACGCCTCATGGAGAATCTGGATGATTTCGTGGTCATGGGCCAGATCCCCGACGACGGACGCCTGGTCAGCTATCCGTTCCTGGAGAACATCCTGGGTTTCGTCGCGCCCCCAGGGCATCCCTTTGCCGGGCGCAAGAACCTGCAACTGGAAGAAGTGATCCAGGAGCGCTTCATCGGCCGCGAAGTGGGCTCGGGCACGCGCCTGGCCCTGGACCGCCTGCTGGAGGAAAAGGGCCTGCAGGCCGAGCCCTACATGGAGCTGGGCAGCAGCGAGGCCATCAAGCAGGCGGTAGTGGCGGGGCTGGGCATTGCCGTCTTGTCATTGCACAGCCTGCGCCTGGAACAGGCCGCCGGCAAACTGGTGGTGCTGGACGTGGAGGGCTTTCCCATCAAGCGCCGCTGGTACGCCGTCCACCTCAAGGGTAAGCGCCTTTCCTTGGTGGCGCGCACCTTTCTGGACTTCATTCTTGCGGAAAGCCATCGGGTACTCTCGGAGTGAAGTGCCTGCCAATGATATATTGATACGGCCAGGCTACGGCAGGGACGCCGCAGATCGTATGCCATAAAGACAGGGAGGTCATAAGATGCATCAGGCAATCCGCAAACTCGAGGAGCTGTCCGGGCAGCTGGACGGACAACAAGCCATGCCGGAGCGGCGCCTCGGCGAAATTCTCAGCAGCGACCATGGGGTGCAGGCCTGTCAGCTGGCTGTGGCCCTGAGGCGCCAGCAGCGTCAGCGTGGCCGCCATCTGGGGCGTATCCTGGTGGATATGGGCGCGGCATCGCCAGATCAGGTGCATGCCGCCCTGGCCTGCAAGTTCGGCATTCCCTGCATCAGCCTGGAACATCTGGAGATCGGACCCGAGGTGCTGTCCCGTGTGCCGGTGGAGGTGGCGGTGCAGTACAACATCATGCCGCTGGGGGAACTGGAGGGCAGCCTGGTGGTGGCCATGGAGAACCCCCTGGATACGGGTAGTCTCGATGCCATTCGCTTCAACAGCCGCCGCGCTGTGACACCGGTGCTGGCCACGGCACAGGATATAATCCTGGCCCACAACAAATATTACAGTAAGTTCGATGAAGACCGCGCCCTGCAGGACAGCAAACTGGCCTCGGTGAGCGGCGGTGAAGGGGGCGGGGACTCCCCCCAGCACATGGAGCAGCAGGCCAGAAAGAAGCCCATCGTGCGCCTCCTCAATGCCATCGTACTGCAGGGGGTATTGCGGGCCGCCTCCGACATCAATCTGCGCCCCAATGGCGAGCGCCTCGATGTCTTTTACCGCATCGACGGCCAACTGCAGTTTTCCCGCTCCCTGGACAAGTCCCTGCTGGCGCCGCTGGTGAGCAGGGTAAAGATCATCGGCAACATGGACATCGCCGAGCGGCGCCTGCCCCAGGACGGCAATGCCCGCCTGTTGCGCAGCGGCAGGAGTATCGACCTGCGCCTTTCCGTGCTGCCCACGGTGCACGGTGAGAGCGTGGTGATCCGGGTGCTTGACCGCGAGCAGGGGGTGAAGCGCCTGGACCAGTTGGGGCTGCCGGCCGCTGATCAGGAACTGCTGCTGGAACTGCTCACCCGGCGCCATGGCCTGCTCCTGGTGACGGGGCAGACCGGAGCCGGCAAGACCACCACCCTCTACGCCCTGCTCAATGAGATCAGAAAGGACAATCCCCACATCATCAGCGTGGAGGACCCGGTGGAGTACAGCATCAAGGGTGTGGAGCAGATCCAGGTGCTGGAGAAGAAGGGCATGGGCTTTGCGCGCATCCTGCGCCATATTCTCAGGCACGATCCCGATGTCATCATGGTGGGGGAGATCCGCGACCAGGAGACGGCGGCCATCGCCAATCGCGCCGCCCTCACCGGCCACCTGGTGCTGAGCACCCTCCATACCAACGATGCACCCGGCGCCGTGGCGCGGCTGCTGGACCTGGGGGTGGAGCCCTATGTTCTCGGTGCCACCCTGCTGGGGGTCATGACCCAGCGCCTGCTGCGCCTCAATTGTCCCCATTGCCTGGAGGAGGATCCCCTCCAGGAGACCATGGCACCGGCCCTGGCGGCCTGTGGGGTGGCGCCAAGTCAGTCTTTTTACCGTGGCGCCGGTTGCAGCCAGTGCCATTACAGTGGCTATCGGGGGCGCAGGCTGGTGGCCGAGATCCTGCCCGTGGCGCCGGAACTGGCCGCCGCCATCAGTGCTGCGGCGCCGGCTGCCGAGATTACCCGCCTTGCACATGGCCAGGGCATGCGCCCCATGGCCGACAATGCTCTGGCCCTGGCCGTAGCAGGCAGGACCAGCCTGCAGGAAGTGCTCAAGCAGGGCTTGTTCCCTGTCCCGACCCATCCATGACAGCGCGTGCGCACCACAGTCCGCTGCGCACCGCGCCTTCCAGGGTGGCCGGGTAGCCGGTGTCGATGTAGTCGCCGGCCAGCCAGCAATTGGGCAGTGGCGTGGCGATGCCAGGCCGCAGCCGCTGCACACCGTTGTGGCAGAGGAAGGTGGCCTGTTTTTCCCGGATCACCCGCCTGGCCAGGGGCGGCGGCCAGTGGGGGAAGAGTTCCGCCAGTTCATTACTGATGCGGGTGGCCAGTTGTTGCTTGTCCAGCGCCATGTGGGGGCCGGGGCCGCTGATGACCACGGCCATCAGGCCCGGCTGGCCACTGAAGCCGCGGTCGAAGAGCCACTGGCCGGTGGTGTCCAGCAGGCCGGTCATGGGCCGTTCCAGGCGCACCTCAGGGGGGTAGCGCAGGTAGACGGTGCAGATGGGGGCGTAGCGCAGTTGAGCCAGCCTGTCGCTCAGTACGGAAAATGCGCCATGGGGCGCCAGCAACTGTTGGCAGGCTGCCGCTGGCAGGGCCAGGATCAACTGAGCGGCGGCGTGATGGCGACCATCGGCGGTGAGCACCCCCTGGATGCGGTCCTGCGCCACCGACAGGGCCGTGACCCGCTGGCGCAGTTGCACCGTGGCGCCATGCGCCGCCATGAAGGCCTGGGCGGGTGCCGGCAGGATGGTATCCAGGTCTCCATGGGGTATGAGCAGATCGCAATAGCGGCGCCGGCGGCTGAAGATGGTCTGCAGCACGGTGCGGAATACGCTGGTGGAGGCCGTCTCCAGAGGCGTGTTGAGCATGGCCAGGCACAGCGGTTCCCACAGCTTGTGGCGCAGCGCGGCAGACTGCTTGTGGCGCAGGAGGTACGACAGCAATGGTTCGTCCGCCTCATGCGCGCCGCCGCCGGCCATGGCCAGGCACAGCTTCAGTGCTTGGTAGCGTTCCCTGCCACTGAGCCCCCGGCAACGCAGCAGGCCCAGCAGCAGGTGCAAGGGGGCGGGCAGGGCGGGGAGTCCCAGTTGCAGGCCGCCTCCCAGCGGCGACTTCATGAGCAGTTTCAGGGGCAGGCGCTGGAAGGCGTCTTGCTCGCGGATGCCCAGGCTCTGGAGCAGGGCGAGGAGATCCTCATAGGCACCGATCATCAGGTGCTGGCCATTGTCCACCCGCAGGCCGTCGAAGGAGACGGCGCGGGCCCGCCCGCCTAGCTGGGGTGCTGCCTCCAGCAGGGTGACCGGCCAGCCATGACGGCACAACTCCAGCGCCGCGGCCAGGCCGGCCCAGCCGCCGCCGACGATGAGGGTGGTGGGTTTGAATCCCCCCCCCTCAGGCGGCGCCGCTGGCGGCCAGTTTCCGGTAGAGGCGTTTTTCACTGCGGTTGGTCTTCCAGGCGATCCACAGTTTGTTGAGGGGGGTGAGACTGATGCGCCGCTCCAGGACCCGGAAACCGTCGCCCGCGATCTCGTCCAGAGTGCTGAGATAGATGGCCGCCATGATGAGGCCGCTGCGCTGGGTGTAGCGGTCGGCATCGGGCAGGGCGGCGAAGGCTTGGCTGTAATAGTGGCGCGCGCGTTGCTCCTGATGCTGGAACAGAGCGCGGATGCCGTCGCTGGTGTGGTTGGCCGCCAGTTCCTCTGCCGTGACCCCGAAGCGGCGCAGTTCGTCGAGGGGGATGTAGAGGCGTCCGCGCTGACAGTCCTCGCGTACGTCGCGCAGGATGTTGGTGAGTTGGAAGGCCATGCCCAGGTGGTGGGCATACTTCAGGGTGCGACGATCCTGGTAGCCGAAGATCTCCGCTGCCATGATGCCCACGATGCTGGCCACCCGGTGGCAATAGAGGGAGAGCTCCTTGAAACTTTCGTAACAGCTGTAGTCCAGGTCCATCTCCATGCCATCGATGATCTCCAGGAAATATTCCTGGGGCAGGTTGAAGGACTCGAGGGCGGGAGCCAGGGCCTTGCTGACGGGGTGCTGGGGCTGGCCGGCAAAGAGGCGCCCGACCTCCTCGCGCCACCAGGCCAGCTTGACGCACGCCACCTGCTCGTCTAGCTGTTCGTCCACCACGTCGTCCACTTCCCGGCAAAAGGCATAGAGGGCGGTGATGGCCCGGCGTTGTTCGGGTGGCAGGAAGAGAAAGCTGTAATAGAAGCTGGAACCGCTGCGGGCGGCCTTGTCCTGGCAATAGGCTTCGGGTGTCATGGGTATAGGATATCGTTTGAGTTTGTGCGTTCACAAGTGCTGTGGGGAGTGGTGATGAGTAATGAGTGATGAGTAATGAGTGGTTATCACGGTTCTGATGTGGCCGGTGATCGGGAGGAGAGGGCTCTGCCCAGCATCCACAGCCAGTCGCTGCCCTGGAGGCGGGGACGGGCGTAGCAGGAGCCGGCCTGTTCCAGTTTCTGCAGTATGCGCCAAGCGCCGCTTACGGTCATGCGCAATTCCAGTCCCAGGCGCCCCCTCAGATTCCAGGCCAAGGGGGCGCCCTCGGCCAGCAGGGCGCGGATGCGCACGATCTGGTATTGAATCAGGGCGCGCATGGCGGCATCGTCGCGGCCTGCGGCGATATCCTCGCTGCTGATGGCGAAGCGTTCCATGTCCTCCTGGGGCAGATAGATGCGGCCGTTCTCGCTGTAGTCCTGCTGGATGTCCTGGAGGAAGTTGATGAGCTGCAGGGCGCTGCAGATGCGGTCGGATTGGCGCAGCTGCTGGTCATCGGTGGTTTCATTGAGATGGAGCAACAGGCGCCCCACGGGATTGGCGGAGCGCCGGCAGTAGTCCAGCACTTCCGGGAAATCAACGTAGCGCTGTTTGATCACGTCCTGGCGGAAGGCGCTCAGCAGGTCGGAGAACAAGCCCCAGGGCAAGCGGTGGCGCTGCACCACGTCGGCAAGGGCGATGAACACCGGTTCCTCGGGCGCTGCGCCTTGCTGCACGGCATCCAGCATGGCCTGCCACTGATCCAGCTGTGCCAGGCGCTGAGCGGCGTCGAGCCGGCCCTCGTCGGCGAAATCGTCGGCGCGGCGCGCAAAGGCGTAGATCACTGCAATGGGCTGCCGCAGGCGCGCCGGCAGCAGCCGCGAGGCCACGGGGAAGTTCTCGTAGTGGCTGCGCGCCAGTGCAAGGCAGTGGGCGTAGGCCGTTTCCAGCTGTCCGTGGTCAGGCAAAATCCCCCCAGCCCCCCCTTTGGGGAAGGGAGGGATAAAAGCACTTGCATAGGGTTGAGACAGTCTTACAATCCCTCACTCCTCACTCCTCACTCCTCACTCCTCACTCCTCACTCCTCACTCCTCAC
>CAYRLE010000034.1:2442-25523 GCA_964425105.1 uncultured Gammaproteobacteria bacterium | reverse complement strand
GCCTCGTTGCTACGCTCCTGCTGGCCCTGCCACTGATAGATGGAGGTCACCCCTGTGACGATGTTGACACAGGCCGCCAGCCCCTGCTCCACCAGGGCAGCGGCGATGCGCTCCGCCGAGCCGTCCTCGGGGCAGGTGCTGAGTACCAGATAGTATTGTCCGTTCATGGAAGCCGCTTTCGTTTCGCCGGATTGGGGCATCCTCAGCCCTCAAAATATTACCATCTCTCCAGCAGGGGTAAAAATGGTATAGTGCCATGATTCGCACTCATCATCGACCCAGGATATTCCATGAACCTCTTCCGCATCCTGCTGATCCTGTTCCTGACGATTCCCCTGCTGGAAATCTATCTGCTCATCAAGGTGGGCAGCATCATCGGTGCCCTGCCCACGGTTTTCCTGGTGGTGTTCACAGCGGTGGTGGGCGCTCTGCTGCTGCGCATGCAGGGCTTCGCCACCATGCGCCGGGTCCAGGCCACCCTGGCACGGGGTGAACTCCCGGCCATCGAAATGCTCGAGGGCCTGGTGCTGCTCATCAGCGGCGCCCTGCTCCTGACACCCGGCTTCTTCACCGACATCGTGGGTTTTCTCTGTCTGATACCGTCGCTGCGGCGGCGCCTCATCCTGTGGCTGCTGGAGCACAGCTTTTTCGGTGGTGGCATGTCGCCACCGCCCAGCGGCGGCTCACAGGGGCCGCGCACCATCGAAGGGGAATTCTGGCGCGACCGGGACGGCCCGCCTAGATAGCTTTGCCCGTCACCTCACACCTGCCGGCACGCAGGCCGTTGGCCACTGCCAGCAACTCGCTGGCCTTGTGCACCAGCACCGCCACGGTAATGGTGATAAAACCGCCCACAGCGGCCGGAATCAGCACCATCAGTACCGTGATGGCAAACACGATGTTCTCGAAACTCACGCGGCGGGCCTTGCGGCCCAGATGCAACGCCTCGACCAGCTTGCCGAGGTCATCGGCCATCAGGGCGATATCGGCCGCTTCAATGGCCGCGTCGCTGCCTGCTGCGCCCATGGCCACGCCGCAAGTGGCTGCTGCCAGGGCCGGGGCATCGTTGACACCGTCCCCTACCATGAGCACCGGGCCTGCCTGCAGCAATTCCTGCACGGCAACGACCTTATCGCCGGGTTTGAGTTCGGCACGCACGTCGTCGATGCCCAGCCGTACTGCGATGCGCCGCGCGGTGGCGGCATTGTCGCCGGTGAGCATGACCGTGCGGATCCCCATGCGCTGCAAGCCAGCGATGACCTGGGGGGCATTGTCCCGCAGGGTATCCTGCAAGGCGAGGATGCCGTAGAGGGCCTGCTCGGTGCCGACCAACACGACGGTCTTACCCTCTCCCTGCCAGCGCCGGATGGTGTCCTGCCAGGGCGAGAGGTCGAGGCCAAACTTCTCGAACAGCGCCGGCTTGCCCAGATACCACTCGATGCCGTCACGGAGGGCACGGGTGCCGGCGCCGCTGAGCGCCGTCGAGGCAGTCATTTCCAGCGGTTCGACGCTACCCTCCGCCACCTCCATGATGGCGCGCGCCAGGGGATGCGCGGAGAACTGTTCGAGCCCGGCCGCTAGTGCCAACAGTTCTTCCTCGCTGCCTGACAGAGGCAGCAGATCGGTGAGTTGCGGCTTGCCGTAGGTGAGGGTGCTGGTCTTGTCGAAAGCAATGGTGCGGATCACCCCCAGGTGTTCCAGATGAGCGCCGCCCTTGATCAGGATGCCGCGCCGTCCCGCGCCGGCAATGCCGGCGGACATGGCGATGGGCAGTGAGATGACCAGGGCGCAGGGCGCTGCGGCCACCAGCAGCACCAGCGCCCGTTCGCTCCACAGCGCGACATCCAGAGCGAACAGCCAGGGCGCAGCCAACATCAGCAGTGCAGCCAACAGCACGAGTGGACTGTAGCGCCTGCCGAAGCGCTCCATCCATTGCTGGGCGCGGCCTTTCTGATCCTGTGCCTCCTCCACCAGGCGGCCGCCAGCATCAGGATCTCGATGCTGATCACCCGTTCGCGGCGCAGCCCCTCCAGTCCCTCGCGGGCCCAGTACCAGGCGCCCACGGGGATGGCCAGCCAGTAGCCCAACTTTTCAGTGAACGGCCCGCTTACCCCGGCGTGGCCCAAGAGAAAGGCGACCAGCGCGAGGATCCCGGCCAGCAGGGCATTGCGCAGGGGCGGAAAGCGCCACCAGGCTCCGGAAAAATCGGCACCGGCACGACAGCAGCTCATATCAGAAGGCGCCTACTGCCCTCCCTCCTCCGCGATTCTCCCCCGGGAAAAAATACCATAGAGCACCGGCAACACGAACAGGGTCAGCAGGGTGCTGGAGGCCAGGCCGCCCACCACCACGGTGGCCAGGGGACGCTGCACCTCCGAGCCCACGCCGCTGGCCAGCAGCATGGGAATCAGGCCCAGGGCGGCGATGGAGGCGGTCATCAGCACCGGGCGCAGGCGCGACAAGGCCCCTTCGAACACCGCCTCCTCCGGCCTCAGGCCGCCCTCCAGGCGCTGGTTGATGGCGTTCACCATCACCACGCCGTTGAGCACCGCCACCCCGAACAGGGCGATGAAACCGATGGAGCCCGGCACCGAAAGGTACTGCCCGGAGAAAAACAGCGCCGCAATGCCTCCAATCAGGGCCAGGGGCACATTGAGCATGATCAACAGTGCCTGCCCCACCGAACTGAAGGCGAAATACAGCAGCAGAAAGATCAGCCCCAGGGAGAGGGGCACCACCACCATGAGCCGCGCCTGGGCCCGCTGCTGGTTTTCGAACTGGCCGCCGAACACCACGGTGTAGCCCGGCGGCAGATCGACCTCACGATCGATGCGACTCTGCAACTCGGCCACCAGGCCGCCCATGTCGCGCCCTTCCACATTGGCCTGGATCACCACCCGGCGTTGCACGTCGTCGCGGCGGATCTGGGGCGGCCCCGATTCGATGGCCACCTGGGCGACGTCGCCCAGACGCACCCAGGCACCACCCGGCGCCTGGAGAATAAGATCGCGGATGGCCGCCACACTGGCGCGGTGTTCCTGCGCCAGGCGCACATAGATGTCGTAGCGCTCATTGCCGCTGATCACCTGGCCGGCGGCCTGGCCGCCGATGGCGTCCGACACCAGATCCATGACCTGGGCCACGGGGATGCCATAGCGGGACAGGGTATCCCGGTCGGGCCGCACCACCAGCTGGGCCTCGCCGGCGATCTGTTCCATGGCCACGTCGCGGGCACCCTGGACGTTCTTCACCAGGGTTTCGATCTCGCGGCCCTTGGCCGCCAAGACGTCCAGGTCCGCTCCGAACAGCTTGATGGCCAGCTGGGCCTTCACCCCCGACAGCAACTCGTCCACCCGCGTGGCAATGGGCTGGGAGAAGGAAAACAGCAGCCCGGGATAGACCGACATCTTCTCCTCCATCAGGGCCTGCAGGGCCTTGCGGTCCGGGGCGCTGGTCCATTCGGCCACCGGCTTGAGGCCGACGAAGATCTCCACATTGGAAACCGGCTCCGGATCACCGCCGATCTCGGCGCGACCGACGCGGCTGGAGACATAGAGCACCTCAGGAAACTGCATCACTTGCTGCTCCAGCTTCTCGGCCACCGCCAGGGAGGTGTCGAGACTGGCGGAGGGCGCCAAAGTGACCCTAATGTTGAGGGTGCCCTCCTCCAGTTCGGGCACGAATTCGGTGCCCAGCAGGGGGATCAGCGCCAGGGAGGCGATGAACAGGGCCAGGGCGCTGCCCACCACCAGCCAGCGGCGCAGCAGGGCGGCGGCCAGGGTGCGCCGATAGAGCGCTGCCAAGGGCCGCATCAGTGGGCTTTCCCGGTGTTTCACCCCGCGCCGGAACAGATAAGTGGCCAGGGCCGGCACCACGATCAGGGCCACCAGCAGGGAGGCCACCATGGCCAACACGATGGAAGTGGCCATGGGCTGGAACAGCTTGCCCTCCACGCCCTCCAGGGTAAACAGCGGCGCGAACACGATGATGATGATCATCACCGCGAAGAACACCGGCCGTCCCACCTCGCGGGCCGCCTCCTGGATGCGCAGGGCGATGCCGTTGCGGTCATGCTCGGCGTCGAAAGGTGTGGGTGAGCCGCCCGCGATCTCCTTTTTGATTTTCTCTCGGTGCTCGGCATCCGGCGTGGTGAGATGGCTGAAGATGTGCTCCATCATCACCACCGAACCATCCACCATCATGCCGATGGCGATGGCCAAGCCCCCCAAGGACATGAGGTTGGCCGACACGCCCCACTGGGCCATGGCCATCAAGGCCAGGCCGATGGAGATGGGCACCGAGATCAGCACCAGGAAGGTGGCGCGCAGGTTGAGCAGGAACAGCATCAGCACCACCACGATGAGCACGAAGGCCTCCAGCAGCGCCTTGGTCACCGTGTTCACGGCCTTGTCCACCAGATCCGCCTGGTCATAGAAGGGTTCCAGCGTCACCCCCTCGGGCAGCGCGGTCTGGATGGCCGGCAGGCGCGCCTTGATGCCGTCGATGGTGGCCTTGGTGTTGGCGCCCATGCGCTTCAGCACGATACCGGCCACCACCTCGCCCAGGGGCTGGGGTTTGCCTGCGGCGTCGCGCCGGGTCATGATCACCGCGCCCTGGCGGATCTCGGGCCCGAAGGCCACGCGCGCCACGTCGCGCACCCGCACCGGCACCCCGTCTACATCCTTCAAAGGGATGTTGCCGATGTCGTGCAGGCCGTCGGCGCCGCTGCGCACCCAGCCCACGCCACGGATCACCAGCTGCTCGGCGCCGCGGTTCAGATACCAGCCGCCGGCATTGCGGTTGTTGGCCTCGATGGCCGTCACCACTTGCGCGCTGCTCAGGCCGTAGGCCAGCAGGCGCTGGGGATCCAGCTGCACCTGGTACTGGCGCACCTCGCCGCCGAAGGACAGCACATCGGTGACACCCGCCACCGGCATCAGCAGCAGTTTCACCACCCAGTCATTGAGGCTGCGCAGGGCGATGGCGTCGAAACGCTGGGGGTCCTCGGCGCGCAGGATATACTGGTAGACCTGTCCCAGGCCGGAGGTGTTGGGGCCCATCTCCGGCACCCCCACCCCTTCGGGGATCTGCTCGCGCGCCGCCTGTAGGCGCTCGAACACCAGCTGGCGGGCGAAGTAGATGTCAGTACCCTCCTTGAACACCACGGTGATCACCGACAGGCCGGTCTTGGAGATGGAACGCACCTCCTCCACATCGGGCAGGGCATACATCACCGCCTCGATGGGAAAGGTGATGAGCTGCTCCACCTCCTCCGCCGCCAGGCCTTGTGCCTCGGTATTGATCTGGACCTGGACATTGGTGACATCGGGAAAGGCATCCAGATTGAGGCGCGGCAGGATCAGAAAGCCGCCCACCACCGCCGCCAGCAGCGCCAGCACCACCAGCAGGCGGTTAGCCACCCCCACATCGATGAGTTTGTTCAGCATAACCGCCCCCTCAGTGGTTGTGGATCTCGAAACCGCCCTTGGCGATCTCCGACTGGATGAAGAAGGCGCCGCGGGTCACGATGCGCGTCCCTTCCTCGATACCGGCGATGACCATGCGCTCGCCCACGGTGCGCAGCACGGTCACTTCCTGGGGCTTGAAGCGCCCCGGGGCCTCTTCCACGAACAGCTGCCAGTCGCCGTCGGGGCTGCGCATCACCGCCTCCAGGGGCACTGCCAGGGCCGCCTCGTGAGCGCTGCTCTCCAGCTGCGCCTGCACGAACTGGCCGGGATGGAGACGGTCGTCCGGGTTCTCCACCTCGATGCGCAGGGCCAGGGTGCGGGTGCGCTCATCCAGGGCGTGGCGGGCCTGGATCACGACGCCGGGGAGACGCCGCTCATCCACCTGGATCCAGGCGCGGGCGCCGATGGCCACCTGCGCCGCCTCCTCGGGAGTCAGACGGGCCTGCACCCAGAGGCGCGATTCATCACTGATCTCGAACAGCACCCGCCCCGGCTCCACGAACTCGCCAATGATGAAATCGTCCAGAATCACGGTGCCGGCCTGGGGGCTGGTGAGCTTGAACTCGCCGGTGGCGCGGGAGACATCACTTTTGCGCAGCAGGGCCCTGATCTGGGCCTCGCTCATACCATAGGCGCGCACCCTCGCATAGGCCTGCTGGCGCGCCACCTCGGCCTCGATATAGCGACGCTCGGAAACCACCTTGCGCCCCAGCTTCTTCACCCGACGCCATTCCCGGTCGGCCACCAGCAGATCTCCCTGGGCCTCGGCCATGGCGACGCTGGAAAGCGTCGCCATGGCCTGCCCCGCCCGTACCTGCTCGCCGAGGCGGGCATGGCGGCGGATCACCTGGGCGGCGATACGGGGCGTCACCTTGCTGGTGCGATAGGCGTTCAACATCACCTCGCCGGGCGCATTGATGATCTGCGCCACTTCTTCGCGGCGCACCACACCGACTTCGATGCCGGCGCTGGCCAACTGCTGCGGCGTCAGTTCCGCCACATTCTCCTCGTGACCATGGCCGTCTTCGTGACCGTGGTCATCTTCCTGCGCCAGGAGCGGCGGCGCCATCAGCGCCAGCATGAGCAACAGGGCTACAAGTTTTCCATTCTTCATCATCATTCTCCATCGCCGGAGACCGCTGCGGCCTCCGCGCTATGATTCTTTTCAAACGTCGTTATCCAGTGTTCCACCTGCCCCGAGGCCGCCAGCCAGGCCAGCCAGGCCTCCCAGGCGGCACCGCGCAACTCCACCGCTGCCACCTCGGTATTCAGGGTCTGCTGTAACTGGATCAGGTAATCCGTGGTATTGATCTCACCGCTCTCCCAGAGGCGCCGTAGCAGATCCATGCGTCCCAGCAGGCTGGCACGGCCACCCTGCTCCCAGTCGCTGAGGGCGGCGCGGGTCAGACGGTAGCGTGCCGCCGCCGCCTCCATGGCGGCCCGCACCCGGCGCCGGGCATCGCGATAGTCCCCATCGGCGCGCTGCGCATCGGCGGCGGCCGCGTCCACCTCGGCGCGGAATTTGTTGCGCACGAACAGGGGCAGTGAAATGGTGAGCCCGAGGAGGCTGTCTTCGTCGTCCCAGCCGCCGCGTATCCCGATGGTGGGATCGGGACGCCGCGCGCGGCGCGCCAGGTCCACCCCGGCTCCGGCCGCCCTGGCCATGGCCTGGGCTTGGCGCAAGCGGGGATGGAGCGCCAGCAGACGGCCGTCGATATCCTGCGTCAGTGAAGGGGGCAGTTGCGGCAACGACGGCCAGCGGACTGGCGCCGCACTCACCAGGGCGCGCAAGTCGGCCTCGGCAGCGGCCAGCTGCGAGGCCTGTCCCGCTGCCGTCATGCGTGCCTCGCTCAGGGTGAGGCGCGCCAGGTCCACATCGATCTGCCCCACATCACCCGCCGCGAAGCGGCGCTCGGCAAGGCGCAGAAAGTCCTCCAGCAACTCCACCCGGCGCCGTGCCAGGCGGGTGCCGGCGCCAGTGGTGTGGTACTCATTGAGGGCAGTCAACAGCTCCTGTATCACCTGCTGACGCACCAGCGCCAGTGACGCCCGCGCGGCCTCCACCTCCAGGCCGCCAATGTTGCGCCGGGCACCGCGCTTGTCGCCCCAGTCGATGGTCTGATTCAGGCCCAGAAAGCTGGCATTGGTGCCGGTCTGTTCCGTATCCAGTTCCAACTCGGGATTGTAGAGCGGCCGTCCGGCCGCCCGGCTGCGGGCCTCGGCCGCGGCCAAGGCCGCCGCTGCGGCCTGCACCGCGGGATGCTCTTCCAGCACTTCGCTGAGCAATGGCGCCAGTACCGCGGACTGTGGCTGCGCGGCACTTGCGGTGCCAAGGTATAGCAGGCAGCCCAACAGGGCCACCGGAAAAAATGTCGTGAAACGCATGTCTCGATCCTTCCTGCAAAATCAACATCGCCGCCACAGAGGAGCGTGGCGAGCCGGGCGAGGAAAGGAATCAGCAGCGGGGAGGTTTGAAGGGCAGTGCCAAAGACGGTGACGGCGGGAAAGGCGGTGGTAAGACATGAACCAATTCTGCCTGGAAAGCGGTCAGAGGTACCCCAGGCGAAAGCAGGCCGGACAAATGCGCCGCCCCGTGGGAACAGTAATGGTGGTTACAGGACAGGGCAGTTGCCTCATCACCCTGAACAGTGTTGTTTGCCATCGCCCCACCACCATCCAGTACAGATAGGGTCGCCGCACGATCCACCGGATACGCACCGGCATGGCTGCTCCACGCCCATGCCATATTGGACACCAGCAAGGTGGCAAGGATCAGCTTGATAATCAAACGGCTTTTCAACATGGCATTCCAGGGGCCGGAATCAGGGGCCGGGACCCGCTCCTGCGGGTCCCGGCAATCTGCAACGCAAACGAGACTATCACGTCTCTCTCAACATTGACAATCAATGTCCACCTTCAGCGCGGCCGCCAAAGGCATAACTGGCGCCCAGGCTCCAACGGTATTTCTCGTCATTGGAGATACCACCCAACTCCTGGTAAATAGGATAGGAGAAATTGCCATAGAAGCCGATCTTCTTGGTGGCATTCCAGTTGAGGCCGGGGGAGATGTAGACCACATCGCCGCCGCTGTTCTTCTTGGTATCGTCGTTCTCGATATCCTTCTTGAAGAAGATGCCGTTCAACTCCAGCACCGGAACCAGTGATGCGTGGTGGTTGTAGCTGACTGCGACATCGAGTTGCAGGGAATTACCGGAGCGAAAAGACTTGGCGCCCTGCCCGTTGACCCGATAAATGGCATCGCCATCGATGGCCATCTTATCACTCAGGTGACCGCTGAAAGCCACCCCGCCCTGCACGGTAAAGGCACCGCTTCCCGGCTGATTGTGGGTACCCAAAGTCTCTCCATTGTCGGTCTTGTTGGTGGTCTTACCGGTGGGCAGAATGACGCCAAGAATACCCGCCCACTGGCTTTCGCCGTCATTGTAGAAACGGTAACGGCCCATCAGCAGGGTGTCGCCCCAACCGCTCGAATCATCGGTCTCGGAAATACAGCTGGTGGGGAATGCCGGCGCCGCAGCTGCAAAACAGGCGTTGGCAAAATCATCGCCATTGTCCTTGAACCCTTGAAACCGGTTGTACTGGGTCATGATGGAAAGATCGATGTCTTCCGTGACCGGCAGCCCGATGGTGAGAAAGTAGGCGTCTTCCGAGGAATGCATATGGACATCCTCATCGTCGCGCTTGAAATTTGCCAGTTCCTGATCGGAAAAAGTCTCATAGCGGCGCGCATCCCAGCGCACACCCACCACCACCTCTTCACTAATGCCGGCACCAACTGCGTTGACACTGCCGGCGCCCCCCCCACGGATGGATTCCCCGTGGGCATAGACCAGCGATGTCGCGGCCAACAATGAACAATTGAGTGCAACCCCAATGATGCTTTTCTTGATGTTTCTCATTTCTGGATAATCTCCTCATTCAACAAATCGTCTGGAAGCAGGCGGACGCTTGCCACAATACTTCCTTCCACAGCCCCCATGGCGGGGCATTGTTATCGCCTTTCAAGGTATGCCTTCCGTCCTGCAGAGGGGAGGCAAGACACGGCTGCGACGCACAGCAAGCACAAGCTTGCATGGCCCCGGCGCCGCGCTTTCAGGCTCGAGGAGGTTTGTAGAGAGGGGAGAGGGATTGCCCGTGCAGGGCGCGTGGCGCAAATCGGTCAACACCATGCGCCCAGTCATGGGGAAAAACAGACAAAGATGAAAACAGGCCGGTTAGGTGCACATTGCCATGACAACAATAATGGTCGTGCTCCTCGATATCGGCAGCTGTGCTCAGATCCAAGTCCAGCGCTGTCTTGGCATAACTGGCTGCTGACACATTATGCCCGGTGATGGCCTCTGCATGGTCGTCCCAGGACCAGGCAGCCCCTGACACCAGGATGCTGAGGGCAAGCATATTGACCAACAGGCGTTTCATGTCTTTAGTATCAGAATCAGAAAATCAAGATTCGCCGCCGCACAATTCTCACAGGCTTATTTGGCGTTGCGCATGAATGCAGCCAACAGTACAGCCGCATCACGCAGCTTGGTGGCGAACAGACGCTCGGGTTTGCCGGCATTTTCCTGATCCTTGGCGTTCTGCACCAGATCGGCGAGGGTCATGCCCGTATAACGATCGAGAAAACCTGTGCCCACGGTCCCCTCGAAATCAGGAATGTATTTTTCACTGGCCGCGGTGAGCGCCACCTTGGTGACTTTGCCCATAGCATCCAGCCCCACGGCAATCATGATATCCCCATGACGATAAGTAGCCTTGGTGATGATGGCGCCACCGATGATCTTGCCGCTGCTGCGGTCCTTGGCCAGATAATAGGTATAGAGGGACTCATCGAGGTCGACGCCATAGGTCTTGGAGGCCCACTCGTCGCCCTCCTCGTTGAGGCGCTGCTTGCGTTTCACGAACTTGGCCCCCTCGGGGAGCAGTGCTCGCAGTGTCGCCTTCTTTTTGAGAAAGGTCACCATGGGCCCGCCATGTCCCTTGTGGGCCTGTGCGGCGGGCTGCCACCCAACGGTCAGGGCCAACACCATCAGCAGCAAACTAGCCGGCAGAATCTGGCTTTTCATCGTTCCATTTGCAATCGTCATCGAATCTTTCCCTTTGTTGTCGTCGCCTCGACCCACCGCACCGGAAAGGGACGATGGTCGTATTTATTTGTCCTTGCCATCCCTGGCTACAGCTGCTTCACGCTTATTTCATATCATGGGCCTTGACCCACAGCAAGGCCCCGATCTCCACCGGATATTCCTTGCCGTTATGGGTCATGGTCTTGTCATCGGTATTGAGCGCCGCGAAGGTCCACCACCCGGCACGCGGCATGGCATAGGTGAAGACACCATTGCCGTCTGCCTTGACCACCTGGGTGATCAGCGGATCGGCCTCGGCATGGAGCTTGCCGTCCTTATTGTAATACTCCACCTCGACCTTGGTATAGGGCGCCGGCTTGCCATTCACCTTGACGATCCCCTGGAAGACATTGCCGGCATACAGGCCATAGGGACGGGTCAGGGGTATGATCTCCGTCTTCAGGCCAACCTCCTGATCCCAGCCCTCCTCCAGGCCGAAGGCATTGACCACCACCTTCGTGTAATGGACGATGAATGACTCTTCGGAGGCCTCCCAGTAGGGCTTGGGTTCTATATAGAAAATATGATCACCCGGCTTCCTGATGCTATAGGCTGCTTTGAAGCCATCGAAGACATCGCCATCCTGATCCTTGAATCTATGCGCCTGCAGGGTATCCAAAAGGTCTTTCTTGCGGCCATTGATCATGACGCCAAACTGCGCAGGCTTGGCCATGTTCATGCCCATGCCCTCGAAGGGATGCCAGAATTTGATGTCCAGACCTATCTTCCGCGATTCAGTCTGCTTCACCATGTCGTCCGAGGGTATCACCATCTGGAAATGGGCCTGGGCCAAGCCTGCGCCAAGCAGCAGCGTAGCAGCCAGGACGCCTTGCAGTACTTTCTTCATGCTCTGGGGGTCTTTTCTGTTCATCGTCTAACTCCGTTCTTCAGTTGATCTCAGTTCTCATCCGGCAATATTCACCATCAAAAATTCAGCTGACTGCGCAAGCCATACACGGCCACCATGTCGGCACGGCCATCGCCACCGATGTTCTTGATCAGCTGCAGATCGGCGGTCAGGGTATAGTGATGCAGATAGCCGTATTTGTAGAAGATCTCGAAATGTTTTTCATCGTCGGGATTACTCAAGCCGGCTGCCGCGACCACTGCCGGATCGTTATTGAGATTGACGCTGCCATAGGCAATGCCTGCGCTGTCATGGGGCCTCTTCCATCTGTCCCCTGCCACCAGGCCGCCAAAACTCCAGGAGGATTCCACCAGATTCTCGAGAATACTGTCGTCCTGCGCAGAATAACGGGCAAACACGCCTATGCCGCCGGGAATTGCCTGGTCGAAACTCAGGCCCCAGGCGGTATTCTCGGTCTTCTTGCCATTACTGATCTTGGTAAAGGTGGTGTTGGCACTGTCGCGGGAATCATGCAGGGCATAGAATCGATAATTGCCCTCATACCCACCCAGGCCCGGCATGATGTTGGCCTGCAGCACATAATAGGGCTGACTGAAGATATCATTGAAGCCGGATTCGTTGCCGTTTGCGGCAATCGCCGTCACCGCCAGCATATCTGTGACCTGGTACAGGGCGGCCACACCGGGCGCATAGTAATAATCCAGCTGCTTGTAAGTGGTATCTGCCGAGCGCGTAAAGATCGCCGACAGAAACTGGTCGGTCTCGTCGTTGGCATAGGCATTGTCATCGAAAAGACCATGGACATCGAGCTTACCGGCATCGACCACCAGATCACCGGCCAGGAACTCGTTTTCGTAGTAGGCCTGGGAAATGGAAAGCGCCACCACATTGGTGCTGCCTCCCACCGTATTGGTCAACTCGGTGAAGAAGGCATCATAGTTCACCGATGATAATGTGCCGATATCGGGATCGACGCCCTCCCCGTCACCGGCCTCGAAGGCCACCGCCACCTTGCCGTGCTCGCCCAGCTCGCGCTCGATATTGAGATCCAGGGTGTAGGTGAGGGCGGCAGTCCTGTCCTTTGCCCCGCTGGTGCCCTGCAGGAACCAAGTGGTCCCACCATTGAGGTTCAAACCTGCCACCTCATGGGGCAACAGATGCACCTCCTTATGCCCTTCATCTGCCATCACCGCCTCACTGACGGAACTTCCCAACACTACCGCAACGGCCATGGCAATCAAGCTTTTGCTATTTATTGTCCGCAATACAAAATTTTCTGGCATTTTTATCGTCCCCACATATAAAAAATGTCATTAACTTCCCAACTGTGCTGACAATCCATTGATGAAAGATACTGAATCTTCATAATTCATAAGATATTATATTATCTCATACGAATTTGGTCAACACCTGGCCATACCACAACCCCTCTTTTGCCGGATGCAGAGGCCCTCTTTTTCTCTTGTACGACAACTGAGATGCGGGTGTTTCATGGAATCCTTGATATCGTCCCAACACCGCCCTGACTTAAGGTAACCACGAAGTGGGCAAGGCCTCCTATCCGCTTGCGATTACTGGTAGAGACAAGCTGATCGGCACAGAATTCATACGATATTCTTTAACTTCCTACCATAGTGATGCATAATGGGCACCGCCAGTAAATAGACACTGGCTAATCCCGGCAGTCTGTCTTAAAGTTTGCCTAGGGACTGCCGAGACAAGGTCGGGGAGTTTACAAAAGCCCTGTCACTCAACCACAGCAAGTGGTGAACACCGAAACATAAGGAGAAAAGACGATGGAAGGAAGTCATAAACACGCACACAAGCACGAACATGAACACAGCCATGATGAACATGAACACGGCCACACCCATGCCGATGGCACATCCCACAGCCACAGCCATGGCCACACCCACAGCCATGCCCATCAGCATGAGCATGACCACCAGCACTCCCATGCCAGTGGTGCCAGTGAACATGACCACCAGCACAACCCGGATGAACTGGCCGGCCATGAACATGATCATCAGGGGCACGACCAGGAAAGCCATGACGATCATTCGCACTGAGTAGCTGCAGCACAAGCAAGCAATAACGAAGATGCCCCGCTCTCCGCGGGGCATCTTCGTTTAGCCAACACTCCCCCAAACAGCTCCCTTTCTCTATCGCCCCCCTGTTATCCCGCTGCCAAGGGTGGACAGCAACATCCTATCGCGGGAATATACATGCTTGGGGTACCGAGGACGCTGTTGCCGTTGTCGCCACCCACTTCTGCGGCACTGCGCTATTTGCCGCCATGCTTCGGAGGGTTGTTTTCCATGAAAGAAGAAAACCTGACCATCGGCGAGACAGCCCTGTTGCTGGGTCTGAGCCACGACACCCTGCGCTATTATGAAAGAATCGGCCTGCTGCCACCGATCAGCCGCACCCCGGCCGGCGTGCGCCGCTACCAGAGCGCTGACCTGTCACGGCTGCGCTTCATCCAGCGCACCAAAGGCATGGGTTTTACCCTGGATGAAATCGCCGCCCTGCTGAAGATGCGCGCAGCGCCCCGCGCAGCCCGTCAGAAGGTCCGCAGCCTTACTGCCGCCAAGCTGGCGGAAGTGGAAGAACGGCTCCGGGAGCTGGGCCTCCTGCGCCAGGAATTGCGCCGCCTGCTCCAGCTCTGCGCGACTGAACAATGCGGCTGCGGCATCCTCGATGGCCTCGACCGCGACAGCGCCGTGAAAGCGGTGCCGGAGAGGAACAGGACATGATGGATCATGGCATGAATGGCGGCTGGCTGGGCACCATGGGTTTGTTTCACCTGCTCTTCTGGATCCTGGTCATCGCCGGGGTGGCGCTCATTATCAAGTGGCTCTGGCAGCGCCCCGCGCAAGACAGCCCCCTGGAAATCCTGAAAAGGCGCTATGCCCGCGGCGAGATCGACCGGGAAACCTACCAACGCATGAAGCGCGAACTGGAAGACGGTCCACAATGAAAAAGCGACGCACCCTGTTCACCGGCATCACCCTGCTGTTGCTCGGCATTGCCGGCCTGTTCATCGTGCAGGGCATGAGCATGAGCAGACATCACCGCGGCATGATGGGTGGCATGATGGGCGGCAGCCCACCTGCCGTACTGGATGCGGAGAGCCGCAAGGCCCCGGGTGCGGCCGCCTTTCGGCAGACCTGCTCCAGCTGCCACGCCCTGCCCGCCCCCAGCACGCATACAGCGGCAGAATGGCCCGCCGTGGTGGCACGCATGGAACAGCATATGATTGCCTTGGGCAAAGCCGTGCCGCCCCGGGAAACCCTGGATGAAATCATCGCCTTTTTGCAAGACCACGCAAGATAGGCATGGCGAGGCGCTGCGCCAGAGGACCTTGGTGGCTTGTGCCCACCCTTCAGGATCACGGCCCGCTCTTGTTCTGCAGCCGCCTGACCAGGCGCGGCAGGAAGGCCACCAGCGCCAGCAGACCCAGGGCCAGCAGACCTTTCTGGATCAGGCCTTCGCCCCCGGCCAGGGCCTCGCGCCCGGCATAGCCCAGATAGGTGTAGGCGAAGGCCGCCGGCAACATGCAGACATAAGTGGTCATGACGTAGTGGGACAGGCGGATGCGGGTCAACCCCAGGGCATAATTGAGCAGGTTGTAGGGAAACAAGGGCACCAGGCGCACGAAGGCCACGAAGCGCCAACCCTCTGCCTCCACCCCGGCCACCAACTGCTGCAGACGGCCGGCGCTGCGCTGTGTAACCCAGTCTCCCGCCAGATAGCGGGCAATGAGAAAGGCCAGCGTGGCGCCCAAGGTGGCGCCGGTCAGATTGTAGAAGGTGCCCCAGAAGGGACCGAACAGGGCACCGCCGGCAACGGTCAGCACCGAGCCCGGCAGGAACAGCACGGCCGCCAGGGCATAGAGCAACATGAAGAGCAGCGGCGCCATCAGGCCTGCCTGGCGCAGCCCTTGTTCCAGAGCGGCGATATCGAAGCGCTCCCGATAGACCAGCGCCACTGCGATGGCCGCCAGCAGCAGCCCCAGCATTATCAGGCGGGTCGCCCTAGGACTCATCCCGGTATTCGGCGGGTGGCGTCCAGCTGCGCCGGTTGATGGTATAGGGCCCCAGTCTGCGCCGGAAGGGCAATGCCAGCATGCCCGGCAGGCGCTCCACCACACGCGGGTCACGGCAGGTGTAGATGCCGATGGTCATGCCTTCATGGCCGCCGCGGGGCTGGTCACGATAGGTGCCGAAGAGCCGGTCCCACCACGGCAGGTTGAAGCCGAAATTGCTGTTGGTCTCGTCATCCTCCACCGAGTGATGCACACGGTGCATATCCGGCGTCACCACGATCCAGCGCAGCCAGCGGTCCAGGGGCAGGCGCAGGTTGCCATGGTTGAACATGGCGGTGGCATTGAGCAATATCTCGAAGACCACCACCGCCACCAGGGGCGGCCCCAGCAACAGAATCACCGCAAACTTGATGAGCATGGAAAGGATGATCTCGATGGGATGAAAGCGCGCCCCCGTGGTGACGTCGAAATCCATATCCGCATGATGCACCCGATGCAGGCGCCACAGCAGGGGTATGGCATGAAACATCACATGCTGCAGGTAGATGGCCAAATCCAGCAACACCACGCTGGCCACCACAGCCAGGGCAGGCGCCGCCTGCAGATAGTGAAACAGCCCCCAGCCCTGTTGGCCGGCAAAGGCCGCCATCCCCACGGCCGCGGCCGGGAACAACAAGCGCAGGACAATGGAATTGAGGACCACCAGCCCCAGATTGTTCAGCCAGCGCAGTGGCTTGGACACCATGAGCGCGCGGCGCGGCAGGGCCATCTCCACTCCCGCCACCGCGGCAAACACGGCGAAGAAGCAGGTCAGGCGAATAGCCAACTCATGGCCCATGACGAATTCATCCATCGGAATCCTCTCAACTATCGATCGCACAGCGGGCCTTCACAAGAGGCCTTGTGGAAGTATGCCGTATACGGCACTTGACTTACAGCGGGGAGAGGGCTAAACAAGGGAAAAGGAGCACGCCACTGTCATGCATGTTCAATCCATATATCTGCGGGTAAGGGGGGAAAGGGCCGGGCCCCGTCAAAATGACTGATCCCGCCCCAGCCGGTTATCTCGGCCGCATCCTGGAAATCGCCTTCGATGAGATCTACATCTTCGATGCCGCCACTCTGAAATTCATCGAAGTCTCCCCTGGCGCCCGCCGTAATCTCGGTTACACCATGGCGGAAATATCCGCCATGACGCCCTTCGACCTCAAGCCGGATCTAAGCGACGAGGCCTGGCGCGCCCTGATCCGTCCCTTGGAGGCGGGCGAGCAGAAGCTGGTGGTTTTCGAATCCCGCCACCGCCGCAAGGACGGTTCTTACTATCCGGTGGAATTGCGGCTGCAATTGGCCGGCGATGAATCGCCGCCTGTGTTCATCGCCATCGTCCACGACATCAGCCAGCGCCAGCAGACCGAACTGGCGCTGCAGAGCTCCGAAAAGCGCTTCCGGGAACTGGTGGAGCAGTCCCCTTTCGGCATCCAGGTGCTGTCCCCCGACGGCCGCACCCTGATGGTGAACCGGGCCTGGGAGAAGATGACCGGCGCCACCCTCATGGACCTGGAGGACTACAATCTCCTGCAGGACCGCCAACTCGTCGCCAAGGGCATCATGCCCTATATCGAAGAGGCCTTCGCCGGGGAAACGGTGCAGGTTCCGCCGGTGTTCTACAACTCTACCGAGACCCCCGAGGTGCCCGTCCCCGAGACCACCTTCTGCACCCGCGCCCATCTCTATCCCATCAAGGACGACAGCGGCCGGATTCGCGAAATCATCCTGATGCACGAGGATGTCACGGAACAACAGCGCGCGGAAACGGCACTGCGCGCCAGCGAGCAGCGCTTCCACATCCTGGCCCAGGTCTCCCCGGTGGGCATCTTCCGTACCGACGCCGCCGGCAGCTGCATCTATGTCAATGAGCGCTGGTGTGAAATGGCCGGCATGAGCAGCGCAGAGGCCGCCGGGGATGGCTGGGCCAGGGCCCTCCACCCCGAAGACAGGGAGCGGATCTTCCGGCAATGGCAGCAGGCCGCTGCAGGCCAATATCCCTTCCGCAGCGAGTGCCGTTTCCTGCGCCCCGACGGCACCGTCACCTGGCTCCTTGCCCAGGCCGCCGCAGAACGCGGCGGTGAAGGGTCGGTGGTAGGCTATGTCGGCACCATCACCGACATCACGGAACGCAAACGCAGCGAAGAGGCCATCCACAACATCGCCAGCGGCGTCTCCGCGCAGACTGGTGAGAAATTCTTTGAATCCCTGGTCATCCACCTGACCAGGATCTTCCATGCCGATTATGCCTTCGTGGGGCTGTTCGAAGACAGCCAGCAGATCCACACCATCGCCGTATGCGCTCACGGCCGCAGCGCGGAAAATTTCAGTTACACCCTGACCGGCACACCCTGCGCCAATGTCATAGGACAACAGACCTGCAGCTATACCCATGATGTGCAGCGCCAGTTCCCCGACGATGAAATGCTGAAGACGCTGAATATCGAAAGCTATATCGGCATCCCCTTGTTCGACCAGGCGGGCAAGCCGCTGGGCTTGGTGGCGGTACTCAATAGCAATGCCATGGAAGACTCCCCCTGGATCCAGCCCATCCTGGAAATCTTCGCCGCCCGCACCAGCGCCGAGTTGGAGCGCCTCCATGCCCTGGCCGAGCTGGAGCGGCACCGCGACGCCCTGGAGGAGATGGTCCGGGAACGCACGGCGGAAGTCCGGGCACAGGCCATGATCATCGAGGGAGAACGCGCCGCCCTGGCCTATGCCAACCAGGAACTGGAATCCTTCGCCTATTCGGTATCCCATGACCTGCGCGCGCCCCTGCGGGCCATCAATGGCTTCAGTCAGGCGCTGGAAGAGGACTACGGCGCAACGCTGGAGGAAGAAGCCCAGAACTATCTATACCGCATCAGAACGGCATCCCGCCGCATGGGTCAGTTGATCGACGACCTGCTGATGCTGTCGCGCGTCTCCCGCCAGCAACTGCACCGTCAGCAAGTGGCACTGAGCCGCATCGCCGAAGAGATCATGGCGGAACTGCAGGAGGCCAGCCCGGCGCGCCAGGCCGAGGTGATCATCGAAGCGGATCTGTATGCCAGGGGGGATGGCCAGCTGTTGCGCGTGGTCCTGGAGAACCTGCTGGGCAATGCCTGGAAATACACCAGCAAGGCACCATTGACGCGCATCGAATTCGGTGCCCTGCGCCAGGGAAACGAGGAAGTCTATTATGTCCGCGACAATGGCGCCGGCTTCGATATGCGCTATGCCGACAAACTGTTCGTCGCCTTCCAGCGCCTCCATCACCTCAACGAGTATGAAGGCAGCGGCATCGGGCTGACCACTGTCGCCCGCATCATCCACCGCCACGGCGGCCGCATCTGGGGCGAAGGAGAGAGCGGCAAGGGCGCCGTCTTCTATTTCGTCCTGCAACGCCATCAACAGGGCACCCGCCCTGAGGAGCCATTACCATGAAGAACAAGATCATTCTCTTGGTGGAAGACAATCCCGACGATGAACTGCTGACCCTGCGCGCCCTGAAAAAAAACAACATCGCCAACGAAGTGATGGTCACCCGGGACGGGGAGGAGGCACTGGCCTACCTGTTCGCAGAGGGCCAGTATGCCGGCCGCGACCCTGCCCATAAGCCGGAGGTCATCCTCCTGGACCTGAAGCTGCCCAAGCTCGATGGCCTGGAAGTCCTCAAACGCCTGCGCGCCGACCAGCGCACGCGGCGCATTCCGGTGGTGATTCTCACCACCTCCACCGAGGAGCAGGACATCGCCGCCAGCTACGACCTGGGCGCCAACAGCTACATCCGCAAGCCGGTGGACTTTGCCCAGTTCAGCGAGGCGGTGCGCCAACTGGGACTCTACTGGCTGGTATTCAACCAGACCGTGTGAGGACGCCTCTCCGGTCTCCCCAGCCAGCACTGCAAAAACCCCCTCAGCGCCAAACTCACCCTGAGCGCTAAAGTTCCAGTGTGGGTTCCCGATATGTTTCTTAGGAAGAGGGGGCCTCTAATCCCCCGCGACACCACAAGGACCATCGAGCATGAGCCACCAGCCGCGACTGACAATCCGCCAGAAGACCAACTTCACGCTGATCATCACTCTCATCGTTGCCACTGCAGTCGCCTTCGTGATCCATGGCAAATCCCAGCAGATCAGCCACGACCTGCAGCAGGCCAGCAACCGCTTTCAGATGATCATCGCCCTGGCCAGCAGCATCCATCATGATTTCGAGGAAGCTTCCTCCTACCTCATAGAACATGCCCTCACTGGTGACGAGGCCAGTCGCAGCCAGTTCGACGAAAAAACCCGTGCCATCGGCAACAAGCTCGACCTCCTCCAGAAAGAGAAACTACCCGCACTGCAGCCCTACCTGGACAACATCAGGAAGGGAACCGCTTTTCTCTCAGAACAGGCTGATCTGCTCCTGAACCACGGAGACCCCAAACAGATCAGCGGCAATATTGCCCGCATACGCCACCAGATCCGTCCCCTGATCGACAAACTGGACAATCTGGGCGAGAGATTCCTGGGCGTCGCCTGGGAAGATCAGACGGCCAACCTGGAGGCCATGCTGCTCAGGACCCGCCACATCACCCTCCTGTTCGTCATTTTCATTCTCTGTGGCGCGATCGCCGTGGTACTGATCAATTTCTTCATCAACCGCAATATCCTGCGGCGGGTGAACCAGGTCATCACGGCCATGGAGGGCATGGCCACGGGCACCGGACAGCTTTCCCATCGTCTGGACGACAGCGGCAGGGATGAAGTCTCACAACTGTCGCGGGCCTTCAACAAATTTGCCGACAAGATCCAGAACGTCATCAACATGGTGATGGAATCATCCACGGTGCTGGCCAAGGAGGCAAGCAACATGTCCGATGCCAGCAGTAAGGCCAAGGAGGGGGCAGAGCGCCAGAAACAGGAAATCAACGACATCGCCTCGGCGGTGGGGGGGATGGCCACCTCGGTGGAGGACGTGGCGCAGAGCGCCGCCGCAGCCGCACAGGCCACCCAGAGCGCCAGCCAGGAGGCCGGTTCCGGGCGCGACATGGTCGTCCATACCATTTCCGCCATCGAGGCCCTGTCCGGCGACATCAATCACGCGGCGGAATCCATTCGCACCCTGGTGCAGGAAAGCGAAAACATCGATAGCGTCCTGTCGGTGATCAACGAGATCGCCGATCAGACCAATCTGCTGGCCCTCAACGCCGCCATCGAGGCAGCCCGTGCCGGCGAGCAGGGGCGCGGCTTTGCCGTGGTGGCCGACGAGGTGCGCACCCTGGCCATCCGCACCCAGGAAGGCACCGAGGACATCAAGCACAAGATCAACCAGTTCCGGGCCTGTGCCGCCGATGTCGCCGGGGTCATGAACCGCGGCTGCGACAAGACCCAGGACGTGGTCCAGCAGGCCACTCAGGCAGGCGACGCACTGCGCGCTATCAACGACTCTGTGTCCACCATCGCCGAGATGAACAACAACATCGCCAGCGCCACCGACCAGCAGTCATCGGTGGTGGGCGAGATCAAGCACAATATTTCCACCATCAGCCAGATCGCCTGTGAGACCTCGGAAAAGGCCGTGCAGACCTCCGCCTCCAATCACGAACTGAGCCTCATGGCCATGCAGCTCAGGACCCTGGTGGAACAGTTCCTGCTGGATGCCCAACAGAACACTGCGCCGCCAGCGGCGGCGCAAGAAGAGGGGAAGGCGCGGGCGCAGACCTCCCCTACCGCGCCCCCCGCCCCGGAAGCGGAGGCGGGCGGCGGCGACGTTACGCTGTTCTGACGGCCGCCGCTGTCCTCTCCTCCAGCGCGAGGAGAATGCGCTCCCCTTCGCGGCGCACCGGAAATTTCCTGGCACAACCCACATCGGGCGCCACCGCCGCGCCGCTTTCCAGTTCCAGCACCCAGTTGTGCAGGGGACAGGTGACCCGCCGGCCATGGACCAGGCCCTGGGATAACGGTCCACCCTTGTGGGGACAACGGTCCTGCAGCGCGAACACCTCATCGGCCGCGGTGCGAAACACCGCAATGTCCCCGCGGGCAGTGCGCACCACCCGCGACCCCTGGCGGGGAATATCCTCCAGCCGCCCGATTTCGATCCATTCGCTCACTTCATCACCTCGACTTAAATTATGCAGGATTAACGCAATATCAATAGGGGTGAAGAGTAATGAGTAATGCGTGATGAGTTCAGGAAGTTGTACATACCCATGACTCATTACCCATCACGCATCACCCATTCGCTGGATTACGGTGCTGTGCGCCTACGATCACCTCAGTCCTCAAGAAATTATCCCACCTGCTTCAGGGGAATAAACTCATAGGTCTGCACCTGCTCGCGGGCGCGCTCCGCCCAGGGGTCCACCTGGGCATGGCGCTGGGAGGCGAGAAAACGCTCATGGAGTTCACGGCGCCCCTCCGGGTCCTCCACCACCCGCTGCTTGACATAGCTCAGCCCCACGCGCTCGATCCAGGGCGCGGTGCGCTCCAGATAATGGGCCTCCTCGCGATAGAGCTGCAGGAAGGCGCCGCAGTATTCCAGCACCTCCGCCTCGCTACTCACCTTGCACAACAGATCGGTGGCGCGCACCTTGACGCCGCCGTTGCCGCCCACGTGCAGCTCCCAGCCGGAATCCACCGCCACCACCCCGAAGTCCTTGATGGTGGCCTCCGCGCAGTTGCGCGGGCAGCCGGAGACCGCCAGCTTGACCTTGTGGGGCGTCCAGGAGCCCCAGCACATCTTCTCCAGTTCGATGCCCATGGCGGTGGAGTCTTGGGTCCCGAAGCGGCACCACTCGGAACCGACACAGGTCTTCACGGTACGCAGGGACTTGCCGTAGGCGTGCCCCGAAATGAAGCCGGCCTCATTCAGATCATGCCACATGGCCGGCAGGTCCTCCTTCTTCACCCCCAGCAGATCGATGCGCTGGCCGCCGGTGATCTTCACCGTGGGCACCTGGAACTTGTCCGCCACGTCGGCGATGGCGCGCAGTTCCGCGGGCGTGGTGACCCCACCCCAGATACGCGGCACCACGGAGTAGCTGCCGTCCTTCTGGATGTTGGCATGGACCCGCTCATTGATGAAGCGCGCCTGGTAATCGTCCTCGGCCTCGCCAGGCCAGGTGGCCAGCAGGTAATAATTGAGGGCCGGACGGCACACATGGCAGCCGTCGGGGCTGCGCCACTCCATGTAATCCATCAGCGCCCGGATGCTGGTGAGGTGCTGCTGGCGAATCACCTTGCGCACCTCGTCATGGGTGTGGTCGGTGCAGGTGCACAGCGGCTTTTCCGTGGGCGTCTGAGAATAGTCGTTGCCCAGGGTATCCATGAGGATCTGCTCCACCAGCCCGGTGCAGGAGCCACAGGAGGACGAGGCCTTGGTATGGGCGCGCACCTCGTCCAGGGTAAACAGGCCATTGGTGGTGATGGCCTGGACGATGTCGCCCTTGCACACCCCGTTGCAACCACACACCTCCATGTCATCGCTCATGGCGCTGGCGGCGTTCTGGCCGCCATGGCCGGCATCGCCGAGGTGGG
>CAYRLE010000034.1:0-2342 GCA_964425105.1 uncultured Gammaproteobacteria bacterium | reverse complement strand
TCGCTCATGGCGCTGGCGGCGTTCTGGCCGCCATGGCCGGCATCGCCGAGGTGGGCCTGGCCAAACAACAACTGATCGCGGATATCCACGATATTGGTGCCGTCGCGCATCAACTGGAAATACCAACTGCCGTCTACGGTGTCGCCGTACAGTACCGCCCCCTGGATGCGGTCGTCCTTCAGCACCAGTTTCTTGTAGATGCCCTGGTTGGCATCCTTGAGGACGATTTCCTCACTCTCCTCGTCGCCGTGGAACTCGCCGGCGGAGAACAGATCGATGCCGGTCACCTTGAGCTTGGTGGAGGTCACCATGCCCTCGTAGCGGGCATAGCCCAGCTGCGCCAGGTGGTTGGCGCAGACCTTGGCCATCTCGAACAGGGGCGCCACCAGGCCATAGGTCTGGCCGCGGTGCTGGATGCATTCCCCCACGGCATAGATGCGCGGGTCGTAGGTCTGCATGGTGTCGTTGACCAGCACGCCGCGCTCGCAATAGAGGCCGGCCTCCTTGGCCAGTTCGATATTGGGGCGGATGCCCACCGCCATCACCACGAGGTCCGCTGGAATCTCGGTGCCGTCCTTGAAGCGCACGGCGCGCACCTGCTCCTCGCCGAGTATGGCCTCGGTCTGGGCCTCCATGAGGAAGGTCAGGCCTTTCTCCTCCAGGGCACGTTTCAGCAAGTCCCCCGCCGGCTTGTCCAGCTGACGTTCCATGAGGGTGTCCATGAGATGCACCACGGTCACCGCCATGCCCCGCTCCTGGAGACCGTTGGCGGCCTCCAGACCCAGCAGGCCGCCGCCGATCACCACCGCCCGCCGGCTGCGGCCTGCGGCCTCGAGCATGGCATTGACGTCATGGATGTCGCGGAAGGTGATCACTCCCTGCAAATCCTTGCCCGGCACCGGGATGATGAACGGCCGCGAGCCGGTGGCCAGCACCAGGCGATCGTAGGATTCCACTGTGCCATCACTGGCCACCACCCGGCGACGGCGACGGTCGATCTCCACCACCTGCTTGCCGGCATGGAGCGTGATGCCGTTGTCCCGGTACCACTGGAGATCGTTGAGCATGATGTCTTCCAGGGTCTTCTCGCCGGCCAGCACCGGGGAGAGAAGAATGCGGTTGTAGTTGCCGAAGGGTTCGGCGCCAAAGACGGTGATCTCATACATATCGGGGGCGAGCTTGAGCAGCTCCTCCAGGGCGCGCACCCCGGCCATGCCATTTCCGATCAATACCAGCTTTTCTTTCATAGACTGCTTACTCCACTCGGCTGTCGCTTTGTTTCAGATGATTCACTATCAGCAAGAGCCGTGCCAACCGCGCACAATAAACATAAGATGCTGTTTATGCATTATTTTCTATATGCACCCTGATGACGCCATGATTCTGGGCTGGAAATATGCACCAAAACGGTGCGCACATTCCCTGTTGCGTGCATTCGCCCGCCGGGAGCACAACAGGCCGGCAGGCGCCCCCTGCAAGCCCTCCCGCCCCCATCAGGGCGCCCTCACTGTGCCCTGCGCGCGCCGGATGCGCGCCCATTGTGCATCTCACTGCACAAAAAAGAAGAAAAAAACATAAATTTCTATATATATCAGCATATTAATACAATGGCACGGTTATTGCTAATCATGGGGGCGTTCACGCAGCAGCCTGAAATCGACAAGGAGCCTTTCATGTTCAGCCCATCCCGGAGCCCTGCCAGCGGCCTGAAGCTGTTGTCCTTCAGCGGCAGGGTCCGCACCCTGCACCTCACTTGGTTCGCCTTCTTTCTCAGTTTCTTCATATGGTTCAATCACGCCCCCCTGCTGGGCGCCATTCGCGAGGCACTCCATCTCAGCGACCAGCAGGTCAAGGCCCTGCTGATTCTCAACGTGGCGCTGACCATCCCGGCGCGCATCGTGGTGGGCATGCTGGTGGACAAACTGGGCCCGCGCATCATGTACGCGGTGCTGCTGAGCATCTCTGCCGTGCTCTGCTTCGGCTTCGCCTTCGCCGACGACTACGAACAGATGGCCCTGTTGCGCTTCCTGCTAGGATTCGTGGGCGCCGGCTTCGTTATCGGCATCCGCCTCATCGCCGAGTGGTTCCCGGCCCGCGAGGTGGGGGTGGCAGAGGGTATCTACGGCGGCTGGGGCAATTTCGGCTCCGCCGCCGCCGCCCTGACCCTGCCCACCCTGGCCCTGGCCTTCGGCGGGGCGGACGGCTGGCGCTATGCCATCGCCTGCACCGGCGCCATTGCCCTCGTCTATTCCTTCGTCTTCTACCGGCTGGCGCGCAACACCCCCAAGGGCTCCACCTATTTCAAGCCCAAGAAGAGCGGCGCCATGGAGGTCACCAGCAAG